>JASLFR010000004.1 GCA_030150565.1 Cardiobacteriales bacterium | reverse complement strand
GCTTACTATCCCAACGATTGAGGATAAGGATTTTATGCTCTTTTACGCAGGGGTTAAGGAGGAGGAAGGGGTATTGGTGAGTAATGGTGGGCGTATTCTGCTTGCCGTTGCGATTGCTCCCACCTTTAAGGGTGCTTTTGATAAGGTCTACTCCTATATGCCTCAGCTCGATGCCCCCTATACCTTCCATAGAAAGGATATTGGGCATCGTCAAATGGCGCGTGAAGCTTAAGAATCATCTTTTTTAAATCGCGTTAGAGTCACACTCTAAGAGAGCCTACACAATCATCTGTGTAGGCTTTTTTTTAATTAAAGATCCGCCTCATGCTCTGCTAAGAGGGCTAATGCCCGCTCAATGCGTTGCTCCTTATTGAGGCTTCTTCGCAGTAATTTAATACTTCTTGCCAATACCTGCATAAGATAGGGGTGATCTGTGCGCTGATATACCTCCTCATCAAGGGGATGCCCAATTGTGATCAGATAGGGGGAGATTGTATACGCGCCACCAAATGAGGTGTAAGGTTGCCCATGAAAGTGGGTGAGGGTAGAGCTCTCATCAGGGTGAATAACCGCGACCCCTTTAATTGGATGATGATCGAGATCCCCATGCTGTGTACCATCATGAATACCGTGCAGATACTTCATCGTCAATTCAGGAAGATCTCGGGTAAAGGCGAGATGAGGATCGGTAAATTTGGCATCCATCACAATATAGTGCCTCCGTTTTTTCTCATCATTAAGATGAGTGACAGAGAGAAGAAAGTCGGGCAGACGGTGATGCTGTCGAGAGTGGTGATGGCGCTGTTTTAAAATACCATCAGAGAGATAATACCCCTCCACATTCACAAGATGGGGATGTGCGTAAGGTAAGCGGTTCTCTCGTCGTACTCCAATATAGGGCTCATACTCTAACCGATATTGATAATCCCCAATTGTTAGCTCAAAAGTGACCTCATTCTCATCAATATAGAAACCTGCTCTTCCTCTTTTGTTGATCGTTTTAATGTAGTGCGCCATCTTAAAGAAGAGGTAATACTCAAAGAGTTCAGGGATTGAGTTGATCTCTAATAGCGCTTGTGGCGCAATTCCTGCAATCTTTAAGGGTTTTTCAACATTCTCTAATAGGGAGAGGAGAGCAAGATAAGCGGGGCGATGGCGCATCTTTGCCGTTTTGCGAAGACGCCCTAGCCGTAATGGAAGCCCCCACCGTTTCCCTAGTAGATGGACCTGTTTTAAGAGTGGCTCTTTAATCGCAAGGAGCGCTCTTGAGAGCTGATCACTCTCTTTATGGTATGAGTGCATCAATTCTGATGAGAAGGCGCGATACTCCCCACTCTCCTCACTACGGTTAGGTGCACTTTTATGAGTAGAGAGGTAATCGATCACCTCATCAATTCGATTAAGTAGGTGCAGAAGAGCGCTAATAATCGCCCGATTCTCCTCAATATCAAAATTGGGGGTTGTGATCAATTGCCCCACTTTAGGAGCGGAGTAGTACCGCCCCCTATATTTTAAGAGCGCCTCTTCAGGGGAGCTCACTTCAAAGAGGGTATCGAGATGATCGATTAGCCACTGAATCGAATCATCATCGAGCGCCATCTCACTATGTGGCACCACTTCACGATAGCGAGGGGAGCGATCTTTGAGGGGGGAGCGAATAATCCGCTCAATCAGTTGTGAAAGGGGCTCAAGCAGAGATTGAAAATAGTTTAGATAATACTCTGGTGTCTCTGCACTCTCCTCATCTCTCTTCTGATCGATTCTCTGCCGTTCAAGCCTTAAAAACTGCTCAAGTTGTGAATCTTTATGGTGTGCACGATACTTTAAGAGGCGCTGAAAATGGGGCAGAGACTCCCTCTTTAAGGTATCGAGCATAAAGGTTGCCTGCTCATGCTTTGCATTACGATTTACAATCTCAAGGGGGGCTAAAAGAATCTCTTGATGATTGATGCGCAAAGAGAGGGTTGTGCGCCCATAATGGTTATAGAAGAGATAGTAGGGGCGATTAGGAGCGATATCGGGCGCGCGCCACCGATAGATGATGTAATCATCCTCAACTTGCGCCTCTTCAAAATGGATCAACTCCCCTTGATGGCTTAAAGAGACGTGAGCTAGCGCACTAAGATGGAGCTCAAATTGGTACGCCTGATCATCGGCAACTCGAATAAAGGTTCGATCCCAATCGTGAACAGAATCTAAAATAGGAATCTCAATTGCAGCTCTATTTCGTCCAAGCGGGTTGAGCATAAAGCGTAGTGGACGTGCAAACGCTCCCTCCCTCTTAAAAGGGGAGATTTTTACACTTTTCCCATCTTCTCGCTCCTCTTTATCCGCTTCATGGGAGAAGTTGAGCGCTTTAATTGTAATATCTGATTGCTGTGTCATCCGCTCGCTCCTTTAAAAGAAGGAGTAGTGTTGATAGGAGTATTCCCCCCGCGCGATAATCTCCTCCACAATCGCAAGAGAGCGGTGCAGATGATGTTGCTGTAGATGATTCTTAATTCCCAATAGGCGCAGAGCAAAGGGGGAACCTTCCCCCTCAATAAGGGGGAGAATATATTGGCTAATTGCAAAATCGAGCGGCTCAATATCGACAAAATTGAGCGTACGCGCCACCGAAAGGTAGCGGGTAATCGCCATCTGTTTACGGGGGCTGATGTAGATTGGGCGCGCCCCTTTTTCAGAAGCGTTGAGAAACCCACTCAACCCTTGTAAAACGGTATACTCCCGCTCTGTTAGGCAGGGGATCTTCTGCGTTGGGGTAAACGCCTCTAATAGTTGAGAATAGGGGATTGCTCCCTCCTTAAAGAGAGATTCTTTAGTACTCTGCTCCTCCGTTTTATAGGCGGTGAAGAGTGGGTTTTGCTTCATTAAGATGATTGGCGCTCGGTCAAGAAGGCGAGGAGAGAGGGGCTCTGTTGTCGCATCATTATTGATTGTGGCGATAAAGCGCAACCCTTCAGGGAGTGAGAGTAAATTCTCCCCATTAGGTGCTCCCAATTGGAGGGAGCGCTCCGATTCATGATCAGAGAGTGCCAAAAAGTCGGACCAGTAATGCTCAATGCTTGAAAGGTTCGCCTCATCTAAGAGCACAAGCTTCATAAACTCTCGCCCAACATTCGATTTTAAGAAGGGGTAGAGCCCCGTCTTCGCAGGTTGATAATGCTCTTTTAGCGCATTGTAGAAGCCGATTAAATCACGGCTAGAGAGCCAATTTCGCCCCACCGATATCGTTAAGAAGTTGGCTAAATCAGTATCGTTAGATTCAGGCATTAAATTTAAGATTCGCCCCATTTTTAGAGCGGTTGAAGTTTTCCCTGTTCCAGGTGCGCCTGAAAAGATAGTTAAGAATGATTGGGTAATGGTAACGACAAGATTGGCGACCTCATCATAGGTGAGCTGCGGCCCCTCTTGCGCATTGAAAACATTGAAAAGATCACTCAACTCTTGAAGATACTGCTCCTTTAATGGGGGAGTTAATGGGTTGGCGCAAGCCTCAATAGAGGGGGATTGCTGAATCGATGGGGAAGAGGAGGAATCCTCACTATTAATCGCTACTTGATGAGTGAGATGATTATTAGGCTTTAAGAGGGTGAGAAGATGGTGCGTCTCTGTAATCTTTTCTGGTAACTCTGGGTGGTGAAGGAGATATTTCTGCTCCTCAATGAGCGCCTCAAGGCGCGCCTGATCCTCCTTCAGAGCGCTATTTTTCTGCTCTAAATATTGAGCCTCCGCTTCCGCAAGACGGATCACATCACTCTTCTCTTGGGCATGGCGTCTCTGAAGACGCTCAATCTCCCGCTCATGATTCTCTTTAAGGCGGAGTAACTCCTTCTCATTTTGACTCTTGAGATTTTCAGCTCGGCGCACTTCTGCCTCATAATCTTTCTGCGCTTGATGCAATTTTGATTCTATACGTTGAAGATCGATCTGCCGCTCTAGGAGAAGATGTTCATCAACAGGGGATTGATTCGACTTTTGTGACTCATTACCTAAATATTTCTCCCGATTTTTCGCCATATACTCTTTGAGGTAGCGTTGCAGATACTTCTGTCCCGCTGGGCGATTCTCAAGGTAGTTATCAATCAGCGCCGCACCATCTTCACTAATCTCAAGAAAACGGTCGAGAATGAGCTCTAACCGCTTAAGCCGCTCAGTATATCCCTCATGATTCTGCTCCTTAAGAAAGGTCTGAACAGCGGCGCGCAGGTGGCTCCCTTCCCGCTTACTGAAGAGCTCCTCATCTGTCTTTCCAAAGTGGAGCCGCTCAAAGAAGGAGATTAGCTCATTATCACTCATAAAATCGAAGGGCTCACACTTCACATTGTAAAGATCGGCAATATTGACTAAG
>JASLFR010000015.1 GCA_030150565.1 Cardiobacteriales bacterium | reverse complement strand
TTTGATATCGTTTTTGTTGCTACCGTAGTCCATACGAACTGAACCGTAGAGAACAGTTTCTGCTTGTGCAGCGCCTAATGTGAGTGCGCCTACAACTGTTAAAGCTAATAAATTCTTTTTCATAAGAATTGTGCTCCTGTTGAGTTAATAAAATAAAGATAAATTTTATGGGTTAGACTCCATGAGTTGTATTTAAACCCATTATTCTCATTTGTGCAACATTTTTTTGCCTAATTCATACATAAATTGCCCGTTTTATCATAAAAGCAACAAAAGAGTCGCTATAAATAGGGGTGTTAAGTGCTCTGTAATCCTCTATAGATCTAGCTTTGACTGCTTTTGTCTTATTTTTACAACAACTCAGATCAATTTATCTTTTATGTGCAATATTTGTACTTAATTTTCCTTTTAAACTGAATGGAAGTGCTCTTTTCTCCTTATTTATGATCAAAGAGGAGAGGAGCTACCTCATCAAATGTTGTTACAAAGTGCGCTTTTATCCCCTCTTTAAGATAATCAGGGAGAGCATTAAACTCTTTTTCATTATTTTTAGGGAAGATAAGCTCAAAAATCCCCACTCGTCGAGCAGCGATGAGCTTCTCTTTTACACCGCCAATGGGGAGCACACGCCCTGTAAGGGTTAATTCCCCCGTCATTGCGATATTTCGAGGCGCTTTCTCCAATCCAAGTGAGAGAAGGGTTGAAGCGATAGTGATTCCAGCGCTTGGTCCATCTTTAGGGACTGCCCCTTCAGGAGCGTGTAGATGTATCACTCCCGATTCAAAGAATGTGTGAGATAGCCCGAAGCGCTCACAATTCGCTTTCATATAGCTATAGGCGATATTTGCAGACTCCTGCATCACTTCACCGAGCTGTCCTGTGATCTTCAATGCGGGTTTTTCACTCGGAATTTTGATCGCTTCAAGGCTGAGCGTTGCTCCCCCCATCGAGGTCCACGCAAGGCCTGTCACAATTCCAACTCCTTTAAAGAGCTCATCTGGACTAAAACGCTCCTCACCAAGAAGTTTTTCAACATCTTTAACACCGATCGAGAGCCGCTCTAACGACTCATCTGCAAATTTAACTGCAGATTTACGGACGATTTTGGCAAGCTGTTTCTCAAGTTGTCGCACACCAGATTCTCGAGCGTAACGATCGATAATTCGCTCAATCGCAGCTTTGGTGATGCGGAGTTCAGAACGTTTAAAGCCCGCCTTCTCTAGCTGTTTTGGCCAGAGATATTTACGCGCGATCTCGAGCTTCTCCTCCAAGATATAGCCTGAAAGAGGGATCACATCCATCCGATCGAGAAGGGGGGAGGGGATACTCTCTACACTATTAGCAGTACAGATGAAGAGTACGTTTGAAAGATCGTAACGCACATCTAGATAGTGATCGAGAAAATCGTGATTCTGTGCAGGGTCAAGCACTTCTAAGAGCGCCGATGCAGGATCCCCTTGGAAGGATTGCCCCATCTTGTCGATCTCATCGAGCATAATGACGGGATTATCGGTCCCTGTCTCTTTGATTGCTTGAATCAGCTTTCCTGCCATTGCTCCGATATAGGTGCGGCGATGCCCCTTAATCTCCGCCTCATCTCTTGCGCCTCCAAGACTGAATCGGAAAAATTGACGATTCAAACTCTCCGCCACTGAGCGTCCAATCGAGGTCTTTCCAACACCAGGAGGACCAACGAGCAGAATAATAGTCCCTTTAAGCTCCCCTTTACGTTTAGCAACGGCGATCTGTTCAATAATTCTCTCTTTGACTTCAGTTAAGCCAAAGTGATCTTTGTCGAGCACTCTTCGAGCACGCTTTAGATCGAAGTTGTCACGACTCTTATGCCCCCATGGAAGGGAGGTTAAGAGATCGAGATAGGAGCGAACGAGCGCATATTCCGAGGAGCCGATCTCCATAGTGCTAAATTTTTCAAGCTCCTCCTCCATCCGAATCTGAGCCGCTTCTGGAAGATCTTCAAACTCATCGATTCTCTGGAGGAACATCTCAAGATCGCCCCCTTTCTCCTCCTTATCGATTCCAAGCTCTTGCTGAATCACCCGAAGCTGCTCTCGTAGGAAATACTCTCGCTGATGCTCTGCGATCTTCTCATCCACCTTTCCTCGAATCTCACTATCGAGCCGTGCAACAGCAAGATCATTTCTAAGGAGCTCAAGCGTCTTCTGAATTCGCTCAACAAGTGGGATAGTGGCGAGGACTTCCTGAATCTGCTCCCGATTTGCTGAAGAGATACTTGCGGCAAAATCTGCCAAAGGACCTGGCTCATTGCTATTAAATCGGCCAAGAAATTGCTTTAGCTCCTCCCCAAAGAAGGGGTTGAGTGGCATTAGCTCCTTAAGGGTATTTAAAATAGCGAGCCCGTGAGCCCGATCCTCACTCCCGATCTTTGCAGGCTCATCATAATATTGAACGCGAGCAGTGAAGGGGATGGAGTTACGGGTAAATTCTAAGATCTCAAATCGGCGTAAACCTTGTGCGATAAAGTGGATCTTCTCCCCATCTCGGTGAAGATGGTGAATCCGTACCAGTGTACCGAAGGAGTGAAAATCCTCCTCTGTCATTGCAGCGTTAGGCTCTTTTTTAGCGAGCACTAAGCCTATAACGGGGGAGCGATTATCTTTAATAGCGTCAAATACAGCGCCCCAAACCTCCTCATCGAGCACAATAGGTGCAATTTGTGGGGGGAAGAAGGGGCGCTCATTGAGCGGTAAAATATGGATAAAAGGGCCGATTGTCTCACCATCGATAAAGAGCTGCGATTTTGCCTGCTCGCTCTTTGTAGAATGGTGCTCTTTAGCCTGCTGATTGAGGGACTCTTTGGAATCAGTCTCCTCAGCTTGGCTCGTCTCGTCACTTAAGGGGTGATCTAAATTCTTGGGATCAAACTCTTCTCTACTCATCCCATCTCCTCGATTAGGTTATTAGAGCGAAGACCTCTCTATTGAGATCTTCGTAAAAACTGGACTCTTGCGCTACTGTAAGGCGCAGTAAGATAAAGGCAACCCCTAACTATGGGGGTGAATTTCTCTTTTTCAATCAATTTACAACTTGAGGGAGAATTTTAGAGGGTACTCTCTATTTATATAAGGCGCACCTCAATCTGAATGGAGTGGCTCTCCCCCCGCTCATCGACAACCGTTAAGCGATGAATCCCTACAGAGAGATTGTTGAGAGGGAGCTCCGCTCTCTCTAAAAGTACCCCATCAAGATACCAGCGCAATGTCCCTGAACCGAAGGCGCGAAGGGGAAGCACTCTCGAATCATCTCTCAATTTAAAGAGAATCGACTCATCACTCAATCCATTAATTTGGGGCGCAAGTGGCTGCTTAACCTCTTTAGGGAGGATGCCCCGCTCATGCCACATATTCTGAAGTAGAATTGGCCACCCTCCATGATTACGCTCTTTCGGCCCATCGTAGAGGGTGGGGGGAACGAGCTGATGAATCACATCGATCTTAAAGATGCGTGCGCACTCCTCTTTAGCAACGTGTGTGGAGAGGCGCCCACTTGGCCAGCAGATCTCTCTTTTTTCGATTCCTTCAGGACGAGGGAGCGCTACCTCCTCTTCTGGCAGAAGCGTAAAGAGGTCGAAGAGGAGGGGGGTCGCCATATCGTTTGCAAGTACCCCAAGATTGGGGGAGCCATCAGGGCGCCCAACCCAAACCGCAACGGTCCAATCGTGGGTTACCCCAATCGCCCAGCCATCGCGGTAGCCGTAGCTCGTTCCCGTCTTCCACGCAATTTTACGCTGTGTAAAGCGGTGGGATGGGGGGCGAACATCGCTCATGATTCGATGAATCAGCCAGCTCGCCTCTGGGGAGAGAATTCGCCCCTCCCTCTCTTCTCGTAAGGATTGAGCGCGCGTTTTTGCTTCTGCCGCCCGTTTTTCTCCCTCGCTTAAGGTTAGTTGATATTCCTGATCTTGAGTAGTTTCCCCCTCTAAAAGGAGCGCTTTCTCGCCAGTGAGTGCATCGAGATGCTCAGATAGATGCGCTCTCTCTGAATCAATAACATTTTGAGCACTTGCGATCTTTTCTGATACTTCTTGATTGATGCCCTCGATCGCCCCTTCAACTCTCTCATTGATCGCATCAGAGAGAGAATGAGTGTCGGTGAACTGTTCTGTTGCCGTTTCGATCTGATCGAGTGGAACTAACGCCTCCGCTTCGCTCATGAGCGTACCTAAAACCCCCTCTCTTCCATGCTCAAATCCTGTCTTAAATTGGGGTGCAAAATGGGTATGGAATTTAAGTGTTGGGAGAACACCTTGCCGCCCAAGAGCAGAGAAGAGGCGGAGCTGCTCCTCAAGTGTAATGCCGATCCCCCCTAAGATGAGGCTTAAGGTGGGCTCTTCAAGATAGAGCGTAACCCCCGCATTCCGAAGATTCTTAATAAATCGGTGGGGAGTGAGGTGGGTTAAGACTTGAACGACGGGGACATTGAGCGATTGTTGCAGTGCGTGTGCCATCGTTACAGCTCCGCTAAAGTTGCCATCAAAATTTTTAGGACCATAATCGTTAAAATTTCGGCGGACATCGGTTAGCAGACTCGCTTCATGAACGATTCCCGCATCGAGCGCCATGCCGTATGCGAACGGTTTTAAGGTTGAACCAGGTGAGCGGATCGCCTGCGTCATATCGATAAAACCTGCACGGCTCTCACTAAAGAGATCGGCTGATCCGATATAAGCGTGAACCTCCTCTGTACGATTATCAAGCACCATAACAGCGCTGGAGACCTTTTGGGGCCAGCGATCTGCTCGATTTTTGATAAGGCGCTCTATCTCAACCTGTAGCGTCTTATCGATTGTGCTGTAGATCACCGCTTCGTCAGGATAGCGCTTCACTAAACGCTCACTTAAGAGGGGGGCATGAAATTGGGTCGCTTGGGGATGATATCCAAGGGGGGAGTTGGAGAGGAGCATCAGCTCATCTTCATCAATAATCTCATACTTATGAGCACGGGTGAGCACCTTATTACGGGCGTAGAGCGCATTTTCAGGGTGACGATCGGGGCGAAAGGCGTTAGGGCGTTGAGGGAGGGCGACTAAAAAAGCACTCTCTGCCCGATTGAGTTCACTGGGCGCTTTGGAGAAGTAGCGCCAACTTGCAGCGGCTAACCCTTCAATATTTCCCCCCATTGGGGCTAGATTGATATAGAGAGTTAAGAGCTCCTCTTTGCTATATCTCTTCTCAAGCTGAAGGGCTCGAAACGCTTCAATAACTTTCCCTTTAAGGGAGCGATCGTGCGGGTAGAGGAGGCGCGCCACCTGCATGGAGAGAGTTGAGCTGCCTGAGATAATTTTTCGATGCCAGATCATCTGCCCCAGAGCGCGGAGCGTCGCAAGTGGATTCACCCCATTATGTTTATAGAAGAAGCGATCCTCATAAGCGATGAGCAGCTCAAAATATTGGGGATTCACCTCATCATAATTGACCCAGTGGCGAAAGAAGCCCTCTTCATCTGAAAAGTGGCGTAAAACCTCCCCATTGCGATCGAGCACAACAGGGGAGAGCTCAAGGGTAAAGGGGGGGAGGGGGGAGATCTTATTGAGAAGGGCAAAGCCTCCCCAAAGGGTACTAAGAGAGAGCGTTATAATTCCAACTCCCCAAAGGAGCAGCCGCTTAATCTTCTGCCATAGAGGAAAGCGCCCTAACGTTTCATCCATTAGACCGCCAGTCGCTTTTAGGTGAGCTCTTCCTCTCTCCTCCCATCTTCTGCCCCACGCAGTTTTTCGCAGTAGATATTTTAGAAGCGCAAAGGGGCTTTTGGGAATCGCGCTAAACTCCCCTTTCATGCTCTCAAGTCGAGCGGCTCTCTCCCCCTCTTTTAGATTGAGCGGCAGTGTCCCCTTCATTTGAGCCATTTTAGCGAGGGGAGCTTTGGGGGAAGTTCCGCTCTTTTTTAGGGGAGAATCATCGTGAGAAGCGGTAAGCTCCTCCTCTGGAAGTAGCTCTTCAAGCGTTCCTCCCACCTTTTTTAAGGGGAGCTCAAGAGAGGGATCAATACTATTTTTTTCTGATTTCATAATTGACCTAACGATTTGGATAGCAAGGCGTAGAGGGGATTTTATCGGGACGATAAAAAAGGGCTCAAATAGAGCCCCTTATTTTATCTTTGAAGCTGGTGATTAGCTAATTTTGAGGCGCTTTTACCTCAGCTTTTAGATCGTACACCTCAATCGCCTGAAGGTCTGGCTGTGTGAGCGACTGTAGGCGTGTTGGGGGAGATTGGAAGCTCCCCTCATGAGTCGCCTCAATCATATAGGAGAGCAGGGTAGGAGAGGGGGAGAGGGTTACCACCGCCTCGTAACGATCATCCCTATACTGCTCAGAAAATTTAGCGCTCTCTCTGTAGCCGTAACTTTGGGCCAGCTCATCCGTCTCCTCTTGAGAGCGAGGGGGGATCAGTTTAAAGCCGCTAGGGATCAGCTCCTCTACCAATATATTGTGGTGTGTCGATTTCGCCTTTAACTTAAGGGTGATGAGGAGACGATCGCCAGCTTTTAGCTCTGTTAGCGGTTGGTGATAGTGCCTCTCGATCTCTACAGGGAAGCTCTGAGTGCTGATCGGCTTTGTCGGGAACCCCTCTGCTCGATAAACAGTGTAGAGGGGCTCTGAAATGGTGAATCTCTCCACCCCTTCAGCATCAAAGGGCTCTTGCGCTGTAATGCTTCGCTCCTCACCATCAATTGTGATGGTGATTAGAGGCTCATCCTGTAAGAAATTTTCTGCAATCTGAATGAGAAGCGAGTGATCCTTTAGGGAGAGATAGCGTGTATTACTGAGACGAATATTGAGCGAGTCGACCATTTTTTCACTAAGAGGGGTGAGTGACCCGCCGCTCTCTCTCTGTTGAAGTTGGCTAATGCCCATCACGACATCAGCAACTCCCCCAAGATAGGGGATCGCCTCCCCTTCGCTATTGTAGTGGCTAAAGTTAACGCCATTTAAGAGATTCATTCCACGCTGATGATCTCCAGTGGTTAGGAGAGCCGCTCCTAGATAGAAGCGGTTAGTGTTGGAGAATGATTTCATCTCCTCTTGAGCGCTCTGTAACTTTAAGAGTGCTGCAAGGTCAGCATTGAAGAGGCGCCCTTCACGAGCCAAGATCCATCCCGCTTGATAGAGAGCGCTAGGAGTATGTTCAGTTGCCCCCCACTCTTCAATCTCTCTCGAAGCTTTAAGAAAGCTCCCCTTCATCCCATTTAGCGCTTGATCAATCAGACTCTCAGAGACAAGCTGAGGATACTTTTTGCGAGCTGCAATTAAGGGATCGATCACCTCTACAGAAGAAGAGAGGGAGCCTTGTCGATCTGAAATCCACTCTTTAAAGAGACCGTTTGAATTTTGCATTGAGAGGAGGCGGCTAATAATTGCACTCGATCTCTGCTCACTCCACTCATCATAGGGGAGGATCTGCAGACTCTCTCGCTCCTCTTCTCTTCTTACGTAGTTGATATAGGCCCGTTTCCGCTCCGCCTCAACCGCTGGAAGATCTGAGATCCAAGGGGTTAATTGGTGTGCCAATTGTAATGAAGCGCTAGAGAGGTAGCTATCAAGAAGGGTAGAGCCGTGTTGCGCCACATCGATAATAGGGAAGCGGCTGAGGATAAAGCTCTCCTCTTTCTGAATCTCAACCCCCACTACATTAGGTTTTGCCACCTCACCCGCTTCTGCTCTTGAGCGTCTAATCTCTAGATTTCTGAAGGGAGTTTTAGGAGTGGTGACGATTCGATAGGTGCGATGGCGCTCCTCATCTCCCCATTTTAAGGTGAGCTCAATGCGCTCTTCTGAACGGAGA
>JASLFR010000094.1 GCA_030150565.1 Cardiobacteriales bacterium | reverse complement strand
TCGTAAAAGTTGTATCGTGGTACGACAACGAGATCGGCTACTCAAACAAAGTCCTCGACTTAGTGGCACATATCTCTAAATAAGTATAAAGGGCGTTTAAAGCCTTTTTGAGATAAGTAAGAAGCCTACCCAAAATCGGGTAGGCTTTTTTTATTGCCCTCTTTAATCCTCTGTAACCACCCTTCTTTTTGCCCATTTATGTTATTCTATCCCTCTTCTATTTAGCGCTATTTGCAGGATTTAACGATGCATAAACGTAACTTAATTTTAAGTTTTATTATCTTCCTTATCTTAACGATCGGAATCATCATCTATAACCAGATTCAACCTATTGAGCCGAAAATTGTCACCTCTAAAAATGGATATGTCACGCTTGAACTCAATAGTAGCTATCGTGATAACTACTCTGCAAAAAATGCCCCTGAAGGGTTATTACTGCTTCAACAATCGGGGCGTGAAGATATGAGCGTAATGGTCGCTGCGGGCATTATCCCCCCTAAATTTAGGGATAAAACCCTCGATGAGATTGCAAAAGAGATGGAGCAGGATCAGATCGCTCTTGGCGCTCACCTCTCTCTTAAAAGGGAGGGGGATTATATCGAGTACGCCCTCAAACGGAGTGACGGCAAAATCTCAACCTCCCGTCTTGTCCGAAAAAATGGAAAATTTATCATCACTTCAGTTATCAGTGCAGAGGATGGTGATGCTAAAAAAGTAGAAGCTATCTTAAACTCTATCGAATATAACGAATAAATAGGAGATTATTGTGCCAATCTTTTCACTTAAACGGTTCGCTACTATCGGCCTACTCACATTAACCCCCTTTACACTCTTTGCTGAAGAGATTCCCTACACCGATGCTCGAACAGCGCTTGAAGAGCAGGTAAAGCGCCCACTTGAAGGGGTGATTGAGTATGGAGATTCCCTCACAGAGGAGACTCTATCCCGCTTTTTAGATGGTTTAAATGAGCATAATCTCCCAGCGGTAGAGACGATTAAAATCACTCTCTCAACCGAGGAGATTAAAGCGCTCGATTACTTTAAAGCGCGCCCCTTCTACACCATGCAGGTAGAGCGCATGCATCAAGAGCTCAACCGTTTCAATCGCTTTGAGCCGATTCCATCTCAACCCTTCAATACCCTTTTTGATGAGGCGCTCTTCGCCCTCACTCTAAGTGAAAAGATTGAGAGCTGCCTTGAACAGCGAGAATGCCTCCCCTCTGTTAAAGAGTATTTAAATGAGGTCGATCCACATGAACAGCTCGATTTTTATCAAAAAGAGAGTGAGAAGCTCTTCAAAACGCTTGCTGAAAAAGGGGATCCTGTTGCCGAATTTTATCTAGGTCAACTCCTTTTACGAGAACAGATTGAGAGATCCCCCTCAAAAGCGCGTCAACAAGCTCTCTACCAAGCGTTAAAGAGCAGTGCAGAGAAGGGATTTGTTCCCGCTCAGAGAATGTTAGGATTGGGCATCTTAATCGATTATCAAGATAATGAATCTGCTCTCAATGAAGCGATCACTCTTCTAAAGAGCGCAGGGGATGCAGGGGATGGCTCAGCCCTCTTTGCGTTAGCGACTCTCGATGAGCTCGGTTTAGAGGCGCAAAAAGAGTACTTCTTCAGAGCGATCGCACACGGTTTTATGATTCAAGATCACTGGATTTTAGAGTATATCGGCTCAGATGAGGAGTTTTTACACAACTATCGGGTTGTGGAGAATCTCCTAGCGGAACTTGCTATGTATGAGAATACATTGATCGATCTTCTTGCCCCTAAAGAGGCGCACCGCTACCAGTATGGTCGTTACGAGTCGCTCCTCAAGCCTCTCACCCTTACAGATGCCGCTCCTAAAGCGAATCGGGAAGAGGGAGAAGGTAAAGAAGAGGAGCAGGAGGAGTCGAAGCACTCCCCTAAACTCAATTTAGAGAGTAGCGAAGAGAATTCTGAAATATAACGCTTTTTATCGATAGATTTCGATTAACACAATGAGATAGAGAGTTATCCACATTTAATGGGGGTAACTCTTTTTTTATGGGGAGATGATTCCCCTTCACTCAAAAGAGTGAGCGACAAAACGCCCCTTTGTTATACTGAAGCGATCATTTCCCTCTTCTTTCTGAAGAGAGTGTTCCAATAATAAGATAAAAAGGAGAGCTCTAACTATGAGAGAGAAAATTGCGCCCATTTTACGGGAAGCCTTTACCATGAATCGCCGCCCCTTTCCGTGGGCAAAAGCGGTTGGTGCAGGGTTAGCAATGGCGCTCCCGATCATCTTTGGGCTGCTTCTTGGTGAACTTCAATATGGATTACTTGCAGGAATGGGGGGCTTCACCTTTCTCTACTCCTTCCCGATCCCTTACGCTCAGTTAGCAAAGCGATTAGCGATTGTCGCTGTTGCAATTGCACTCTGTTCACTCTTAGGTTCCCTCTCCGCCCCCTATCCGTTAGCAGTCTCCATTCTCTTAACGTTGATTGCGATGGTAGCGCTCTTCCTCTTTGGTACCTTCTCAATCGGTGGGCCGAATGCGATCTTCTTTGTCTTAATCTTCGCTATTACTGCTGATATGCCTGCCGTTCCTCTAAGTGAAGCGCTGCTCCGTGCTGGATTAACATTAGCAGGAGGGGGGCTTTCATGGATCATTGCGATGAGTGGCGCCCTCTTTGGCCTCCACAAACCTGAAATCTCGGTGGTGAAACGGCTCTATCATCAACTATCAAAATTTGTCGCAAGTGTGGGAACGCACAATTTTAGCGATGAGAAGAGTGCAATGATGAATCTCCTAACAGAAGCGGAAGAGGTGCTCTCAGCAGCCGCTTTTGGGCGCTATCGTCCCCCTCTTCTTTTACGATTAACCCATCTCACCCTCAACGCAAATAAGATGGCGCTCATTATTATTGAGCGTTACAGCACTCAACAGACACCCCTACCCGATACATTTCAAAAACCGCTCAATCTGATCGCCACCGAACTCCACCCTAAACGGAAAAATAGCCTCTCAGAGCGAATGATTCCCCTTTTAGCAGAGCTACCAAAATCCCCCCTAACAGCGCAGATGGAGCAGCTCGATCAGATCATCTCCGCTCCGCTCGAAACCCTGCCTCCTGTAGGGCCTCCTCAAGAGCGACGCGCCTTCACTTTAAGAATTTTAGAGGCACTCAACCCCTCCTCTTTAGTGCTCCAAACAACGCTACGCTTTGGACTCATCACCTTTATGGCGGCGCTTCTCTCTACTCACGTCGATCTCTTTGTGCGCGCCTACTGGATTCCCGTCTCTGCTGTGGCAGTGATGTCGGGTGCTTCACTCATCGCCACCTACCATCGAGCGATTCAACGAATGCTCGGCACCTTTATCGGAATCTTCATTGCTGCGGCTCTCTTAGCCCTCCACCCCAATCCATGGGTGTTAGCGCTCCTGATCTTCACCTTTACTGCGATTATTGAGCTCTGTATTGTGCGTAACTATGGATTAGCGGTGATCTTTATCACACCCAATGCGCTCCTTATTGCAGAGACAATTACAGGGGGGACAGAATCCTTCCTAACCGCCCGCCTGATCGATATTACCCTTGGAAGTTTGATCGGTTTTATTGGGGTAATCACATCGAGTAAGCGAACAGCCTCCAACGCAATTCCGACAGCGCTACAAGAGACTCTTCGCCGTCAAGGGGCTCTCCTCTTTCAGCTCTATAATCGGGCTCATCTTAATGAGCGATCACTCTCCCGAGCGCTCTTGAGAATGACCCAAAGCAGTAATAATCTTGCGATGTTAGTACGGGCAGCGATGAGTGAGATCCCGCTAAAACAGCAGCTTCTTGAGTATTATTGGCCCATTATCTACTCAACCGAGCGGCTCACATTTCTATTAACCCGTGCGATTGATCACCCACTCCCTCAGCTCACCTATGCAGAGCGAGCTCAGTTACTCGCGCTCTTTGAGCTCCTTGCGCTTCACGCTTATGAAGAGATCCCCCTTGAATTGAGCAAACCGATTCCGAAGAAGCTCTCTCAAAGTGCGATCGGGCGTGAGCTCCTAACGTTACAACACGCTTTTCAACAGAAAAAAATTGAGCGCTGATCAATCACTCAATCAGCGCCCATTATTCAATAGAGGTTAAGAGTCTTTACTCCCGCTCACCCCAAATCTCTGGATATTTATAACCAGCAAAACGAACCTTTGCGTACTCTTTAAAGCCGTCGGAGTTGTAAGCAGCTTCCACATCCTTCACCCACTGCTTCCCCTCATCCTCTTTACGGATTGCAGCCCAATTGATGAAATCAAAACTTGGGTCGGTAAAGAGCGCCTCTGTAAAGGGGATTTTTGAAGAGGCGGCGTAATTCCCTGGAATCACAACATAATCGACATCCACACGAGTACGGGGCAGTTGAGGAGCCTCAATCTCAACTAACTTGATGTTATAAGGATTAGAAGCGATATCACCACGCCCCGCTTTTAGAGGATCAACCCCCTCTTTGATCGTGATCCAGCCCACCTCTTCAAGAAGAATCAAGGTGCGTGCATAGTTACTTGGATCATTTGGCACAGCCACACTCACTTCACGCTCTTTTACCGCCTCTAAATCCCCCTCTTTTCCTGGATAGAGCCCTAATGGTCCTGTCGGAATTTGAAAGAGCGTCACTAAATCTAAGCGGTGTGATGTAGTGAATGAATCGAAATAGGGTTTATGTTGAAACGTATTGATATCGATAGAGCGATCAGCAAGGGCACGATTGGGAAGAATATAATCGGTAAACTCTACAAGCTCGACTCGGTACCCCTGCTCATCTAAATGGGGTTTGATGTAGTCGGTCACCATATCGGCAAAATCGCCAACGGTCGTCCCGATACGGATCACTCGCTTCTCCCCCTCCTCTGCCCCCTTCTGCTCCGCTACAGGCTCCCCACCACAACTTGCTAAGAGGAGCGCACCCACCAATGTAAGTGCTTTAAAATGGCGCTTCCAAACTCTCTTCATCTTGATAACTCCTTATCTATCGACACTATCTCTAAAAAATAGATACACATAAAAAAAGCCCTCTTGCGGGGCTTACAATCGATTATCTATTGTAATGAGAACAGGGCGACATAGAGAGATAATCCAAGACGCTTTAGCTGTTCTGCCCGCAAGCTGTTTCAAATCGGCATAACTCTACAATAGGGGTAAGCCCCTTTTTTTGTCAATAAAATTGTATGATTTTTTCCTCCCCTAAAAGGGGTACTCACTTCTCTTTAAAATATTCCCTCTTCTCTTTCAAAGAGATAGAGAGATTCTCTCTAACACTTTCACTCTTTTGTAACTAAAAGAGCAGTTGACAAGATTTTAAAGTTCACTAATAGTGAAAGTCGCCATTCTGATTTATCTTGTTGAGCTTTTCTCCCTCTTTAACGGGACTACAACAATAAAAATAACTCTTTAAATCATTTTCAAATAGCGCTCACTTGATCGATCTTAGAGTTGGCGAATTTATAAAAATAATAATTAAAAAAGATTGATATCTATCGGAGGATATATGATACGTACCTTAACGATCGCTTTTGCGTTTGTGGGAATTATCGTCGGCGCTGCTTTCGCCTCGGGACGAGAATCTCTACAGTTCTACACAAGCTTTGGAATTATGGGGACTTATGGCGTTCTACTCGCCACCCTCTTCTACGCCTATTGTGGCATGATGCTGGTGAAGATTGGGCAGCAGCTGAAGACAAAATCCCATCGGCGCGCCATCTACACCATCGCAGGCCCCATTTTTGGAAAGATTATCGACTATGTGATTATCTTTACAATGTTTGGGGTAGGCGTTGGGATGGTTGCAGGCGCAGGCTCTATTCTTAATCAACAGTATGGGCTCCCCTATTGGGTAGGAAACCTTGCTATGACCCTCCTCGTTGCGGGCACTATTATGTTGCGCGTTCGTCGAGTGGTACAGGCGATCGGTTTTTTAACCCCTATTCTGCTCGTTATTCTGGTTATTCTCTGCCTTGTGAATATCTTCGATCTCAATCAGACCTTTGCAGAGCTTGAACCTCTTGTTCTACGCACTAAAGAGACGCTCCCTGACTCTCTTCCTAACTGGTGGATCGCCGCATTTAACCACGCCTCTTTCAATATTGCAGTCGGTTCTGGAATGGCGATTGTAATGGGAGGTGATGAAGAGTTTGAGCGACACGCTATCGCTGGCGGAATCTTAGGGGGAATCTTTGTAGGGGCGATCTTAATGCTTGCCCACTTAGCGATGTTTGCCCGTATTGAGGATATTGCTATTGTTGATCCGATCACAAATAAGGTGACAATTGTCGATATGCCCCTCTTAGTGATCGCTGAGAAATTCTCCCCCATTGTCTCCTCAATCTTAACGGTGATCATTTTTGGTATGATCTACAACACAGCGGTGAGCATGTTCTACGTCTTCGTTGCCCGCTTTGTGAAGATGGAGACGCCCCGCTCTAAAGTCTTTATTACAATTACCTGTACTATCGGCTTTATCTTGAGCTTCTTAGGCTTTACGAAGATTGTAGGCTACTTCTACCCCTTCATCGGCTACGTTGGTATCTTCCTTATGGGTATGCTCTTCTACGCACCCTATAAGTTGC
>JASLFR010000084.1 GCA_030150565.1 Cardiobacteriales bacterium | reverse complement strand
TTCGACTGCTTTTCAGCAAATTCAACAAGAATTTCAACAAATGCCTGAAAACGGGTTGGAACTCCAGAAGTCGCTTTTTTAGATGCCTTCATAAGGAATAAAACTACAGCAACACCCGCTAAAATCGACCAAAATAGGGTATCCACATTCACTAAAGAGAAGTCGACAAAGTTAGTCTGCTCGACCCCTTTCTGATTCAGGTTGATTAAGTGATGTCCAATATATTCAGCATTTGTCTGTTCAGTCGCAGCCATAAATTTAATTACCCTTATTAACACTTAAAAACAACGCAGAGACCAATGGAATCAGTGTTGTTACGATAATGCCTGTTAAAAAAGCTCCATAACTGGGCTCTTTTATAAATACTATTGCAATAAACAGTAACAGGAGCGTTACCAACTTATCGACTAATACAGCAATCCAAAAGAATGATGGCATATATTTTGTCAGCTTTATATTGATTGCAAAGATTATCGCTGAGACTACAACGGCACTACTTGCAGCGATATATGAGATAGCTTTCGTATTATCGATAACGAGAAGGCCAGCTCCCACAATCATTGTCATGATAGCTTGTGCTATCACTGTCCAAAACATCATTTAATTTACCAATCTTGTAGATTTGTTGTAGCAAAGATTATAGACATGCCCCCTCCTTAGGTCAAACCTATTTTTTAGCTATTTTTTTGCACCAATTTTTGCCAAAATTGTCTCAAGTTGATCTAAAGAATCATACTTAAGCGAGAGAGATCCCTTCCCCCCTTTTTTCGCCTCAATCTTCGCAACGACTCCTAACTGCTCGCTAAGCGTTCGCTCTAGCGCAACAATATCTGGATCAATCTTTCGCTCTCTTTTTTTACTGCTACTCTCTGAAAGATAGACTCTCTTTATATACTCTTCTGTTGCTCGGACACTTAAGCCGAACTCAGCAACATGTTTTAAAACATCATACTGCTGTTGCGCCGTAAGTGTAAGCACAGCTCGAGCATGTCCCATCTCAACTGATCCATTGTAGAGCAACTTTTGAGCCGCCTCCCCTAGATCAAGAAGACGTAGAAGATTGCTTATTGCTGATCTTGAACGCCCCAGAAGCTCTCCTGCCTCCGCATGCGTCAACTCAAACTCATCGACAAGCTTCTTTATCGCTTTTGCAGTCTCAAGAGGATTGAGGTCCTCTCGCTGAATATTTTCAACCAATGCGATCGCTAAAGCTTCTTTATCGTCGATTGCTTTAATAATCGCAGGAACAACGCTTAAACCTGCACGTTGCGAAGCTCTCCAGCGCCGCTCACCTGCTAAGATCTCATACTGAATGCTCCCCTCCCCTTCCACTTTGCGTACTAAAAGGGGTTGCAGAACACCCTGCTTTTTAATCGATGCCGCTAAAGCCGTCAAAGCTTCCTCAGAAAAAAGCTCTCGAGGCTGATAGACTCCAGGTCTTAAAAGATCCACTGAAAGCTCAACAACTTGCTCCACTGAAGAGGCAGATTCTCGCTTAACCTCTCCCAATAGAACATCTAAACCACGCCCTAAACCTCTACGCTTTGCCATAAATCATCCTCTTCTCACTACTTCCCGTGCCAATTTATCGTATGCGCGCGCCCCTTTCGAGAGAGAGGCGTAATGGTTAATCGGCTCTCCGAAGCTGGGCGCCTCCGCTAAACGAACATTTCTAGGAATAATCGTCTTAAAGACCTGCTCCCCAAAATGCTCTTCTAACTCTTTAGAGACCTGCTGCGCCAACGAATTTCGGCGATCATACATTGTACGCAATACGCCTAGCAGCTGAAGCTCGCTATTTGTACTTGTGCGCACCCGCTCAATCGTCTGCATAATGGCACTAATTCCCTCTAATGCATAATACTCACACTGAACAGGAATAATGAGATCGGTTGCCGCCGTTAATCCATTTAATGTGAGGAGACTCAGCGATGGGGGGCAATCCAAGATAATATAATCGTATGGTTCTTTATGCGCCTCGATTGCAGATTTTAGCTGATAGACCCCATCCTCTATATCCGCTAAGAGTAACTCCGCTCCCGTCGCTTCACTATTCGTCCCCACAACATCAAACCCAAGACTTTCAAGCGAATGAATTGCACGAGCTAACGGAATCTGATCGACCAGAACATCAATCACTGATCTCTCAAGATCATACTTATTAACCCCAACGCCCGTTGTTGCATTACCCTGAGGATCGAGATCGATCAGTAAAACTCTGCGCCCTTTTTTACTCTTTGCTAAAGCAGACGCTAAGCTAATCGCCGTAGTTGTTTTACCAACCCCCCCTTTCTGATTAGCAATTGCAATTATCTTCATCTCTCTACTCCCCGCTCTAAAAAGATAATGTGGCGCTCCTCCTCCAATTGAGGAACTTTTAGCGCTACAGCCTCTACTCTGTAATGATCTAGATTCTCCCACTCTTCAGGATAATATAACCCCTTCATCGCACCAAATACCCCATCTTTAGCTAACAGATGCTCCGACCACTTCACCATATCTTCACCATTTGCAAAAGCACGAGAGGTAATTAGATCGAATCCCTCCTCACTCTGAAAATCTTGCACTCGTGACTGAACAATCTCAACATTATCTAATCCAAGCTCAAGCTTCATCTGCCGCATAAATCGAACTCTCTTGCCACTGCTATCTAAAAGAGTGAAATGAAACTGCGGCAATACAATTGAGAGGGGGATCCCTGGAAGCCCTGCACCAGAACCTACATCAAGAATTGAATTCACCCCCTCATACTTTTTCAACTCAGGGGCGATCACGAGCGAATCGAGCAGATGCTTAATAACCGCCTCTCTACGCTCGGTAATTGCGGTTAAATTGTAACTCTTATTCCAAAAGAGCAGTTTATCGAGAAAGAGGGAGAGCTTTTTAGCCTCCTCATCAGATGGGGGCTCAGGGAGCAGACGAAACAGCGCTTGATCGGTCATTTTTTACTCACAATTGTGATCGGTTTTCATGATGAGACTCATAAGGTGAATAACTTTATTCATTGATACACCTATGATAAATT
>JASLFR010000055.1 GCA_030150565.1 Cardiobacteriales bacterium | reverse complement strand
AAGAGATTCTCAACTCTTTAGAGCTCTTTAAAAAAGCAAATAGCTAATAAATAACTAATCTTACAATTTAAAGATTTATTTAATAAAAAAGCCCTACTCAAATTGAATAGGGCTTTTTCTATCGTTGATAATTTATGCTATGGAAATAATTTTATTGGTTGAGGCTCTTCTCTAGCTGTCGGCATTGCCAAAGATTTACAAGCTTCATTCCTACAAGCATCGCAGCGACAAAGAGAATCCCCTGCCAGATCCCCTGCCCAACTAAGACGAGCGCAGGTGCAGGACAGATTCCCACAAGCCCCCACCCTGCTCCAAAAATCAATCCTCCAATAATCAATCGTCGATCGATAGGTGTATTGGTTGGAATATGGAGAGGGGTATCTAAAAAGGTGCGTCCACGACGCTTTGCAATCATCACCCCCACAATAGAGACAGCGAGCGCTCCAATCATCACCCACGCTAAGGCTGGATCCCAAGCTCCCATCACATCGAGGAAGCTCTGCACCACTTCAGGATTCGCCATCCCTGAATGGATCAGTCCAATGCCAAAGAGAAGCCCTGAAATAAGGGAGAAGAGATTGATTAAAAGATTCTTCTTCACACTTAACCTCCAATCTGTAGTAGATGTTTAACTAAAAAGACAGTGACACCCCCTGCCACCATAAAGAGCAGTGTCACCAAAAGAGAGCTTGGCGAGTAGCGTGAAATACCGCAGATGCTATGCCCGCTAGTACAACCTGATCCGAGCGCTGAACCGATCCCTACCAGTAATCCCGCCACAATTAAAAGAATGATATTGGAAGAGATCTTAATCGGGGGCAACTCTGCAAAGAGCTGATAGACCCAAGGAGCGGCAAAGAGCCCTAGTACAAAGAGCAGACGCCACCAAGTAAAACAGCCACGTGAGATAAGATTGCTCACAATCCCACTCACCCCCATAATTCGCCCTAAAAAGAGGAGGAAAGTGATCGCCGCAAGACCGATCACCAATCCACCCACTAAGGCGTTCCCTGAAAACCAAAAATCCATCGTTACTAAACTCCTATTTTAAATAGTGACCAGAATATAGATAAACTTAAAAGGGGCAGAAGAGATCATACACCCGCTCTAAAAGAGCGATCACACGATCATCCGATAGGGAGTAGTAGATGTGACGCCCCTCTCTACGCGTTTTAACCAATCCCTCCTCTCTTAAAACACCAAGTTGCTGAGAGAGTGTCGGTTGCTGAATCCCCGTTAACGCTTCAAGACGCCCTACAGAGAACTCCCCTTTTGTAAGGTGACAGAGCAGCAAAAGCCGATCTTCATTGCTAAATTTTTTTAAAAATGAGACCGCATCCGCCGCCCCTTTCCGCATGATCTCAAGATCGATCGATCCTGTATCGCTCATATCTACTGCTCCTTTATATAATTTATAAATTCGTAAAATGATCGCCAATAGAGGCTAAAAAAACAAGCCCTCTGAGAAATAATATTCCCCAAAGCCCCCAAAGATAGCACATTTAGAGAGATCAATAAGATAGAGGAGAGCGCTTGATCTAAGTCATTAGAAATGGACAAACTGCTGATTAAGTGGTAATTTCTCACCCACTTAGCAATCATGCTCTAAAGCGATGGATTCATCTTATAGGTGATTATGCTGATTGCTAATGGCTTAATTCAATCTCACGCCATGTTTCACAAGGATTATCAGTTATGACCGAACAGACGAAGAAACAGACGATTCAAGTCTTTCTCGAAAATAATGACCCAACCGGTATCAAATTTGCCCATGCGCCTAATGAACCGTTAGCGGTTACCGCCTTCCCTCGTGAGCTTTTTCATCACGACTTTATCCAAAAGCGGTTACAAGTACCAGGAGGGGTGATTCTATTGAGTGATGCTGAGAGTGATCATCCTCGCGCTTTTTTAAGCTATAGCAGTAACGTAGTTTCAGCGATTGAGAAGAAGAATCATATCAATTGGGATGAAGCGATTATCTTCGCTGGAAAAGAGAGCCAAATTACTGAAGAGTTTGCAAAAGATCTCCTCTACGTTATGCAGACACGGATGAAGAGCAATGGAAATCGTTTTAAGATCGATTCCCCCCTTGCAACCAATTATCTTCCTAACCTTACTGATGATGCAAAGAAGGATGAGCTTTATCACTACTTCGATATGCTCTATCGCCTCATTACGACGCTTGGTTACCCCATTTTAGTACCCAAAGCGCTCGACAATATGAATCTAGAGCTTGCGCTTGCATACAATCCTGAAAATACCTTGATGCGCCATGAGAATCATCTGGTCGAGGAGGAGCCTATTGTGATTCCTGATGAGGTGATTCAGGAGGCGTATAGCCAAGATCAAGAAGAGCGTGAACTTGCTGCAAAGAGAGCTAAAGAGGAGGAGACTAACCGCTTAGCTGGAGCGATAGGAGATAAAGAGGAGTTACGCTCTGAACCTGTTCGCCGTGTGGTACGTACTTTCCCGCTTGAGACGCTCCCTGAAGTATTACGTGATGAGGCGTTAACCGAGATGGCAACGCTCGATTTAATGCGCCTTGAGGGGACGATTCTCTGGTTCCATCTAAATGATGAGCAGAATACCGTCTTTGCGAAGGCTGAAATCTCAAAAGATGGGCTTGCGATCTTAACAGGTGCAAAATCCTCACTTCGTAATAATAATCGCTCAACCTCCAATCTCATTCGGGCGATGCGTACCTATCTACTCGATCAAAATGTGATCAAATATGAGGAGGGGGATCTGATCTTTAATCAGCGATGTATCTTCCCATCCCCCACGCTAGCTGCAAGCTTCCTACTTGGAAAGCGGGTCAATGGATTAACAGCTTGGAAGACACTCTCTGAAAAAGAGCTCCAAACCTTCACCTTTGATCTCAACTAAGCAACACAATCTAAATAGAGCCCTCCTTTAGAGAGGGCTTTTTTTTATGCTTAAATCTTCGGTAAGATGCTCTCTACCATTAATTTTTATAAGGAGTTTAGAGATGCGCGCCGTGATTCAGAGAGTTACTCAAGGGAGTGTTACCGTTGATGGAGAAATTGTTGGCTCAATTAAACAAGGGATTGTTGCACTCATTGCAGTTGAACCAGAAGATAGTAAGAAGAGTGCAGAGAAGCTGATCGATCGCTTAATCAATTACCGAATCTTTAATGATGAGGAGGGGAAGATGAATCGCTCGCTTTTAGAGATAGAGGGAGAACTCCTTCTTATTTCACAATTTACCCTTGCAGCAGATACTAAACGGGGTCGACGTCCAAGCTTTACTACGGCTGCTCCCCCAGCACTTGGAGAGCAGCTCTTCAATCATGCGTTAACGTACGCTAAAGAGAGCCCATTAAAGGTGGAGAGCGGAATATTTGGTGCTGATATGAAGGTCTCCCTCACCAATGATGGGCCTGTTACCTTTATTCTTGAGGCTTAATGCGCCTCCTCTGCAAACTCTAACGCCTCTTGTAGATTGACAGAGACGAGTCGTGAGGCACCAGGCTCAGCCATTGTTACCCCAATAAGCGCATCAGAGATGCTCATAGTTGTCTTATTGTGGGTAATAAAGATAAATTGAACCTTCTCGCTCATCTTATTGATCAAAGCACCTAAACGGCGCACATTCGCCTCATCAAGGGGGGCATCCACCTCATCGAGCATACAGAAAGGGGCAGGATTGAGATTGAAGATTGAGAAGACAAGTGCCATCGCTGTTAACGCCTTCTCCCCCCCTGATAGAAGATGGATCGTTCCTGGCTTCTTACCTGGCGGATGCGCAATAATGTTGACGCCACTTAACTCCCCATCTTCCCCCATAAGTTCAGGTTCTGTTAATGTTAGCTCAGCACTTCCTCCCCCAAAAAGCTCTGGAAAGAGTTGAGAGAAGCCCTCATTCACCTGATTGAAGGTCTGCATAAATCGCTCTTTTGTCTCCTGATCAATCTCTCGGATCGCCGCTTCTAAAGTTGCCAAAGCGCTATTGAGATCATGATCTTGCGCATCGAGATACTCCTTACGCTCGCGCAATGTTTTTGCCTCCTCAATAGCAACAAGATTGACCGCCCCCATGTCACGAATGCTCTCTTTAACCCGTGTAAGCTCCCGTTTTAAAAGGCTCTTTGAGAGGGGATTCTCTTTAAAGTTAGCATCTAAAATCGCCTGCTCCCCCTCTTTTAAATTCGCAAGGAGTTGCTTCCACTCCTCCTGAAGCAGACTCTCTTTCGTCTTTAATGCCTCCTCTTTCAATGCAAAATCTTGTATCTCTTCACGAAGCGCCTCAATCTTCTGCGCCTCTTCCCCCTTCCTCTCCTCTGCGTTCTGTAACCCCTTTTTAAGGGTCGCAACCTCCTGATCTGCCAAGAGGGTCGCCTCCTCTGCTGCAATACGCGCCTCTTCTGCAACCACCTTTGCGACCTCTCTCTCCTCAATTTGAAGATGATGATCACTAATTGAATGCATCTTCTCTAAACGCTCCTCCACCTCTTTTAAGGCCTGCGCTACCCGCTCCACCTCCTGCTGATGGTGTAAAAGATGCGCTCGCTCCTGAGAACGATGATGTTGAGCTGTTAAGAGTGCTCTTTTTTGTGCCTCAAGCGCTCGATTCTCCTCCCCTAGTGTCGCCTCTTGCTGATTAAGTTGTTGCGTAAAGATTGCAAGCGCCTCCGCTCCCTGCTCAATCTCCTCTTGCAGAATAACCCGCTCCTCTTTTGTGCGCTCAAGAGTTTGACGCTCTGTTAGAAGGCTCTCTTTAAGCTTCTTCAACTCCTCCTCTAACCGTTTTGATTCCGCTGCTTTGTAACGCATCTCCTGCTCTGTGAGCTGAAAACTGCGCTCTAACGCCTCAACTTCACGCTGTAGACTCTGATACTGCTCCTCACACCCTTGTAGTGCTGCTGATTTTGCTCTCTGCTGCTCCTCAAGCTGATCGATCTCTTCGGAAAGCTCCTCGCTACGCTCAATCACTTCACCCAACTCCTCTTCAAGCTGTCTCAATTGCGCCTGATACTGGAGTAGCCCTGAAGCTTGAGCCATATCATCAGCTAACGAGAGCCCCCAATTTCGCCCATAAAGCATCCCATTCTGGGTCAAAATCCACTCACGGGCGCTAAGTTCTCTCTGTAGCGTGGGAAGATCCGCCCCCTCTCTTAAGAGATAGATATGCCCCAATAATCTCTCGAGACCTAAATCGGGAGGGGAAGAGATATGCTTCATAAGGGGGATTAAATCGGCGTGGGGAGATTTTACCGCTTCTGCTTTTTCAGCGATAAAATATCGGGAAATCTCCGCCACCTGCTCCTTAAGCAGAGGGAGAGAGAGCCAAGGGTCGAGCAGCGCAGAGACCCCTCTACGGTACGGCTCATCCACCTCGATCGATTCAAAAAGAGAGGGATGCCCCCCATTCACTTCTCCCCCCTTCTCTCGAATGTTGGCCAATACACTCCTAAGTGCTTCAGCCTTCCCCTCTAAAGAGGAGCGAGTTTCAGAGAGCTTCTGCCCCTGCTGACGCAGTTGATTTAGGGTACTCTCAATCTCTCTCTTCCCCTCTCTCTCCTTCAATA
>JASLFR010000048.1 GCA_030150565.1 Cardiobacteriales bacterium | reverse complement strand
GAGCGAGCTGAAGAGTCCCTTAATGAGAGTTTTGAGCGTAATCAGAACCGTTTAGAAGAGGCGAAAGAGAATTATTAATTCCTCTTTTTATTATTGGTCAAGAGAAAGAGAGCCCACCTTACAAAGATGGGCTTTTTTATTGATGGAGATATGATCTATTTAGAGATTCTCTGAAGCAAATTGTGCAAGGCGCGATCGCTCCCCCTGCTCTAGGGTAATGTGCCCACTATGCTCCCACTCTTTAAATTTATCCACCACATAGGTAAGACCTGACGTTGTTTCAGTTAAGAATGGAGTATCGATTTGAGCGATATTTCCTAGACAGATCACTTTAGTATTGAGCCCCGCACGGGTGATGAGTGTCTTCATCTGTTTAGAGGTTAAGTTTTGCGCCTCATCGATGATGAGCCACTTATTCTGAAAAGTGCGCCCACGCATGAAGTTGAGCGATTTAATCTTGACTCGATTCGCTAAAAGATCATTGGTCGCCCCTTTTGCCCAATCACTTGAGCGGTGCTGCTGATCCTTCGACTCCTCGCCCGCTCCTAAGAGAACCTCTAAGTTATCCATCAATGCCCCCATCCATGGCGCCATTTTCTCCTCCTCTGTTCCAGGAAGAAAGCCGATATCATCCCCTACAGGAACGGTGGCGCGGGTCATGATGATCTGGTCATACCGTTTATGATCGAGCACCTCAGCTAAACCAGCAGCTAAGGCAAGGAGTGTCTTTCCTGTTCCTGCGGCACCAAGAAGGGTAACAAAATCGATCTCAGGATCGAGAAGGAGATTGAGTGCAAAGTTTTGCCCCTGATTGCGGGCAGAGATCCCCCAAACGCTCTTCTCTTCATAATTTTTGAGCGCTTCAATAACGGCAGAATCCCCCTCAATTGAGCGGACAATATAATCTCGACTATCATCATGAATGAAAAGACCCTCATTCGGGCGCCATTTAGCGATCTCCTCCCCACGCAGACGGTAAAAACTTCTCCCCTCCTCTTCATTCCATGAGTCGAGGTTTTTATCGAACTTATCCCAAAAATCCCGCTCATACTCATGGTAGCCACAATGGAGCAGATCGGCATCCTCTAAAACTTGATCATTAAAATAATCTTCTGCAGTCAATCCAAGAATATTCGCTTTAATTCGAAGATTGATATCTTTAGAGACAAGAATAACCCGCTCCCTATACTGCTCTTTTAAGGCGAGAGCGACATCTAAAATCGCATTATCATTGATCCCTTTTGCAAGAATTTTTTCGCCATTGGGAATAAGAGATTCCGTTTGGAAGTAGAGCCGTCCTGAGGCTGGATGCTTCTCCCCTCGCTCATTGATAATTTGTGAAAAATTGGGGTTAAGGAGCACACCTGCATCGATAGCTCCCTCATTTTGTGCAATCGATTCATTAATAAAGCGCGCTGCTTGCCGAGCATTCAGAGCACTCTCAGAGGGGCCTTTCTTATTTCGATCGAGCTCTTCAAGCACCACCATGGGAAGAAAGATATCATGTTCATGAAATCGAAAGAGTGCCGTTGAATCGTGCATTAAGACACTCGTATCGAGAACAAATAATTTTTTTGAACGGTCGGCAAGCATTGCATTAGCTCCTTTTGAGCAGGTAAATGGAATAATTATCTAAAAATAGCATTAGGCAAAAATGCTGAAACGAGCCAGTTGGGGGCATCGACAATCTCATTGATTCTAAGATCGACAGCGATACTACAGAGCATATACGCCTCTTCATCGCTCATGCCATAAGTGTGGCTGAGATGTTCAATCATATAGCTAATGGCGCGTTGCGATGCTTCATAAAGATCAGGGCCCGCACCAGTAGTGACGTAATAGCCTTGGCTATCTGCTTCAGGGGTCGGTGGAAAGGGGATCTCATAACGAGGCTCTTGAATTGAGCGCCCTTTATGGAGCTTAAATTTAATTGTTGTCTCCATTCCTGCTTCAATAGCGGTACCACACACCTCACCATCTCCTTGAGCTGCGTGCGTATCGCCAATAGAGAAGAGTGCCCCTTCAACCCAGACGGGAAGATAGAGCTTAGTCCCCTTCGTTAAGTGGCGAATATCCATATTTCCCCCATTTTTTCGGGGAGGAACGACGCTATGCCACCCCTCTTCAGGGAGCGCAACCCCAACGGTTCCAGGAAATGGCTTAATAAAGATATCGACATTATGGAGAAATTCCGCACGGCGACGATCTTTTAGATCATAGATCTTAAGTTTCGGGTCTTTAAAGTGATCCGCTAAGAGCCCAAATCCAGGAATAATCGCTGTCCACCCCCAATCGAGCTGACGGAAATCGAGCATCTCAATCTCTAGCACATCGCCTGGCTTAGCATCTTTAATATAGATAGGGCCTGCAACAGGATTAACTTTAGAAAAGTCGAGATTTGCTACATCACTCGATTGTGATTTTGGGGAGAATTGCCCCCCAGAGGCTTCTAAAATCTCATAATTTACAATGGTTCCCGATTCAACCTCCATGATAGGGGTTAATTGGTTATCCCAACCGATATGAGAATTATTATGGAAATCATGAATGGTTTTATAAGGTAGATGATTATGGTTACATTGGCTCATTTAATCAGCCCTCCTCTCTGAAAATTGAGATTAAATTATTACTCTTTTAAGGCTTTAATCGCCTCAAGCACCTCTTCTGCATGCCCTTTAGGGGTAACTTTTCGCCACTCTTTTAAGACTTCTCCCGCTCTATTTAAGATAAAGGTGCTACGCTCAATCCCAAGCCCAATCTTACCGAAGACATTTTTCTCTTTAATAACATCAAATGCTTTACAAAGATGCTCTTCTGTATCAGCGATTAGCGGGAAGTTGAGGGAGAATTTATCCACAAATTTCTGATGAGAGGTGACACCATCTCGAGAAATTCCAAAAATAGCGACCTCTTCAGCATCAAAATCGGCGCGTTGATCTCTAAACTCCTGCACTTCGATCGTACAGCCAGGGGTATCATCTTTTGGATAGAAAAATAGAACGATATAGGGCTGCTCTACTTTTGAGAGGATTACACTCCCTCTATCTGTTTGAAACTCTTCAGCCCAAAGATTAGAATCAATAACCATCTGTTTCTCCTTAAAATCATCTCAATAAATAACAAATTGCTACTCTTCCATAGTACTGAATTTTAGAAAAAAGGGGCAACTATCTTGGAGTCATATCTACACCTCTTCTATACACCCTATATTGGACCTGCACGGTTTAAACAGTTACTCGATTATTTTGGCTCAGCTGAAGAAGCAGCTTCTGCCACTAATGATGCTTGGCACGCGGCGGGGATGAATCGTCAAGTCTTAGCAGGGCGCGATTTTGAAAAGATCAATAGACGAGTTGAGCAGGCGATAAGTTGGTCTGAAGAGGCTCCAAATCGGCATATTTTAACGCTTGAAGATGAGCGCTATCCTACTCTACTCGCTGAGATTGGGGATGCGCCTTCTGTTCTCTTTGTAGAGGGGGATTGCTCTACTCTTACAAAACCACAGATCGCTATGGTAGGGAGCCGTAATCCCACTTATGAGGGAAAGGAGAATGCGTTTCATTTTGCAAATCATCTTTCACAATTAGGCTTTATTATTAGTAGCGGATTAGCAAAAGGGATTGATAGCAAAGCGCATCAAGGTGCGCTCCATAGAGGGCATCCAACCATTGCAGTTTTAGGAACAGGGCTGCTTAATATCTACCCCAAAAGAAATGAGGCGCTCAGTAGAGAGATTATTGAGTATGGTGGCGCTTTGGTGAGTGA
>JASLFR010000034.1 GCA_030150565.1 Cardiobacteriales bacterium | reverse complement strand
TCAACCCACTAAAGAGGAGGCGGAGAAGCTCGCCGCTTTTGAAGCAGGACACCACATTTTATGGTGCCAATGGGGCATGATGATGCATCAAAAACATCACCTTCCCATCTATAAAGAGATTGCTGAGCTTAAATATCAGCGATTGCAGGAGTTTTTACTCGCTCAATAGAGACAAAATTTTCTGGCTTAGGCGTATCCCCCTCTCTATAACGATACGCCACCAATTTTCCTTCTGGATGAGCTACGGAGTAATCGACACAGACGACTCGATCATTTAAGAGCGCAGGCTCCCCCGTCATCCAGTAATGCCCAATGAAGATAATTTTATTAGAGACGGTAAAAGGAATCGGCTCACTCAATGACTCCCCCTTTAATGACGCTTCAACTTGTGGGGAGACTAAAGCTAACTGCTCTAGATTCTGTGTAGGAAGAAGCCACCAACGAATGCGGGCAACTCGCCGTTTAATTCCGTTACTATCGTAAAAATGGAGCCCTTTTGGAAGCGTAATCTCTACCCCTTTTAAGATCTTCTCAATTAGGCGAAAGAGCGGTGAGCCGAAGGTGAGCGCCTCCTCCCAATGCTCATCTTTCAAAACATTCTTCTCATCTAAATAGGGGCGTATTTTGGCGATAATCGATTCCTCCCAAAGCGCATGAACCACATTAAATTGCTCAAACTCTAAAAAGAGAGGAATCCTCTTAAACCACTCAATCCACGCTCGATGCTGGGGGGAGTCGGTCTCAACTTCAGTTAAAAAGGCTTCATGCTGTCGACGATTGCGCAACGTTCTTGGGCGATAGTGGTGCTCTAAGTCCCGCGCTGTTGCGTAGCCAATCGCATTATATTCATGATTTCCCATGCAGATAGAGGCTGAGCCCCCTTCCACCATTTTGCGCACAAATTGGAGTAACTTAATCTGCTCTGGCCCACGATCGATCAGATCCCCAACAAAGATTGCATGCACTCTTTCATGCTGATAAAACCCATTTCGATCCTCAAATCCATTCGCTTCAAGGAGTGCAATCAGAGTTGCATACTCTCCATGAATGTCGCCAATAATCAGATACTCCTTCATTCACTCACCTCCTACGCTTACTACAGTTTAACCAAATTTAAGAAGCATCGATAGAATGAAGAAAATTTAAAAAAAGAGAGCTAGCGCTTAACGATTATATTTTTGATCAAACTTATGCTCATCCATCACTAAAAAGAGAATCCCCTCAATAAAAGCAATAAAACCAGGAATTAAGGTCCAGAAGAAGAGCAGATAGAGGATTCCCCACCCTATCTCACCTAGATAAAATTTGTGGATACCAAAAGAGCCGAGAAAAAAGGAGAAAAGTGCGGCCACGATCCGATTCTTCCGCTCTTTAAAAATAGAAGTAGATGAGGGACTCTGCAAAGCTCCGCAGTAACGACAGTAGCGATCAAGCACCTCGATCTGCTCGCCACAAGATCGGCAATAAACTCTATTCATAAAGTCTGCTCCATAAAAAAAGATCGCTATAACAGATTCATTATAGCGATCTTCTTGAGATCTATTGGATCGATTCAAAAATAGCGTATCTGCTACTCCATCGCAATCGCCGAGATATCCTTAGTAAAGAGACGTGAAAGGTAGAGGTAGTAACAAAATCCAATACCGAGCCACGCAAATCCACCAATGAAAGCTAAGCGATCAAGATGCGCCCAGAGAAGCGCCGTCATCAGACATCCAAGCGCTGGCATCACAATATAATTGAAGAAATCGTGCCCTGTACGGTAACGCTTATTGTGGAAAGCAAAATGGGCGATTACCGAAACATTAACAAAAGTGAAGGCGATTAAGGCGCCAAAATTGATTACAGAAGCGACTAATTCAAGATCAGGCCCGATCGCAGCGAGCGTCACAACTCCTGCAACAAGCACGGCGACAACAGGAGTATGGAAGCGTGGGCTTACATAAGCGAACGCCTTCGGTAATCCACCACTACGCCCCATCACATAGAGTAGGCGTGAAACACTCGCATGAGAGGCGAGTCCAGATGCAGTATTCCCAGCAACCGCACCCGCAACAAAGAACCACTGGAAGATCTGCCCCCCGACGTAGAGCCCTATCTCTGGCAACGTATCATCAGTATTATTGAATTGATCGAGCGTTGGGAAGAGCGCTTGTGCAAAATAAGCACTAATAAAGAAGATAATCCCCCCTAAAAGCACCGTAATAATGATGGCACGTGGCACAGTATTCGCATCTTTCGCCTCTTCGGTATACATCGTAATCGCATCAAAGCCGATGAAAGAGAAGGCAACCACTGTCGCTCCTGTTAAGACGGCGACTTTACTCATATCTCCATACCATAATGGCCGAATTGTGAAGATCGTTCCCGTCCCCATCCCATTGTAGAGCTGAATCGATGCAAGAATAAGAAAAACAACCACGAGCATGACAGTAAAGGTGACAAGAATAAAGTTTACGCTCGATGTAGAGCCCATGCTCACAATATTGAGTCCCGTTACCAATACCACATACCCAACTACCCAGATCCACGGCGCGATTTCAGGAAAAATCTCCTGCATATAGATGCGAATCAAGAGTGCGTTCACCATCGGTAAGAGTAGATAATCTAAAAGTGATGCCCACCCCACAAAGAACCCCATTCCTGATCCCATCGTTTGACGTGTATATGAGTATGCTGAACCTGCGTCAGGAAAGACGCGTACCATCTTTGCATAACTGATAGCGGTAAAGAGCATCACCAAAAGCCCCACAAGATAAGCGAGTGGCACTAATCCATCTGTTAAACGTGAAACGATTCCAAATGTGTCGAATGTAACGGTTGGTGTCATGTAGCCTAAGCCTAAACCAACAATTGCGAGCACCCCGAGTTGACGCTTTAATGCGCTTCCATTTTTCATAAAAAATCCCCCAAAAAATAGACAACCTGTCAGAACTAATGATTTTTATAATTTTTATTTTGTTGATACAGCGCGTAGCAACGGGAAGAGGGCTCAATTCTGGTCGCTTCTTACTAGGGATTTGTCATCATCTCATCGCCCCACTTCTTATGGCGAACAATACCAAAAGTTTTCTCCTTTGCGTACTTATTTTTATCAACGGGTTAGCAATTACCCCCCATTTAAAAGAGGTAATGGTGAATCTTTAAAAGAGTAATCTTCGAAAAGAGGCTGAGTGAGTCACTTAGCAAGATTTAACTCCCCCCTACTTTCAACTCTCTGCTCTAAAGAGTGAGCAATAAAGATGCAATAAAATCACCCGCTGTTTAATCTTATTGCTGAAAAATCGATTATCCATGAATGCTAAGAGAGCTTCTCTTACTGATTATCACTTTGCTCTAAAAAACAGAAACGCACTTATTCTTATATTTTGTGAGAGGATTCATTTTTGTCAGACAAATAAAAAAGCCCTTAGCAATCTGCTAAGGGCTCTCTAATCTGGCGGAGGTGGAGGGATTCGAACTCTCGAACGGTTTCACCCGTTTCCGGTTTTCAAGACCGGTGCCTTCAACCACTCGGCCACACCTCCAGATCAAGAATTGGAATTATAATTTACTCCCTAAAAATTGCAAGCAAATTTATAATTTTGTTCTCTTTTTAAACAACTTCAACAATGCGAAGATTGTTCGTCCCCCCCTTCTCATAATTGAGGGTACCAAAAGTGACTAAGATACGATCCCCCTTCTTAACCGCTTTACGCGCCTTAAGATCTTCAACCAAACTCTCAATCATTGGGTTATCTGATTTCACATCAAACTCAAACATGATCGGTTTAACGCCGCGACAGATTGTCAATTTTCCACACGTTTCAGCGTGACGAGTCATACCGTAAATCGTTAGATTTGAACTCATTCGACTCATAATCATAGCGGTTGTGCCACTCTCTGTTAAACAGGCTACCGCCTGAACATCGTAATGATTTGCAATAAAGATGGAGGAGAGTGCAATCGCTTCATCGGTACGATTAAACTTACCATCCGCCTGCCAAAGATCGAAGTTTGAACGGATAGGGACGATCTCGCTCTCCGCACCGATACAGATCTCAGCCATCGCTTTCACCGTCTCAACAGGATATTTCCCCGCCGCACTCTCTGCTGAGAGCATCACCGCATCTGTTCCATCAAGCACCGCATTAGCAACGTCCATCACTTCTGCACGGGTTGGGGATTGATGCTCGATCATCGACTCCATCATCTGCGTTGCCGTAATCACCGCTCGATTGAGTTGACGCGCCCGCATAATGAAGCGTTTCTGTACCCCTACAAGCTTTGCATCCCCAATCTCAACAGCTAAATCTCCACGTGCAATCATAATTCCATCTGAGGCGAGAATAATCTCATCAATATTCTCAAGCGCCTCTGTCCGCTCAATCTTTGCAATGATTGAGGCATTAGAGCCCGCTTTTGTCAGTAATTCACGCGCTTCATGAATATCATCCGCACTGCGAGGGAAGGAGACGGCGATAAAATCGGTATTAAAGTTAGCCGCGCAGATCAGATCCTCTTTATCTTTATCGGTCAGAGCGGGAGCTGATAAGCCTCCCCCTTTAAGATTGATCCCTTTACGATTAGAGAGCTCTCCTGGGACTTCAACTCGTGTATGAACCTCTGTCTCTGTCACCTCTGTTACGCGCAGGACAACTTTACCATCATCTAGTAGAAGTTCATCCCCCGCTTTAACATCATTAACGAGCTCTTTATAAGCGATTCCCACCCGCTCAATCGTCCCCTCATTCTCATCGAGCGTGCTATCAAGAATGAAGGAAGCTCCCTCTTCAAGATAGATAAGATTCTCTTTAAATTTATCGATGCGGATTTTTGGGCCTTGTAGATCGGAGAGAATCCCTACTGTCACCCCTAAGCGTGCCGCAATCTCGCGGGTCTCTTGCGCTCGCTTAATATGATCTTCATGATTTCCGTGAGAGAAGTTTAGGCGAACAATATTAACCCCCGCTTTAATGATCTTCTCTAAAACTCCAGGACGATCCGTTGCGGGACCTAACGTAGCAACAATCTTAGTACGGCGTGACATAATCTCTATGCTCCTTTCTAAAAGCTTGGTTAGTAAGAGAATTTCAGTATACCCCTCTTCTCAACTACATTTCACCTACGGGGGGAGGATTCTTTTTTATCGAGGCGTATTGAGAGGAAATTGGGAGACGCTTCCCTCATTAACGAGGTGAGTGCGCTATAATGAAAGGATAATATTATTGGGCCGAGCGCCCCTTTTTTCTAAACTGGAACCACTACAAGATCTATGAATAAAATCTTTAATGAATCTCTTATCGCCAAATATGATAAAGCGGGGCCCCGTTACACCTCTTACCCAACTGCGGTACAGTTTACCGATCAGTTTGGAGTTGAGGATTATATAAAAGCGGCAAAAGCTTCAAATGAGCGCAATAATCCCCTCTCTCTCTATTTTCATGTCCCCTTCTGCGCTACGATCTGCTACTACTGCGCCTGTAATAAGATCATTACCAATAATCGCCGCCGTTCTGAGCCCTATCTAGAGCGCCTCTTTAAAGAGATCGAGATGCAAGGAGCGCTCTTCTCCAATCGTGCTCCCGTTAAACAGCTCCATTGGGGAGGGGGGACACCCACCTTCCTCAATCATGATGAGATGCGTGCATTGATGGATAAGACCCGTGAGCACTTTAACCTTCTCCCTAATGATGAGGGGGAGTACTCCATTGAGGTGGACCCTCGTGAAGCGAATGCCGAAACGGTTAAATTCCTCCGCTCTATCGGCTTTAATCGCCTAAGTATGGGGGTGCAAGATTTTGATGAAAAAGTGCAGGTTGCGGTGAACCGTATTCAACCTAAAGAGATCACTTTAGAGACGCTCCATGCTGCCCGTGATTGTGGCTTTAACTCAATCTCCCTCGATCTTATTTATGGGTTACCCCTTCAGACTGTGGAGACCTTCTCCCGTACGCTTGATGAGGTGATTGAGCTCTCTCCTGACCGCCTCTCTGTCTTCAATTACGCCCACATGCCCCATCTCTTTAAGACACAAAGGCAGATGCGTGATGAAGATATGCCAACGCCAGAAGAGAAATTGGCGATTCTGAAATTGGTTATTGAGCGCCTGACCGATGCAGGTTACATCTATATCGGGATGGATCACTTTGCAAAACCCACCGATCAATTAGCGATCGCCCAGAAAGAGGGGAATCTCTACCGTAACTTCCAAGGGTACAGCACCCACTCTGATTGTGATTTAGTGGGGATGGGGATCTCCTCTATCTCTCAAATTGGGGATATCTACTGCCAAAATCAAAAAGATATGCCTGAGTATGAAGCGGCGATCGATGCTGGAAATTTAGCAACAATGCGGGGGGTTAAACTTACTGAAGATGATTTTATCCGCCGTCATGCAATTAGCGAAATTATGTGTAACTTAAAGCTCGATTTAGATCAGGTGAGCAAAACCCTCAATATCGATGCTCGTGAATACTTTAAAGAGGATCTCCCTGCACTCGATGCAATGCAAGAAGATGGCTTAATCACCATCAAAGATGGGATCTACTATGTAGAGGAGCCAGGACGCCTCTTGATTCGTAATATCGGGATGGTCTTTGATGAGTATTTAAAGAAAAACGATAACCGTTTCTCCCGCGTTATTTAAAGATTTACCTAGAAAGAGTGGGCGCCTAATAGCACTATTAGGCGCTTTTTTTGTGGTTTTTCAGCCCCTTAATCTATGTTATTCTTAACGCCAATTTCCCTTCATCCCTCAATCGATAAAGATATAAAGAGAATCGAATGTTACTGACACTCCTGCAAAATTTGATCGAGATGGCTCAAACCGACCCTGAGCTCTTTAAGATGACGCTCCAACGCTATCTATTAGGTGGACTTCTCTCATTTACTGCGCTCTTTACTACTATTGAACTTCTCTTTTTTGGAGTGCGAAAAGTACTCTACCACCTCACCCCTAATCTCTCTCTCCCCTATATTGGGTGGCTCGCAACCCCTATCATCCGCTTTCTGCTAATGCCGCTTTTTTACGCCATTCATCTTATTATCTTCTTTGCGCTCTCTTTGTGGCTGGTGCCCCAAATCTTCTCTCTTCTCCTCATCTAATCCCTCCATATGATCAAATTTATTATTGGAGGTCTGCTCTCACTACTCATTATCAATGTGGCAATTCACTCAGCAGCAACCCTCTGCGGTGCTCCAAAAGAGCGGATGAGTCTCCATCTTTCGACGATTGGAACAATTACGATTATCGTCGCTATTTTGCAATTTATCTCCCCTTTTTTTATCGATTATCTTATTAGCTTTATTGTAGGAATCATCTACGCCACTCTTTTGAGAGTCCCCATTCGCCGTTTCCCCCACTTCTTAGCTGTAATCTGGCTAATCAACACACTCTTAAGTTATCTCATCAAATATTTTTTCTAAGCGAAATAGGGATCAGTGGTACTCTAAAAAACGATTAGAACCATTCATATACTTTAATCCTAAGGGAAAAGACAATGCTCAGTATCGCCTTTCTAATAATATTTTTTATCTCAATTCTTTCAATACGGTGATTCTTAAACTCGCCTCAAATTACGCTGGCGCAACTGATAATAATTGGAGCCGTGTTCTTCTTATCGCTTTTATAGCGGCTCTTCTCTTTTCAGGATTAGATCTTCTTTTTGATAACTTCATCATTAATCTGATCGCTCTGGCAATTGCACTCATTGTGATTGCTCAACTGTTAAAAGTACCTAACGATATGCTCACCGTTTTTTGTAGGAACGGTCTTTATCGTCGATATTATTGTCCGCACTCTATTGGTAGCACTCTTGAGCTAATAGATCACCCTATCGAGCGGGATATCATGCGCTTCCAGATCGGGAAGTGCTCTTTTTATGGGGAAAAGCGAGAGCCCAATCTTCTCTGCGTTAGGGTATTGCGCTAAAAAACGAT
>JASLFR010000027.1 GCA_030150565.1 Cardiobacteriales bacterium | reverse complement strand
AGTAATCTTCTCTTTACAGAGGATTTTTCTGGGTTGATCGTTCACAACACTCTAAAAGGGGTGGAGGTGATCGCTCAGGATAAGAAAGAGATTCTAGTGGAGGTTGCAGCGGGGGAGAATTGGCATCAATTTACGGAGTATGCACTAAAAAATGGGTGGTATGGCGCGGAGTATCTCTCTTTAATTCCTGGAACAGTAGGGGCAGCGCCTGTGCAGAATATCGGCGCTTATGGTGTTGAGATTAAGGAGTTGATTGAGCAGATTAGTGCGTACGATTTTAATGAGAATCGAGTAGTAACGCTCTCAAATGCTGATGCAAAATTCTCTTACCGAAATAGCCTCTTTAAATCTGAAGTGGGACGTTTTTTAATCTTGAGCCTTCGACTTCGTCTAAGATTAAAACCATCTGTAGAGATCCGTTATCGAGCTTTAGAGGAGTGGTTTGAGCAGCATCCTCAATTAGAAAAAACACCTGAGACGGTCGCTAAAGCAGTTATAGCAGTTCGAGAATCGAAGTTGCCTGATCCTAAAAAGATTGGTAATGCGGGAAGCTTCTTTCAAAATCCCATCATCTCTATTGAGCACTTTAAAGGGCTCAAAAAGCAGTTCCCAGAGCTTGTAAATTATCCTGTTGACCAGCATCGGATAAAACTTGCAGCGGGACAATTGATCGATCTTTGTGGATTTAAAGGGCATTATCAAAATGGGGTGGGGATGTATGAAAAGCAGGCGCTCGTACTCGTTAATTTAGGAGGGGCAAGCGGAAAAGAGCTTCTAAATTATTCTCTTCATGTAAAAGAAGAGGTCTATAAAAAGTTTCAAATAGACTTGCAACCAGAGCCTATAATATTGTAAACCGTATGGTTGTTATAACTGTTAATCAGAAAAAGGAGAGTTTAACGATGTTAAAGAGTATTAAACAGTGGAGTGCGATGGTCGCTCTAACCCTCATTGGGATGGTTGCGATGGCGCAAGAATCTCCTGAGCAGGTGATTCGTGATACATCAGATAAGATGATTGCAGCTCTGCAGAAGGATAAAGCAGCGCTTCAAGCTAATCCTGATCGTATTTATGGATTAGTTGAGCAGATTTTAGTTCCCCGTTTCGATTTTGAGACCATTTCACAATGGACTATGGGGCGTACATGGCGTGAAGCAACACCAGATCAGCGTCAACGTTTTAGTGCTGAATTTAAGCGTCTCTTAATCAACGCTTATGCAGGTGTTCTTCTTGAGTATACAGATGAGAAGATCAACATTCGCCCCCTTCCACAGGGAGCTGCGAGCCAGAATGATGTGACGGTTCGTACAGAGATTGTCTCCTCAAAACGTAATCCTGTTGCGATCAATTACAGCATGACTAAATCTGGCAGTCGTTGGCTTGTCTATGATGTGGTGGTTGAAGGGGTGAGTATTGTCAAAAATTATCGCTCTGAAGTTCGCGAGCTTGTCGATTCTCAAGGAATTGATGGTATGATTAATACCCTCAAAATGAAGAATAAGCAGTAATAGATAGAAGGTAGATCAATGACGCATGTGGCATTAGTAGAAGGAGTTCTCTCTCTTGAGGGAAATGTAGATAAGTATCGACTTCCTGCTCAAATTGAAGGGTATCGACGCTCATTTTCAGATAAAACCCTTGCGTCTATTGATCTAGCAAATATCGATCGTTACGATAGCGCGCTCGTTGCACTTTTAATTGAGGCAAAGCGCGCTAATCCTAATCTGAAAATTACTAGTGTAAGCCAAGATTTAAGAGAACTATTCGATCTTTATGGCGTTTTAGATTTAGAGTAAAAGTAGATAAATTAGCCAAATGCGCAATAGCAGTTGACGGAAATGAAATAGCCGCTATAATTGATTTCTCTTTTCTTGATGCGGGAATAGCTCAGTTGGTAGAGCACAACCTTGCCAAGGTTGGGGTCGCGAGTTCGAGTCTCGTTTCCCGCTCCACTTTTATGGCTGGATAGCAAAATGGTTATGCAGCGGATTGCAAATCCGTAGACGCCAGTTCGATTCTGGCTCCAGCCTCCATTTTCAAGATGTTTTACTTTTTCTATGGTGACCTATATTGGTTTCCTGGCAATAATTTAATGTGAACCGTGTCAGGTCCGGAAGGAAGCAGCACTAGCATGAAGATTATGTGTCTAGGGTCGGCTGATATAGGTCATCTCCATTTATAGAAGAAAATAAAATCGATGGAGTATCATGGCTCATCAAGTTCTCGCATTAAAATGGCGTCCAAAAAACTTTAGTGAAGTTGTTGGGCAACCTCATGTCGTTACGGCATTGACCAATGGACTTGAGAACAATCGTCTCCATCACGCTTTTCTCTTCACAGGGACAAGAGGGGTAGGTAAAACAACCTTAGCCCGTATCTTTGCTAAGTCTTTAAATTGTGAAGAGGGTGTCTCCTCAACGCCTTGTGGTGTCTGCTCTATCTGTAAAGAGGTAGATTCTGGCCGTTTTGTCGATCTTATTGAGATTGACGCAGCTTCCCGTACTAAAGTAGAAGATACTCGAGAGATTTTAGATAACGTTCAATATGCGCCGACTCGTGGCCGTTATAAGGTCTATCTAATTGATGAGGTGCATATGCTCTCTCAAAGCAGTTTTAATGCGCTGCTTAAAACGTTAGAAGAGCCACCTGCACACGTTAAATTTCTCTTAGCGACAACCGATCCCCAAAAATTACCGATTACTGTACTCTCTCGCTGTTTACGTTTTCAGTTGCGTAAAATTGATCGTGCAACTATTAAAGCGCAGCTTCAAAATTTATTGGAAAAAGAGATGATTCATTATGATGAGTCTGCTCTTGCTCTTATTGCTCAAGCGGGAGAGGGGAGCATGCGGGATGCGCTCTCTATTTTAGATCAAGCGATCGCTTATACAGGGGGCGATATTCAATATGAGCCCACGCGAGATATGTTGGGCTTGATCGATACTCAATACATTATTCGACTTCTAGCGGCGCTCTCTTCAGAAAAGAGCGATGAGCTCCTATCAGAGGTGAGGGCATTATCGGAGTTAGGGGTCGATTATACCCGACTTCTTGAAGAGTTAATTGAGGCGCTTCATGAGCTTTCAATATTGAAAATTAACTCCAATTTCAGTCGTCGAGAGGGGGATGAGTTAGCGCAATACTGTGCGTTAGCTGAGCGTTTTAGCTCTGAAAATCTGCAGCTCTACTATCAAATTGCGCTTCATGGGCGGAATGATCTCTCTCTACACCCTAATTCTGAATTAGGATTTGAGATGACGTTGATGCGGATGTTGCTCTTCACCCCTAATCTTCAAGGAATGCAAAAAAAAAATAGCGTCCCTGTAGAGGAGGAGAAGAGAAGTGAGCCAAAACCTACAGCAGAAGTTACCAGAGAGGTAGCTGAGCCACTTGAAGAGCTTCCTCCATGGGATCTAGAGGATGGAGCGAATGATTTGGTACTCTCCGATGAGGATTTGAACCAATATCTCCCATCTTCCCCTGCTGAGGAGGAGAGCTTGCCACTTCTTGAGCCTCAGGATTCCTTAGCGCCTCTGGAAGCAGAAGAGCCCGAATTACCGCTTCAGAGTGAAAAAAAATTATTAGAGAGTAATGAAGATTGGTTGCTATTAGCGCCCGAGCTCCCTTTCTCTGTCGTTGTAGGGGGAATTGCACGCTCGCTTGTTTTTCAGTCAAGGGAAGAGAATCATATTATCTTTCAACGATCTAATGATGATCGCGTATTTGATATTGATGATGCTGAGAAGCAGATCTCAGAAGCGCTCTCTCGCTATTATCAGCAATCTCTATCGGTAACGATTGAGTATCAACAAGAGGCACTGCAGGAAGAGCACTATTATGCGCGTCAAGAGCGTTTAGAGCAGGAAGCGATTGATGAGGCGCATAATCGCTTAAAGCAAGATGAGGTTGTTCTCTATCTTGAAGAGGAGTGGGGAGCTCGCCTACGTCATGAGAGAATTACGCTTACTTAGCGTCCTTTTTTACGCTAAAATAAGCACCTTATTCATTTATTTAACGATAGAGGTATCAAGATGTTTAAAGGTGGAATTGCGGGCATGATGCAGAAAGCCCAAAAAATGCAGAAAGATATGGAGAAAGCGCAAGCAGCATTAGCAGATATGACTGTTACTGGTGAAGCGGGCGCAGGGCTTGTAAAGATTGAGATGAGCTGCCGTCACGTTGTTCGCTCAATCCGCATTGATGATTCATTAATGGAAGATGATAAAGAGATGCTCGAAGATTTAATTGGAGCCGCATTTAATGATGCTCTTCGTAAAGTTGAAACGACAGCTGAAACAGAGATGTCTAAAGTGACAGGCGGTATGAATCTTCCAGGTGGTTTTAAAATTCCAGGAATGTAAGAAATGATGCCTGAGTCAGTGCGCCGATTAGTCGATGCACTTAAAAGATTACCAACTATTGGGGAGAAGAGTGCTAATCGTTTAGCGCTCTTTCTTCTTGAGCGTAATCCAAAAAGCGCCCAACAATTAGTGGATGCGTTGAGCTATGCACTGATTAATGTGCAGAAGTGTCAGGAGTGTCGCAACTTAAGTGATCATCCTCTTTGCACAATTTGTAAAAATAGTGAGCGAACAAGAGAGCAGCTCTGTATTGTTGAGGCGCCAAGCGATGTCTACGCTCTTGAGCGGAGCACCAATTATCGAGGGCGTTATTTTGTTCTTCATGGTCGTCTCTCTCCTCTAGATGGGATTGGGCCTGAAGAGTTAGGGCTCTCTCTATTAGCTGAACGCTTAGCTTCAGGGGAGATAGAGGAGCTTATCTTAGCAACAAATAGCACTGTTGAAGGGGAAGCGACTGCATACTATATCGATGAACTGGCTCAGCAGTATCAAGTTCCGGTAACCCGTATTGCGCAGGGGGTGCCGATGGGGGGCGAGTTGGATCATCTCGATGCTGATACTCTCTCGCTCGCCTTTAGTGCGCGTAAAAGAGTATAGGAGGAGTGAATGAGTACAATCTTTGGTAAAATTATTCGCCGAGAAGTGCCCGCTAATATCGTCTATGAGAATGAAGATGTCTTAGCATTTGAGGATTTAAACCCTCAAGCACCTGTCCATATTTTAGTCATTCCTAAGAAAGAGATCCCAACGCTCAACGATCTTCAAAATGAGGATGCAGAATTGATGGGGAGACTCTTTTTAGCAGCGAAAGAGATTGCAAAAGAGCAAGGATTTGCTGAGAGAGGGTATCGAACCGTTTTTAATTGTAATGAGGATGGTGGACAGACTGTAAACCATATTCATCTACATCTATTAGCGGGACGAGCTTTAACGTGGCCTCCAGGTTAATAGAGCATGTTTTACAATAGAGATTTAGGGCTTCCTTATTGGGAAGCTCTCTTTTTTTAAAGGAGTAAAAGAGTGGTTATTGAAGGGCAAGAGCGGTTGATTAATCGTCTGCAGAGAGATGTTGGACGCGCGGTAATGGATTATCAGATGATAGAGGAGGGGGATCGCGTGATGGTCTGCCTCTCTGGTGGTAAAGATTCCTATACATTGCTCGATTTTCTGCTCAATCTTCAGAAAAAGGCGCCGATCAATTTTGAGATTAGGGCAGTCAATCTTGATCAGAAGCAGCCCGATTTTCCTGAGGAGGTTCTCCCCCAATATTTAAGTGAGTTAGGGGTCGATTTTGAGATTATTGAGCAGGATACTTACTCTATCGTTCAGCAGCGTTTAGAGGCGGGAAAGACGATGTGTAGCCTCTGCTCTCGGCTCCGTAGAGGTTCGCTCTATACTTACGCTAAGGAGCAAGGATTTAATAAAATTGCGCTTGGACATCATCGTGATGATGTGATCGAAACACTCTTTATGAACCTCTTTTTTGGCGCAACCATGAAGGGGATGCCGCCAAAATTGAAGAGCGATGATGGCGCCAATATTGTGATTCGCCCACTCTATTATGTCGCTGAAGCAGATATTATTGAGTATGCCAAGATTCGGCAATTTCCTATCATTCCTTGTAATCTTTGTGGTTCGCAGGATGGATTAAAGCGGCAAGAGATTAAAGCGATGATTCAAGGGTGGAGTGAGGAGTACCCAGAGCGAAGTGATAATATTTTGCGAGCAATGAGTGAAATTCGCCCCTCACAATTAGCAGATCGCAATCTCTTCGATTTCGCCTCTTTACGAGTTGATAGAGGATAGATTAGAGGGTTAATGTTAGCCAGTACCAGAAGCTCACCGTAATAAAAGAGATGGGGATTCCGATTGCGGTGAGTAATGTTGCTAATTCAGGCTCTAAATTCTTCTCTCTTGCAATAATTACCGCTAAGACCATTGGCGCCATCGCTGATTGCATGACGATAATCTGATTCACTTCAGGGAGCGCTGATGCATAGAAGAGCAGTAATCCTAAAAGAGTGAGCGCTGGTAAAATTAACAATTTAATGCTCAATCCCAATAAGAGTGGCTTAAAAAGAGTGCTACTTTTTGGTCTTTGCAAGCTAGCGCCAACGCTTAACATGGTGATTGGGGTGAGGATCGATCCAAAGAGATTAAGCGCTTCTAAAAAGAGGGTAGGAAGAGGAAGGGGGCGTAAAAGTATCGCTAAGATTAACGCTTGTATAGGGCGAAATTTTAAAAAATTGATGAAGCTTGCACGAATATCTACTTTCTCTCCTCTGTAGAGATCAGCAATTAACGTACCTGCTGTAAAGAGCACCATAAAATTGGATTGATCATAGACAATGGCGTACTCTAAAAAATGGTCTCCTCCCATGAGCGCTGTAATGAGTGGATATCCTACAAATGAGGTGTTGCCCGTTCCCGCTAAAATAATTAAACAGCCTATTAGACTTCGACGCATAGGCCAGAAGAGATGGATCAATTGTACGATCCCGATAGTAATGAGAAAGAGGAGCCACGGCATAAGGAGAGGGAAGAGCGCATCGAGGGAGAGCGGTTGCGAGTAGAGTTTATAGAAAATAATCGCAGGAAGCGCCCCTTGAATGGCGATCAGGTTGAGTGTCCCGATAAAATCTTGACGAGGAATCGCTCCATTTCTTGCAAAAATCTGCCCTAAGATGAGACAGATTAGAATCAGCAGAATCCCCTCCATAATACTCTATAGATACTCTTTAATGTTGCTTGGATAGATTGGGGTAACTTTAAAGGGATCGAGCGTAATATGATTAATCATCGCTCTTCTTCCCACCTCAATTCGCCCCAGCTGGTTGATGTTGAGCGCTTCAGCAGGATATCGGCTCGCCATATTGAGAGCAAGGGGGAGGTCTATTCCAAATTTGAGTGCATTCGCAACATTATCAGCCATCGAAAGATGTGCACCAGCTAGAGTATTCTGCTCATCGACAAGGTGCCCCTCTTTCAGATAGATTGTTCGTTGATCGAGCTGAAATTGCGTCATATTCGATCCTGTTGTACGCATTGAGTCGCTCACGAAGAAGAGTTTGCCCTTTGGCTTTGTGCGCGTGGCTAAGAGAAGCATAAGCGGGTCGATATGGAGGCCATCACCAATAATAGAGGCGTAACTATTCTCATCAACAAGGGCAAAGCCTGTCGTATTGGGATCGCGAGAGCTCATCTGAGGCATTGCGTTGTAGAGATGGGTAAATCCATGCAAGCCGTAATTGATCGCCTCTGCTAATGTGTCAGGGGATGCTTCTGTATGCCCTGCAAAGAGATAGATGCCGTGATTTGTAAGCTCAAGCAACAGAGAGAGGTCGATCATCTCAGGGGCAACGGTTAGGAGAACTTTGCCATAATTGTGAGTGGTTAAGGCATTTAGCATCGTTTGGGAGAGGGTGCGAAAAAGAGCGCTATTATGAATCCCTCTCTTTTTAGGATTGAGCATCGGCCCCTCAAGATGAATACCAAGAACCCCCTCAAGATTTGAGGCTTGCGCTTCGGCAGCTGCGGCAAGTGCATTTATCATTGTTGCATCATCAGCAGTAATGAGGGTGGGTAGAATCGCACCTGTTCCCAGTTTTTGGTGAGCTGAAAGAATCGTTCTAATTCCCTCAAGATTTGGCTCATCATTAAAGAGAACCCCACCACCGCCATTCACCTGTAAATCGATAAAGCTCGCTGTTAAAAAACCATCTTCAAAATGAAGATGGTTCTCTCCTGTCTGTTTCTGATTATTGGGTTCTATCGCGCTGATTACTCCATTCTCAATGGAGATTACTTGGTGCGCCAGCCACTCTTCACCATTAAAGAGGGTGGGAGCTGATAAGGTATAAGAATTCATCTATACAGTTTCAGTCACTTTTTTCAGATTAGGGGGAGTATCAGGATCACAGCCTCTATGAATCGCTAGCTGTTCAATTACTTTATAGTAAGCGGTGATTTGAACGAGTGGTTGAAGCAATTCATGCACTTTAGGCACACCCAAAATATTGCTATCATTTCCTTTAATATCAACAGTTAATACATTTGCTTTATAAGCAGCAAGCTTTTTGTTGATATCGAGCATGGAAGCGCGAGCGGCATCTGTTGAGACAAAGCTTAATACGGGGTAATTCTCTTTTAGAAGGGAGACAGAGCCGTGAAAAATTTCCGAAGCGGAGATTCCTTCAGCATGAATTTGGCAAGTCTCTTTAAGTTTTAGAGCTGCTTCCATTGCGGTACTTAGGCCAACACCCCGCCCAATACAGAACATATCATTTGTTTGTGATAGTGAGTCGATCATGTAGGGCCACTCCACATTGAGCGCTTGATCGAGATAGTCAGGAAGATTGAGAATAGCGTCTGCAAGCTCATTATCCCCTTTCCATGTGGCAAGGATTGAAGCGAAGATGGAGAGGCTTCCGACATAGCTCTTGGTTGCGGCAACGCTCTTCTCTTCTCCTGCAGTAACACCAAAGAGAAAGTCACACTCTTTTGCTAAAGGAGAGGTTTCATCGTTGATAATTCCAACAACTTTTGTGCCTCCACTCTTTGCATTTTTTACAAATTTGATTAAATCAGGGCTCTGTCCCGATTGTGAGGTCACCATCAAGAGAGAATTGCGTAGCTTTAGTGACTCCCCATAGATGGAGCTTAATGAAGGGGCTGAGACTGTAACAGGAATATTGAGCCCGATCTCAAAGAGATATTTAGCATAATTACTCGCATTATAAGAGCTACCACGTCCTACGGTAACAATATGCGCAGGATCCTGCTTTTGAATAAATTCAGCTAATTCAAGAAGTTGTGGGATATTTTTTTCGCGCTGACTCTCTACTACATTTGGGATCTCTCGGATCTCTTGCGCCATATAACTCGACATATTTTTCTTCCTATTTCTGTTGGTCTAAACGGTAAGAACCAATGTAATCCTTAACAAATTGATGTGCGACTCGGCCACTTCGCGAGCCTCTTTGCAAACTAAATTGAAGCGCCTCTTTCTCAATCTCATCATTATATGAGATATCGGGAGCAGATTGCTCTAACCATTGACGAATAATATTTAGATAATCTGATTGCGTGAAGGGGTAGAAAGAGACCCAGAGGCCGAAACGTTCAGAGAGAGAGATCTTCTCTTCGCTCGCTTCTGATGCATGAACTTCTCCCCCTTTATGCTCATAAGCACGATTCTCTTCCATATATTCAGGAAGAAGGTGGCGACGATTGGAAGTTGCGTAGAGCAGAATATTTTTTGCAGGGGCACTCAATGAGCCATCTAACAGTGCTTTTAGTGGTTTGTATGATGAATCGCCATCCTCAAAAGAGAGATCATCACAAAAAAGGATGAAAGGATGGGGATAGGATTCAATCGCTGCAAGCAGGAGAGGGAGCTGATGGAGGTCATCGCTCTCTATCTCGATCACTTTTAATCCTCTATCTTGGTATTGTGCCAAAGTCGCTTTAACGAGGGAGGATTTTCCCGTTCCACGAGCACCAGTTAGAAGCATATTATTAGCAGGATATCCTGATAAAAATTGCTCAGTATTACGTTTTATGATCCCAATTTGCCGATCGATGGAGTGGAGGTTTTCGAACTCAATTTTAGCGGGATGTTCAATCGGTTGTAGATACCCCCCCCTACCAAAATTTTTCCATGAAAAAGCGGAGTAATCCTCAATATTGAATTGAGGTTGTTTTGGTGGGAGTAGTGGCTCTAAACGTTCTAAGAGCGCATCGAAGCGCTCTAGAAGTGGAGTTAAAGAGTTATTCATGGAGCGTATTACTCGTCAAACGTCCCAAATTTCATCAACTTGTTGTATCGAGCTTCTAAGAGTTGATCAATCGGAAGCTCTCTAAGCTTAGCAAGCTCGCTTGTAATCTGTTGCTGTAGTTTTGCAGCCATCGCTTGGTAGTCACGATGCGCCCCTCCAAGAGGCTCTTCAATAACATCATCGATGAGACCAAGCTCTAGGTTTTTATCAGAGGTGATTCCCATCGCTTCTGCTGCCTCTTTGCTCTTATCTGCGCTCTTCCATAAGATTGAAGCGCACCCTTCAGGGGAGATAACAGAGTAGATGGAGTATTGAAGCATATAGACGCGATCAGCAACACCAATTGCAAGTGCACCCCCTGATCCACCCTCTCCAATAACCGTTGAGATAATAGGAACTTGAATTTGGCTCATCTCAATGAGATTGCGAGCAATCGCTTCACTCTGCCCCCGCTCTTCAGCTCCAATACCAGGATATGCGCCTGGAGTATCGATAAAGGTAATGATAGGAATATTGAAGCGTTCTGCCATCTTCATTAGTCGGAGCGCTTTGCGATATCCCTCAGGACGAGGCATTCCAAAATTTCGGCGAATCTTCTCTTTTGTATTACGCCCTTTTTGATGACCAATCACCATTACTGGTTCACCTTGAAGACGTGCTAAACCACCAATAATTGCATGGTCATCTGCATAAGCGCGATCCCCATGAAGCTCTTGGAAATCTTCAAGCATTAACTCGATGTAATCGAGCGTGTAGGGGCGTAGCGCATGGCGCGCTAGTTGTGAAACTTGCCAAGAATCTAATTTAGAGAAGATAGCATCAATTTTTTGACGTTTTTTCTCTTCAAGCGCCTCAATTGCGGAGCTTAAATCTTCGCCTTCATCCCAGTTTTTTAGCTCATTAATTTTAATATCTAGCTCTGAGATCGGTGCTTCAAAATCGAGATAATTGGTATCCAATGCAGACTCCTAACGATGATCGACAGATAAAAAAAGCTACCCTAAATCGTTTATAGGGTAGCTCGCTATTATACCTTATGTGCGAACTTTTGTTCTATGATCTTTTAGCTTCTCGGCGATTAAAAACGCAAGTTCAAGGCTCTGTTGAGCGTTGAGACGAGGGTCGCAGTGAGTGTGGTATCGGCTCTCTAAATCTTGAGAAGTGATATTTTGTCCACCCCCTAAACACTCTGTTACATCAGCGCCTGTCATCTCAAAATGGACCCCACCAGCAAAGGTTCCTTCAGCATTGTGAGCATCAAAGAAGTTATTGACTTCTAAGAGGATTCGGTCAAATGGGCGTGTCTTATAGCCACTATCAGTGATGGTATTTCCATGCATAGGATCACAGCACCAAACAACGTTGCGACCCTCCTCTTTTACTCGACGTAACATGCGGGGGAGGTGCTCACTTAAAGTGTCTGCACCCATGCGAGTGATGAGGGTTAATCGCCCTGCTTCATTCTCAGGATTTAGGGCGTCGATGAGGCGAATCAGCTCATCATCTTCCATTTTTTGACTCACTTTTACCCCGATAGGGTTAGAGATCCCTTTTGCATACTCAATATGAGCGCCATCGAGCTGTCGGGTACGTTCACCAATCCAGAGGAGGTGTGCTGAGGTGTTGTACCAATCGCCACTTGTCGAATCGACACGGGTCATCGCCTCTTCGTAACCTAAGAGTAGCATCTCATGAGAGGTGTAGAATTGTGTCTCATTAACGGTGGGAGAAGTACGGGAATCAACGCCACACGCCTCCATAAATTGGAGCGCATCTTGAATACGCAGTGCAAGATCTTGATAACGCTCTGAGTAGCGAGTTTCACCAACAAAGTCCATGTTCCAGCGCTGAACATGATGAAGATCGGCGTAACCGCCACGAGCAAAAGCTCTTAGGAGATTGAGCGTAAGGCCTGATTGAGCATAAGCTTGCCACATCCGTTCTGGATCTGGTACACGCGCTTCAGGTGTAAACGCAATGCCATTGATAATATCGCCCCGATAGCTCGGAAGCGTGACTCCATCGACTGTTTCAGTATCAGAAGAGCGGGGCTTTGCAAATTGTCCAGCCATGCGTCCTAGTTTAATGACGGGGCTTTTTGCTGCAAATGTGAGTGTAACCGCCATCTGGAGTAACACACGGAAGGTATCGCGAATATTGTTAGAGCTAAATTGATCGAAGCTCTCAGCACAATCTCCCCCCTGAAGAAGGAATGCTTTCCCGTAAACAGCATCAGCAAGCTGAGCTTTTAGAGAGCGAGCTTCTCCTGCAAAGACGAGGGGAGGGGATTGACGGAGGCGATTTTCAACTGCTGTTAATGCCTCTTGATCGGGATAGGTGGGGAGTTGGTGTGCTTTAAAATTACGCCAACTGCTTGGAGTCCACTCTTTACTCATATTTCTCTTCCTATTTTATTCTATAGACAAAAATGCCCTAAGGTTTAACGCTTAAGGCACTTTAAAGACTTAGTTTTAAATTGATCGGTGATCAATTAGTTCTTTGATTGGTCAACTAAGCTGTTTTCAGTAATCCATGGCATCATTGCACGGAGTTTAGCGCCTGTTTTCTCGATTGGGTGCTCAGCAGTTAAGCGGCGGCGAGCAGTCATCGATGGGTAGTTTAATGCACCCTCCTGAATGAACATCTTCGCATACTCACCTGTCTGAATACGTGTTAACGCTTTACGCATCGCTTCTTTTGTCTCTTTAGTGATGATCTCTTCACCTGTAACATATTCACCATACTCTGCGTTGTTAGAGATAGAGTAGTTCATATTTGCGATACCACCTTCATACATGAGGTCTACGATCAATTTAAGTTCATGCAAACACTCAAAGTATGCCATTTCAGGTGCATAACCCGCTTCTGTGAGTACCTCAAAACCAGCTTTAACAAGTTCAACAGCACCACCACAGAGAACTGCTTGCTCACCAAAGAGATCTGTCTCTGTCTCTTCTGAGAAGGTTGTTTCGATAACACCCGCTTTACCACCCCCATTTGCTGAAGCATAGGAGAGAGCGATATCGCGCGCTTTACCCGATTGATCTTGATAGATTGCGATAAGGGTTGGAACTCCACCCCCTTTTACATACTCAGAGCGAACCGTGTGCCCCGGGCCTTTAGGTGCAACCATGATTACATCGAGATCTTTACGAGGAACGATCTGATTGTAGTGAATGTTAAAACCGTGAGCGAATGCTAAAGTAGCACCCTCTTTGATATTTGGCTCGATCGCATCGTAGTAAACAGCAGGTTGATTCTCATCAGGAAGAAGAATCATTACTAAATCAGCCTCTTTTGTTGCTTCTGCAATCTCTTTTACATTGTGCCCAGCATTTACTGCTTTCTCCCATGATGCGCCATTCTTACGAAGACCGACAATTACGTTAACGCCAGAATCTTTGAGGTTTTGCGCATGAGCATGACCTTGTGAACCATACCCAATAATTGCAACCGTAGTACCTTTGATTAACGAGATATCTGCATCTTTGTCATAAAAAACGTTCATTGACTGTTTCCTTAAATTTTATATTTGAAATATTTGATTAAAAAATAGGGTGAAAATGAAGCCTTTTGGGCTGCTTTATAGGGTAAGGCCTTTTGAGCCTCGGGCTAAACCGATGGTGCCTGAGCGGACAATCTCCACAACACCTAATTCATATGCTGCACTTACAAATGCGTTGAGCTTTTCGTAGGTTCCGGTCATTTCGATCGTATATGTGGTTTGTGTCACATCTAAGATACGCCCACGAAAGATATCGTTGAGTCTAAAGAGCTCTGAACGACTCCGCTCTGATGCTGCGTTGATTTTAATGAGCATCATTTCACGTTCAATATGGGGCCCTTCGGTTAGATCCGTCAACTTTACAACATCAATTAGTTTGTGCAATTGTTTTACAATCTGCTCAACAACCTTGCTATTAGCGGTTGTTACAAGGGTTAAGCGAGAGAGTGATTCATCATCAGTAGGAGCGACAGAGATCGATTCAATATTGTATCCACGTGCCGAGAAGAGGTTAATAACCTTCGAGAGAGCACCCGCTTCGTTCTCCATTAGGATTGAGATGATATGACGATTATTATTCATGACGTTCCTTTCCATTAAACTTGTGCAAGCCCTTCTTTAGAGGTGTTTTCCATCTTATCGCGCCCCGCTAGGATCATCTCATGATGCCCTTTTCCAGCAGGAATCATTGGATAGACGTTTTCAGTAGGATCTGTGATGAAATCCATAAAGATCGTTTTATCTTTCTGTTTAAACGCCTCTCTTAAGGCTGGTTCAACATCGCTCGGTTTTCTGATCTGAACCCCTGTATGTCCATACGCTTCCGCGAGCTTAATGAAATCGGGAAGTGAGTCAAAATAGCTCATACAGTACCGTTTTTGGAAGAAGAACTCCTGCCATTGACGAACCATTCCAAGATAGCCGTTATTAAGATTGATGATCTTAACAGGGGTGCAGTACTGGAGCATAGTTGAGAGCTCCTGTAGCATCATCTGAATGCTTCCATCCCCTGTAATACAGGCAACATCTCTATCGGGACGTGCAATTTTAGCCCCCATCGCTGCTGGTAGACCAAAACCCATTGTGCCAAGACCGCCAGAGTTTAACCATTGGCGCGGCTCTTTGAAGGGGTAGTACTGAGCAGCCCACATCTGATGTTGTCCAACGTCTGATGTGATGATGGCATCCCCATTGGTTACCTCAAAAAGTTTCTCAACAACAAACTGAGGCTTAATCACTTCATCACTATTGACATATTTAAGGGATTCCATCGCACGCCACTCGTCAATCTGATTCCACCACTTCTTAAGCGCTTCAGGATCGATTTGACGCTGCTCCTCTTTATGGATCTCAAGCCACTCTTTTAGAACAGGTTTTGCCTCACCAACGATAGGGATATCAACATCAACATTTTTAGCGATGCTTGATGGATCAACATCTACATGGATGATTTTCGCATGGGGGCAGAAGTGTTCGAGTGTTCCTGTAATTCGGTCATCAAAACGAGCTCCAAGAGCCACAAGAACATCACACTCATGCATCGCCATATTTGCTTCATATGTACCGTGCATGCCGAGCATTCCCAGAAATTGTGGGTCGGTACCAGGGTAGGCGCCTAATCCCATCAATGTGCTTGTAATAGGCGCATTGAGTGCTTTAACAAATTCGCGTAACTCTTCATGCGCCTCACCAATAACAATCCCTCCCCCTGTGTAGAACATTGGGCGTTTTGCTTTCATGATGAGGTTATAAGCTTTCTTGATCTGCCCAGAGTGCCCTTTAACTGTAGGGTTATAAGAGCGCATATGGATCGATTCTGGGTATTCAAATTTTGCTGAATGAACTGTTACATCTTTAGGTAGATCGATAACAACGGGGCCTGGTCGTCCTGTTGTTGCAATGTAGAATGCTTTTTTGATCGTTTCAGCAAGATCATTAACATCTTTAACAAGAAAATTGTGCTTTACACATGGAAGAGTGATACCAACGGTATCTACCTCTTGGAAGGCATCAAGACCAATGAGACCTGTCGCAACTTGTCCTGAGAGAACAATCATCGGAATTGAGTCCATATAGGCGGTTGCAATACCCGTTACAGCATTGGTTAAACCAGGTCCTGAAGTGACTAAAACAACACCAGGTTTACCCGTTGTACGAGCGTAACCATCGGCAGCATGTGTCGCTCCCTGTTCGTGACGAACGAGAACATGCTCAATCTCATCTTGTTTATAGATTTCGTCATAGAGCGGCAGAACAGCGCCCCCAGGATATCCAAAGATACATTCAACATTTTCCTTCTTTAAGGCTTGAATGATTATTTCTGCACCATTTAATTTCACAACATCCTCGCTTAATGGCACCCATAAAGAGTGGCCATCATTTCATTACATTTGAAAAATCCTAAATTTCAATCATCCGCTTTGACTTAGGCGCCAAAACGCTCAATTCGTAAGCAGGAGCGTTCACTCTCGCTATTACTCTCTTTAATTGCACTTAAGAGCGCATTTACTTCAGACTCTGAGCTCATTTCAGTGACGAAAATCGCCTCTCTTCCCGAGTTTAGCAATAAATGCTTTTCAATTGCGATCTTATTTTTCTCAAAGAGGGAGAGCAGTTCTCTATCATCGAACGCCTCGCTATTTTTTAGACGAATTAAGTATTGTGATTGATAACTGTTAGGTTCAAGGAATGGGCTATGGTGAAGCGCATCGTTATTGAACGCTAGGGGCGCCTGTTTATGAGCGCAGCCTTGCGATTTATAGATATCGATAATATCTGCAATAACAGCAGAAGCGGTGGGTTCGCTACCTGCTCCAGCACCTGAAGAGAAGAGAGGGCCAACAGCATTCCCCTCCACTAAAACAGCATTCATCGCCCCATTAACATGTGCAAAAGGGGAGCTTTTAGGAATGAGGGTTGGGTGGAGGCGAGCTTCAATATGGCCGTCACGATTTTTAGCAATACCAAGATGCTTAATGACGTAGCCTAATTGATCGGCCGTCTCAATATCTTCACTACTTAATTGATCGATCCCTTCAGTATAGACGCTCTCAAAGTTGAGCGGAACACCAAAAGCGATCGAAGTTAAAATTGTTAATTTGTGCGCAGCATCAATCCCTTTAATATCGTAGGTGGGATCAGCTTCTGCATATCCGAGCTCTTGAGCATCTTTTAAGGCATCGGCAAACTCGCTCTTATTTTGACTCATCTCCGTTAAGATGTAGTTGCTCGTTCCATTAATGATGCCGTAAACACCATCAATCTGATTGGCGGTTAATCCTTCACGAATCTTCTTAATAACAGGAATTCCTCCAGCGACTGATGCCTCGAATGCAACGGTAACGCCTGCTTTTTCAGCTGCCTCAAAGATCTCATTTCCATGAAGAGCAATCAGCTCTTTGTTTGCGGTTACAACATCTTTTTTCGCTTCAATGGCTGAGAGGATAAACTCTTTTGCAGGGTTAATACCGCCCATTAGCTCCACCACAATATCGATAGAATCATTTGAGAGAATATCGTTAATCTCTGTGGTGAGCGGGAGTTCGTAAGGATTAGCACGATCAAGTGAGCGCACATAGACCGCTTCAATCTCAATATCGGTACCGATGCGGCGGGTAATCTCCCCACTATTCTTGCTTAAAATAGATGCAACGCCTGAGGCGACGGTTCCTAATCCTAAAACTCCTAATTTAATAGGCTTCATTATATATCTATCTCCTGCTTAATTTTGACGATATAAGAGGGTATTTACCCGATAAGTTTGTAAATGCTATAGGCATAAAAAAAGCCCAATAGCGATAAAGGGCTCTTTCACTCTATAGGGTGGAGCTCATCTTCTTCACAGCTGCTTTAGCTGCGTTATAAATTTGGTGAGGTTTGGCATCTGCAAACATGTAAGCACCTGATGTGATGAAGCGATGCTTCTCATCGTGATGAAATTCTTCAACGCCACTCTCGATATGTGTAATCCCAAAAGGGGAGAGTGTCTGCATAAAATCAGTACCATTAGCTTCACTACCAAAGGTGATCTCCACCCCTTCTAATTGAGCTTCATGAGCAAAAAGCCCAAGAATGAAGGGTGCGGCACAAATCGCAAGGATCGGCTTCTCTGCTCTGTACGTCTCATTTAGAGCAGCATAAATATCCTCTTCGAGCTCAGCTCTCTCTGATTTAATCCATTTTGTGAAGTTTTTCACTGCACCAAAACCACCAGGAAGCAGAAGAGCTGAGTAATCTTCCGCACGATAATCTGAGAGCACATTAATATTACCGCGAGCAATACGAGCTGCCTCATTTAAGATAGAGCGCTCTTCATCTGCTTGAGAGCCATCTTTATGATTGATCGTATGGAGTTGCGGGCGATCAGGTGCGAAATAATCGATCTCAAACCCCGATTCTGAGAGAGCGAGAATAAGAGAGACCGCCTCAGTGATCTCAGCGCCATCAAGATGCCCAGAACCTGATAAAAGAAGTGCTACTTTTCTATTCTCAATATTCATAAATCCTCCGAAAGAACTCTCTCTTTCCATTTTCAATCATCGCTCATTCCCGTTAGAATGAGGACTATTTTTGATAAGTTTTCATATTATCATATGTTTTACCAAATTTATGCGCACTTTGCCTAAATATAAATTGAGCAAATGCCACTAGGAACAATATGGGACAAAAGTTACTGAAAATAGGGCTCTTACTGCTCTCGATGCTCACTTTTATAGAAGCGAGTGAACCGAAGGGTGCGCCAAAAGTAGATCAAGAGAGGGAGGAGAGATCGAAAAAGGAGGGGGAGAGCCCTCTTCTAAATTTCCTCTTAGGGGAGCTCGCTCTACAGCGGGAGGATTACCAAAATGCTGCGCTCTACTACGGTGATTTAATAGAGCAGAGTGATCAGCTCTTCTTTTTAGAGCGCTCGATAGGGATCGATCTTGCTCGTAAACGTTATAAAAAAGCGCTCCCTCGACTTGAACGATTGGTAGAGCGAGAGCCTGAAAGTCTTGAGGCGTGGGCTCTTTTAGGGGAGACTCGGGCAAAATTGAGCGATTATAAAGGTGCTGCCGATGCTTATTGGGAGCTCTTTAAATTGAGAGAGGCGACTCAAGGAGAGAGGAGTTATATTCCGCTCCAGATGGCACTTGCAGATGGGGAGGAGAATATCGCTTTTAAAGAGGTGCTCAAAGAGCTCATCATTCGTGATGAGCAAGATATCACCGCTAAATTACTCTTAGCGAATCTCTACATGGAGAGCAAGAGCCCCGATTATGAAGCTGCAAAGAGAGTTTTAGCAGAAGCGCGCTCATTAACACGGGTGAATGACGCTGCTTATACCATTTCAGCCTATCTTATGATTGCAGAAGGGGAGATGAAGAGTGCTCTGGAGATCTTAAAAGAGGGGGCTGAGCGAGAATTAAAAGGGGCATTTAGGGAGTATCTTCAATTCTTAATGCGAGATCTTCAATTTGATGAGGTTCGGGCGTTGATTGATGAGGGATTGAAGGAGAATCAGGAGGATCGCTATCTACAGATACAATCGATCTTTCTCGATTTTGAGCTTGGGCAATATGAAGCGCTCCCTGAAAAGATGGCACTCATTGCAGAGCAGCCACTCTATTACGATCTAATGCTCTACGGCCTTTTTGAGCAAGGGGAGCGTTTAGATCGACCTGAGAAGGTTGCGGAATTAATCGCTGATTTACCTGTTACCGATAATGAGAGACTCTATAGTGAACAGCTTGTTCTTGAGGCGTCTGCCGCGCTAAAACTGGGGAATAGAGAGCAGTTTCTTACCATCTTTGAGCGCTTAAGAAGTGAGCACCCTGAGCGGAGAGAGGAGTTCTATATCCGTCAGCTCTTTCAGTTAGAGCAAGCGGAGCGTAAAGAGGAGTATTTAGCGCTCTTAACGTTAATTGAGCCGATGCTTAAGCAGAATCTCAATAGTTTTGGCGTCTCTGTATTAGGCTTTGGCGCATTGATGGAGGATGATCTTCCTAAAATGGATCAAATATATCAGGAGTGGCTATCAGAAAATCCTAACGATGCGATTATTCTAAACGCATATGGGTATACACTCCTTGAAGCAGATTCAGAGCGGGCTAAAGAGGCGTTAAAATATATCGAAAGAGCGAATGAAGCGACCCCTTATCAAGATTATATTGAAGATAGTTTAGGGTGGGCTCACTTTGTGTTGGGGAATTTAGAAGAGGCGGAGCGTTACTTAACTCGAGCTTTCAATAAGAATAAACATCCTGAGATGTTGGCTCACTACCTCATCTTGCAAGATGCGCTCGATAATCGAGCGGAGCGAGATCGGGTCTATAAAATCTTCAAAACGCTTCACCCTAATAATCGTTACCTTAAAGCATTACAACAGAAATACTCTTGGGCGAAATAGAGCATGATTAGAGAAAAAATTAAATTTATTACCATCACTCTTCTGCTTCTGTTGACAGCGTTGGGCAGTGCATCTGCAACAACGGTAGGAACAGGGCGAGGGGAGATGACGAAAGAGGGTGACTTGAGAATCATCTTTCCTGTTAGTGATCAGGTCACTTTTAATAGCTTCACACTGCAAAATCCTGCACGATTGGTGATCGATATCCCCAATGCGCAGCTGCAAAATCGGGTAACAACTCTCCCAATTAGTGGTAATCAGGTGCAGCGGGTGCGTCTTGGAACGCAGCAGGGGACAGATCTTCGTATCGTTGTTGATATGAATACACTCATGCCAGCTAATACAGCACTTGTTAAGGTGCGTAGCGGTTATGAGCTTGTGATTGTGATTAGTGGTGATAAGAGGAGCCGAGCGCAGAGTGACTATACCGCAGATCGGACGCAGACACGGGTAATTACCGAATCTCGCAACGTTCAGACAGCGAAGATGGTGCCTAAAAAAGATGTTTTAATTGTGATTGACCCAGGGCATGGTGGAAAAGATCCAGGTGCTCTTGGAAGTGGTGGAACACGTGAGAAGGATGTGGTTCTACAGATTTCACGCATCTTACGGGATAAGATCAATAAAGAGCGGGGAATGCGCGCCATCTTAACGCGTGATAAGGATATCTTTATCCCTCTGCGTGAGCGTGTTTTGATTGCACGGCGCAATAAGGCGGATATGTTTATCTCTGTACATGCGGATGCGGGGAGTAAAACAGCCGATGGAGCCTCGGTCTATATTCTCTCAACAAGTGGAGCGTCGAGTGAAGCGGCGCGAATGCTTGCACGGGCTGAGAATCGCTCTGACTTGATTGGGGGGGTGAAGATCTCAGATAAGGATGATGCGATCGCATCGATGTTGCTCGATATCTCACAAGATGCAACGATTGAGGCATCGAATGCGCTTGGAAAGCATCTCCTTACCAATCTACGCCGCCATGCGAATCTTCATAAAAGAAATGTTGAGCGAGCAGGGTTTGCGGTACTGAAAGCGCCCGATATCCCCTCTGTTCTTGTGGAGACTGGGTTTATCTCTAACCCTAATGAGGAGCGAAAACTTAAAAATCGTGCCCATCAAAATCAGTTGGCTGAGGATATTCTTCTAGGAATTAAGGCGTACTATAAAGAGCGCCCCGCAATGGAGCTTGTCTATCAGACGCAGAAGGTGAAGCATCAAAGAGAGGTGACAGAGACTGTTCGTCAAGCAGTCGCTCCTCCTGTTGAGCCTATACAGAAGAGCCCTGTCGTGACAACGCCTCCTCCCCCTGTAACGGTTCCTAAAGAGGCGGGAGCCCCAGTCCGTTTTCCTGAACTTGAGTTACGCTCAACTGCTGAGACTACCCCTCCACCAGCAGTGACAACACCACCGCCCATCTCTCGCCCAGAAGTGAGCGCAGTGAAGAGGTATCGAACAGAGCGAGGAGATACGATGGAGAGCATCGCTCGTAAATTTGGAGTTAATGAGCAGCGTCTAAAAGAGCGTAATGGATTGCCCTCTAACCAATTGCGTGTGCCAGTCGGTACAGAGTTGGTGATTCCATGATTCGTCTCATTAAAGGGGGGTTATTTTTACTTCTTCTCTCTATAGGTGGGCTCTTTGCCGATGTATTGAGCGATCCTTACGCTGAGCAGCAGAGCCTCTTTTGGCGCATTAGCAAAGAGGGGAGAGAATCTTATCTATTAGGGACGATGCATATAGGGCGTGCGGAAGATCAACACCATTACGATCGTTATACCCCTTATCTTGAGCAGGTAGATCTTGTTATTTCAGAGCTTGGTATCGTGCCTGATGGTGGGTTTTCCTTCCTCTCTCAGCTCTCTCTAAATGAGAAAAATCTCTTTTTAGAGTTAACAGAGGCGGAGAAGGTGCGATTGATTCAGCTCTTTTTAGATGGATATCTAGAGGATCGAGCTGCTACCGAAGCAGATTATGAGATGGCTGAGGATTTTATCGCCTACTACAATCGTTCGCTTCTTTGGTTGCTGCTTATTACACTGGTTGAACCTGAAGGATTTGATCTCGATTACGGCTCTGAAGCGCAATTGGAGGCGCGTTTTCCTGAATTTAAACCGTACGCTGGTTTAGAGAGTATTGAAGCGGTACTTTCGCTCTTTGTTGAGCTCGATGAGAAGCGTACGTTAGAGGGGATTCGTGCCACTCTCTTTGAGATTGAAGAGGGGAGGCGTAATACAGAAGTACTCTATCAACACTATCTTGATGGTAATTCAGCAGAGATTTATCGAGAATTGATGAATCATGCGAAGCTATTGAGCGCTTTTCCTGTAGAGAGTCACCCGTTCTGGCTCGATTTCTTCTATCAAAAGTTGCTGGTTGAGCGTAATCATCTTTGGTTTCCAAAACTTGAAGCGTATCTAGCAGAGAAGAGCCTCTTTATTGCGGTGGGAACGGCGCATCTTTTTGGAGAGGCGGGACTCTTGAAGCTTTTAGAAGAGGCTGGATTCAGGGTCGAGCCGATCCATCTTGAGTAGTTGCTCCTTAAATATTATTAATAGATTTAGGGTGTAAAAAAAGCCTCTCAATGTTGAGAGGCTTTTTATCTTTTAAATGATTCTACTTTTGCTTAACGGAATTTGCGATCTTTCATCGCTGCAATGCGTAAGCGAAGAGCGTTGAGCTTAATAAAGCCTGCTGCATCTTTCTGATCGTATGCACCGCCATCATCCTCAAAGGTTGCGATATCTTCATCAAAGAGTGAATCGTCCGACTTACGGCCAACCACAATCACATTTCCTTTGTAGAGTTTAACGCGAACCGTTCCATTCACAAACTTTTGAGATTCATCAATCATGGTCTGAAGCATCTCACGCTCAGGGCTCCACCAGTAGCCGTTATAGATTAACTTCGCATAACGG
>JASLFR010000091.1 GCA_030150565.1 Cardiobacteriales bacterium | reverse complement strand
CAGAAAGCTCTTGGGTTGTCAGGTAGGTATGTGACATAATAGACTCCTTGTAAGTTAATTAAGTTACTTTGCCAGTTTATCGACTATAAATGTACTTCTATAAGATAACAAAGTACTTCGATAGACTTAATATAATGCTATTTGTAGTTCGATGCAAGTACTTTTTTTAAAATAAAGGTTTTTATTATGATTGTGTCTAATTTGCCAGTTTTATTAGCAGAGCGGAGAATGAAAGTTGCTGATTTGATCAGGATGACAGGTATCAGTAAATCCACGATGCACAAAATCTACAATGAGCAAACTTCGCGGATTGATTTCGAAACCATGGATAAGATCTGTGAGGCACTTGATGTGGGTGTGGGAGACCTTTTTACTTATGTTCCTAATGAGGTACGTGAAGAAGAAAAATAGGTAATACAGAAAATTTGGAGTAGAGGTCAAACCTCAGCGTATGTAGGATAGTGAAATTTTAAGCTGGTCACGTTTTGGTCACCATTTGGTCACCGAGCTTTTTCAACAAATAATTAGAGCAGTATGATTAGAAGTCCTCAAAAGCCTTATAAATAGGAATTTTGTGCTACAGCCCTTATAAAACGGGCATAAAAAAAGCCCCAATCTTTAAGATTGGGGCTTTCGAATCTGGTAGGCGTAACTAGATTCGAACTAGCGACCTCCACCATGTCAAGGTGGCGCTCTAACCAACTGAGCTATACGCCTTTTATGAAGGGGTAAATTATATACCGCCCGCTCTCGATAATGCAACTCTTATTTTAGCGCTTCTTTAAGATCTTCATCTGTATGAAGATTCGATTTCCGCTATAATCTAGAGCTCGAGCAATCATACGACGGTTACTCAAAAATATCAACGATTCAATTCATATATTAAATTAGGAGCAGCGAATGAGCGAGAAAAAGAAAGGGTGGATGGGACGCCTCTTCTCAGGAAAAGAGGAGAAGAAGGAGAAAGTATCAGACTCAGATTCCACACAATTAGAGCAAGAAGAGCGCCACAATGAACCGCAAGAGAAACCGAAGTTTTTCGCCCGTCTACGCAATCAGCTGACTAAAACTCGTGAAAATCTTACCGCAGGTTTTGCTGATCTCTTTATGGGTAAAAAAGAGATTGATGAAGAGATCTTAGAAGAATTAGAGACTCGCCTTCTCTTAGCAGACGTTGGGGTTCCAACAACAATGGCGATTTTGGATGAGATTCGTGAAGAGGTAGATCGTAAGAGTCTTGCTGATTTTGATCAACTCTTTGCCTCTCTTAAAGAGAAGATGGAAGAGATTCTACTCCCAGTCGAGGCTCCCCTTACCATCGATAAGAGCCATAAACCTTATGTACTCTTGATGATTGGAGTAAATGGAGTTGGAAAGACAACCACTATCGGTAAGCTTGCGAAGAAATTTCAACAAGAGGGAAATTCCGTTATGCTTGCAGCGGGCGACACCTTCCGTGCAGCAGCAGTTGAGCAGCTTCAGGTCTGGGGCGAACGCAATAATATCCCCGTCATTGCTCAAAAAGAGGGAGCTGATCCCGCTTCTGTCGTCTTTGATGCTGTTGAATCTGCCACTGCTCGAAAAGTAGATCTCCTAATTGTTGATACTGCTGGGCGTCTACATACCGACTCTAATCTCATGCAAGAACTTGCAAAAATTGAGCGGGTGATTAAACGATTAGATGGGAGTGCCCCTCATGAAGTGATGCTTGTTGTTGATGCTTCAACTGGGCAAAATGCACTTAATCAAGCGCGACAATTTAATGAGACAGTGCCTTTAAGCGGCATCTCATTTACAAAGATGGATGGAACGGCAAAGGGGGGGATTATCTTCGCTATTGCAAATGAGCTTAAAATTCCAGTGCGCTATATTGGAGTAGGTGAAGGAATTGATGATCTGCGCCCATTCAATGCTCAAGAGTTTGTTGATGCGCTGATTCAATCACCAAAAAAATAACGCTTAAAGATAAGTCGATCACCAATTAAAAAAAGCCCCAATAAATGGGGCTTTTTCTATTAATCTCGATTCATTAACTTCTACTGAAGCAATGATTTAAGCTCTAACAAAAATTGATTATTTGGCTCAATAATTAAGCCAACCTTCACATACTGGTCAGCTTGCCCATAATCCCCTTCATCATACGCTTTCTGCGCATTTTGATAGTAAAGATAAGCGATATCCTGTAGGCCAAATTTGGCAGCCTCGTTATTGGGATCTTGTTTTAACACCTCTTGATAGAAGTAGTACGCATCCTGCTGTTTTGCCCCCACATAGTGCCCTACGCTTCTTGCCTCTTCTGCCATTAAGAGAAGCTCTTCAACACGATACTTTTTAACCTCCTGCGCTACCTCCTCTACCCGCTCTTCAGAAGAAGAGAGAAGATTGAGCTCAGGCATATCAATATCAGTAAAATCAGATCCACTCTCTGAGAGCAGAATAAGATGATCAACCGTCTCACTATCAACAGGGGTCACCTCTTCTGGACGCACATAGGTATAGCTATCCCGTATCTCTTTAGGAATTTGTGGATTAAAGACAACCTTTCCACTCTCTGCATCAGACTTATCGAGCACATACTTTGGTGGCCCCTCATGACGAGTCTCTCCCCCCATCATAAAGTAGCCAAAAATAATAAAAATCGTTAAAAAATAGAAGGTGATGAAGAGATTAAACCCTTGAAACCAACCCCAACCAAATGAGCTACCGCCACTTCTGCTCTCTCCACTCTTTTTGCGGCGCTTCTTCTTTTTCTCTCCCTCCTCTTTAGAAGACTCTCCTTCAGAGAGAGTAACCTGCTCCCCCTCCCCAAGCGCAGTAAAACGCTCTTTCTCTCGATTTTCACTATATGTAAAGGTTGGTTCTATCGCCATGCTGAAGATTTCCAATATCTCTAAATTCTATTAATCGGTATATGCAAGCTCATCAAGCGCTTCACGAAGTTCAAAAAGGGGCAATCCCATAATCCCCGAGTAGCTCCCACTAATTCGGGAGATATATTGAGCCATAATCCCTTGAACAGCATACCCCCCCGCCTTATCTTGTGGCTCGCCACTCTCCCAATACGCTTTAATAAAGGCATCGGGCAATTCAGCGAAAGTGACACTATTGGTATTGAGCCGATCAACGACCTTGATCCCCCCATCCTCCTGCCGCTTAAGAAGGCAGATCGCACTATAAACATAGTGCTTGGAGTCTGAAAGGGTTGAGAGCGTCTGCGCGTAATCCTCAAAGCTACGGGGTTTACCGATAATATATCCTTGTGACGAGACGATCGTATCTGCCGCAAGAATCAAGTCATCTGCACTCCACTCATGCTCTAAGGCTTCTGCTGCAGCGTGCGCCTTCTCATTTGCCATACGTAATACATAATCCGTTACACTCTCATACTGGGCAACGGATTCATCAATCTCTACGGCAAATTGAGTAAATTCAAGACCAATTTGACGGAGTAATTCAGCACGACGCGGAGAATGGGAAGCTAGAATGAGCGCCACAACTATGCGCCCCCTTTAATAACAGCATCGATTGCTGTTAACTGTTTTAAGAGCTCTCTCATTTGATGGAGAGGGACAGAATTTGGCCCATCAGAGAGCGCTTTTTCAGGTTCTGGATGGGTCTCCATAAAGAGCCCTGCAATTCCTACTGCTGTTGCGGCACGTGAAAGGGGTGGTACAAATTGGCTCTGCCCCCCAGAACTGCTCCCCTGACCACCAGGAAGCTGAACAGAGTGAGTTGCATCATAAACAACAGGACAACCCGTCTCTTTCATAATCTCTAATGAGCGCATATCAGAGACGAGATTATTGTATCCAAAACTTACCCCCCGCTCACACACCATAATCTGCTCATTACCAACGCTATTCGCCTTC
>JASLFR010000083.1 GCA_030150565.1 Cardiobacteriales bacterium | reverse complement strand
GCAGAAGGGGATCTCGGCCGCCGGGGTGAAGTAGCGCATGCCCACGCGGGCAACCCCACCGGGTTCGGTGGGGTGCGTCAGGGAGACGACAAAGGCGCTCTCTGGGTAGCCGAGCTTGGAGGCCAGCGCCTGCATGTCCTCGGCGCCGAGGCGGGAGGCATCCGGCACCACCCCGGCCGGGTTTCCTCCCTGCGGGGCGTCGGCGAAGGCGGTGTAGTGCAGCGGCTCGGTCCTCATATCAGGGGCCAACCGACTCGGACGACGCCGCATTCCCGGGCGCATGGGCGGGAAGCGCGAGCACCGGCGGCCGCAGGGCCCGCAGGGCGTAGAGGATCGCCGCGAGGTCGACGAGCTCCTGCGTGAGCGCCCCGGCCACGGCGGGGATCGCGCCGGTCGCTGCGACGAGCATGAGGCCAACGCTCAGCACGATGCCGATCCAGATGGACGTGAGCGCCACGCGCAGCGTGTGGCGGCCGATGCTCACCGCCTCGGCGAGCGGGCGCAGCGAGTCGCGCAGGATCACCGCATCGGCGGCGTCGCCGGCCGCGGTGGGCCGAGATAGAAGCGCTCTATGAGAGATTCCTCACTTTTGAAGCGGAGGCTCTATTTCTCTCCGATTCTCTCTTGTGGCCTTCAGTGAGAAGACTCTCTGCAACGGATGGAGTATTGGGGCGGACGCTCCGCTGGATTCTTTTTGATGCGCGGGAGGGTTTCTCTCTCGATTATTTTTTACGGGTAGCAAATGCACTTGAAGCGGGGGGAACCTTAACGCTTCTACTCGATTCTCAACAATTCTCTCCCGATTGGGTGGATCCTTCGATGAAGCGAGTGGTGGGTGAACCTGCCCCTGCTCCCAATTTTTACCGTTATCTTAAAACGAAATTGGGGGAGGTGGAGGAGGGAAATCCATCAAATCGAAAGGGTGGGGAAGCCCTCTCTTCGCTCTCGGAAGCGCAATGGGGGATCTATACCCAATTCAATGCAGAAAGGGGGGGGATTTTCACTCTCTTCTCCCCTAGAGGCGTTGGAAAATCTCGGTTAGGAGCGGCTCTTTATAATGCTAATCGAGAAACCGTGCTTCTTACAGCACCTAATCAAGCGGCGGTCGAGCAGTATGGTGTGATTGAGCGGGGTTCTTTTCGTGCGGTGGATGATCTTATATTGAATTACACTCGAGAAGAGCTCTTAGGTTATACATTATTAGTGGAGGAGGCGGCCGCAATTCCATTAAAACATCTCATTACTCTCTCCAGACTCTTTGAGAAGATCCTCCTAATCTCCTCAATCGATAATTATGAGGGGAGTAAGCAGGGATTAATCTATAAATTGGATCAATTGCTCCCAATATCTGCTCACTATAAATTGAGTGAGAATTTCCGTTTTAATTCTAAGGATCCTTTAGCAGATTTTTGCCGCTCTTTAGCTTTTGAAGAGGAGCCTCTATTGCCAATCTCTTCTCAAGAGAGTGGCGTGAAGATTGAATTTGTGGCGGAGGAGCGATTGGCTGACCTGCAACGTTCGCCAGCTAAAATAGCTGCGCTTTATCGTCTCTTAAAGAAGACCCATTATCAGACCAATATTCAGGATATTCGTCGCCTCTTTGATCAAAAGAAGCAATGCTTTCTCTTAGCGTGGAGGGGGAAGGATTTGATCGGTATGGTTTGGGGGTTAAGAGAGGGGGAGCTTTCTAGATCGCTTGCTGATGCTGTCTTTAGGGGCCTTCGAAGGCCTCGAGGAAATCTTGTACCTCAACTCTTAAGTGCGCAGAGTTACTATCCTGAAGCGATGGAGATGCGCTCTTTGCGTATCAGCCGTATCTCAGTTCTGGAACCTTTTCGTTTTCAAGGTGTGGCGAAGAAGATGCTAGAGAAATTAACGCTTGAACTGGGTAAAAGTTTTGATTTTTTAAGTGTCAGTTTTGGATTGACCGATTCCCTTCTCACCTTTTGGCGAAAGATGGGATATGAGTGGATTCATATCGGGTCACATCGAGATCGGGTGACAGCTCTTCACGCAGCAGTGATGATTAAGCTACTTAGCTCTGCTGGTATTGAGTGGTTCAAAGAGGTGGAGAGGAAGTGGCGAGGAGATCTCTACTATTTAAGAGAGGCGCCCCACTTTTCAAAAGATGCTCAGAGAATATTGCAAAAAGAGGATTTTTCCCACTCCTCCTTTGATGAGCGAGATCGCTTAGCGCTTGAGGCACATCGAGTAGATAAAAAGTCATACCATTCGGTATATTGCGCCTTAAAGAGGGAAGAGAGTTGTAAAAATTGATTTATTTCTGCTCAATTTTAAAAATTGTGTTGACCATTAAAAGAGAGCTCTATATACTTCTATTTTCTCAATTAGAGAGGCCGGCATAGCTCAGTTGGTAGAGCGACTGACTTGTAATCAGTAGGCCCCGCGTTCGATTCGTGGTGCCGGCACCAGACAGATAAACCCAATCTTCATTGAAGATTGGGTTTTTTTATTTCTGCTCGATTAAGTGTAGAGCGCTAATCCGTTCCACGTGAAACGCTCTGCTTGTTACAGTTTGTGAGGATTCATCTTAAGAATGAGCGCTTCCATCTCTTTTGAGGGGGCTTCTGCGCGATGCATCAGAAGAGCGTAGAGTTCAGGATCCTGCATATCGAGCAGCTGTAGATAGAGCTCTTTCTCCTCATCGGGAGCGGATTCAAAATGGTTATCGAGATAAGCATCGCAGAGCTGATCTAACTCCCTCATCCCTCTACGTGAACGCCAGCGGATTTTTCGTAGATCGTAGGTTCGATTTGTCACACTCTTCTCCTTTCTTTTAGATGGGAATTTCGGTTAATTAAAAGAGTTTACGAGTATACGACAAAATTTGGGGAAAGTGAGCTACTCTCTTTGGGGATTGGATGAAAAGTGCCTATTTTTTGTGTAGAATATCCCCCCTTGCGCCTACTCTTTTTGCAATATGGAGGAGAGCTAACTTCGCCTTTTAGGCACTATTTTTTAGCTAACTCTTTGCTTCTTTTTTGAAGATGTGGAGAACTCCATCAATCTGCGTGGCTAGGCTTGATATCGTGCCTTTGATTGGCTAGTATTTACACCCTTATTTTGTAGGTGATCCATTGGATGAGATGAATAAATGGTTTGAGTTGACACTCAAAGCGAATGGTTTTTTAACAGCAGAAGCGATTGAAGAGGCATTTGTTGAGATCGGTGCTTTGGCAGTGACGATGCAAGATGCGGATGATGATCCCATTTTTGAACCTTTGCCAGGTGAAGCGCCTCTTTGGAAAAACACGCTTGTGACTGGGCTCTTTGCAGCCCCTTGCGATGTTGATGCGATTAAGAGCGAGCTCTCAAATTATCTAAGTGAGCCCTTTTTACCTATCGTGGCGAGTAAAGATATTGAGGATCGTGATTGGGTGGGAGCTTGGAGAGATAATTATCAGCCGATAAAGTTTGGTGAAAATCTCTGGATCTGCCCCACTCACTTAACACCCCCTGAAAAAGATGTGGTGACGGTGATGCTCGATCCAGGATTAGCATTTGGAACAGGGACACATGCAACAACAGCGCTCTGTCTTGAGTGGCTCTCAAACAATCCTGAACTCTATCGTGATAGTAGAGTGATCGATTACGGTTGCGGATCTGGCATTTTAGGAATCGCAGCGAAGCTTCTGGGTGCTAAAGAGTGCTACAGCACCGACATCGATCCCCAAGCGTTAAAAGCGACTGAGCAGAATGCGGCACGAAATGGGGCGAAGATTACCCCTCAACTGCCTGAGGAGTTCTCCCCCTCTCCTGCAAAGTTGCTGATGGCGAATATCTTAGCCAATCCACTGATTGAGCTAGCGCCCCATTTAACAGAGCTGGTCGCTTCTAAAGGGCATATCGTGCTGTCAGGTTTACTGGTTCATGATGCTGACAAAGTGCGGGAAGCTTATGAGGAGCACTTTCACTTTTCTGAAGATGCAATTCAAGAGGATTGGGTACGTCTTCACGGAGTGAAGCGATACTAAATGCAGATTGGATCTTATGCATTAAAGAGTCCCTATATTTTGGCACCGATGGCGGGGATTACTGATCTCCCATTTCGGAAGATCTGCCGAACGATGGGGGCTGGGTTGGCGGTCTCAGAGATGGTGCACGCCAATCCTGAATTGTGGCATACGGAAAAATCGGCACACCGTAAAATCAACGATGGGGAGGAGGGGCCTATCTCCATTCAACTTCTTGGGAATGATCCTAAGATGATGGCATTAGCAGCTAAGCATAATGTAGAGAATGGAGCCGATATCATCGATATCAATATGGGGTGTCCTGCAAAAAAAGTGTGCAAAAAGGCGGCAGGATCAGCCTTAATGCAAGATGAAAAATTAGTAGAAGAGATTTTAATCGCAATTGTGGAGGCGGTTTCAGTTCCTGTCACCTTAAAGATTAGAACAGGGTGGAGTGAAGAGCATAAAAATGCCGTCACTATTGCGCAATTAGCAGAATCGGTGGGGATTTCAGCATTAGCGGTTCATGGAAGAACGCGAGAGCAGAAATTTTCTGGAGAGGCAGAGTATGAAACCATTCGCAGAGTGAAGGAGTCGGTATCGATTCCAGTCATTGCAAATGGAGATATCTGCTCCTTTGAGAAGGCGGAAGCAGTATTGAGGGAGACGGGGGCTGATGCGGTGATGATTGGCCGCGCAGCCTTAGGAAATCCTTGGATCTTCAAAGAGCTAACGAGTGGTAGATCTTATCGGCCTACCCTTGAAGAGGTTTCTGAAGTGGTAGAGGAGCATCTCAAAGCGCTTCACCATTTTTATAAGGAGAGTGCCATTCGTATTTCGCGAAAGCATTTAGTCTGGTATCTCGAGCCTTATCTGAATGATCGAGCAGCACGAATTTCACTTCTTGCAGCTGAGAGTGAAGCGGAGCAGCTCCACTGGATTGAACGAATTTTAAGCTCAGCTATGGATGCTGGCTTAGCAGAGTAATTTGGTTGTTAATTTATGTTTTTAAAGTAGAAAGGAGTAGATCTCATTATGATTTCCCGTGAACGTATTCGTGAACATATGCCCTTAAGAGAATCAGTGCGTGAGGCGCTTGATGAAATTTCTCAAAAACTTGAGGGAAAGTATCCAGCAAACCTCTATCGCCTCATTATCAATGAGGTTGAGCGACCGCTCTTTGAGAAGGTGCTTGAGTATACGAATGGCAATCAATCAAAAGCTTCTGAAATTTTGGGGATTACCCGTTCAACATTGAAGAAGCGACTCGATTATTTCGATATCATTCCTCGCGATTTTCGCTCATAATTGAGGAGTAGAGGAGATAATTTAAGAGGGGGTATCAGTGAGATATCCCCTTTTTTGTGGAGATCTATCCATTAATAATTTAAGTAGGAGCAGAGATGAAGAAAGCAAATGAGATAAAACGGGGCGATGTGATTAAGCAAAATGGAATCTACTACATGGTGCGGGAGGTGGAGCGTTCAGCCCCTACTGCTCGTGGAGGAAATACCACCTTTAGGATTCAGCTATTCTCAATTCCAGATCAGCAGAAGCTCGATCTTTCATTACGCGCTGATGATGAGCTAGAAGAGGCGGAATTGAGTCGCCGTGAAGCGCACTTCTCCTTTATGGATGGGGAGGATTACGTCTTTATGGATAATGAAGATTACACCCAATACTACCTCTCACCGGCACTTATTGAGCCTGTGAAGGGGTATGTTGTTGAGGGGGTGGATGGGTATTATGTCTCTATTGTGGAAGGGTCCCCATTAGCGCTGCAGCCTCCACAGACATTAGCGTTAGAAGTGGTGGAGACAGCACCTGAATTGAAAGGGGCTTCAGCTACAAGCCGCACGAAACCCGCTCTCCTCTCTACAGGAATTACCGTTCAAGTGCCTGAGTATATTGAGAATGGTACAAAAATTATCGTCAATACAGAGACACACGCCTATAGCGGGCGCGCTTAAGAGACCGCTTCATCAATATCTTATATTAAAAGATGCCCCCCTATAGAAAAGCTAATCTTGTCCTTAACGCACTCTCTTTCTATAGTGAAGATCAATCATCAATAATTGATAACAAAGGAGAGTAGGATGAATAAAACAGTATTAGCAGTTGCTTTAATTGGGATCACATCGGTTGCTTCTGCACAATTTGTTGCAGAGGGAGAATCGGTCTCTGAGAGCAGAAAAGAGGCGTCGAAAGCACTCGTTTCACCATGGAAGACACAGAGTGTCGCAGAGGTTAAAAACTTAGCTGATGATACTTACGTTACTTTAGAGGGGCGTCTGATCGGCTATAAAAAAGAGGGGAAACGGAGCGATGATTACCGCTTTGAAGATAGTACCGGTGAGATTTTAGTGGAGATCGATGATGATCTTTGGCAAGGTCAACGGGTAACCCCTGAAACGAAAGTGAAAATTCTTGGTGAGTTCGATAAGAGCCACAAAAAAGATAACGATAAAGTGGAAGTGAAATATCTCGAAGTGGTTAAATAATCGCTACTTTTAATTGAGTGATAGAGGAGCCCTTATTTTAGGTAAGGGCTTTTTTTTGCCCCCTCTTTGAAGAGGAGTGGGGAATCGCGATATGCTATGCTTATTCAGATAATTAACCTATTAATTAAGCCAACAAGGAAGAGAGAAATGAGAAAACGCTATGCACTATTGAGTGCCTTAATAATTGGATCCTTTTCACCTTTAATTGCCGAAGAGAGTAGCGCTCCTGCTACAACTGAAGTGGTGGAGGTTGTTGAAGAGGGGGTGGAACTTCAGGATCAGAAAAACCTCACCTTCTACGTCAATATGGAGACCAATTTCGGCCCCATTATTTTAGAGCTTGATGCAAGCCGTGCGCCCAATACGGTGGGCAATTTTATCGAATATCTAAATGAATCTTATTACGATGGGCTCATTTTTCACCGAGTGATTGATGGGTTTATGGTTCAAGGGGGAGGGTTTGATGAATCCTTAACTCAGAAGAAGAGTCGAATTCCCGTCAATATTGAGTCAGATAATGGGTTGAAGAATGATCGTGGTTCGATCGCAATGGCTCGTTCAGCAGATCCTAACTCGGCAACGAGTCAATTCTTCATCAATCTTGTGGATAACGATTTTCTAAATTATCCCGCACATGACGGTTACGGATATACCGTTTTTGGTCGTGTCATCTCTGGTATGGAGGTTGTAGATAAGATGGCAAAAGTTCCTGTGGAGCCTAAAGGGGCGCATCAACATATGCCGACAGAGGTGATTAAAATTGAGCGTGCAACCTTGATTGAAGCACCTTCAGGAGGTGAATAATGAGACGTTACTGGTTAACGATTCTGCTCTCTGTGACGCTTCTTGCAAGTTGTGGTGAGAGTAAAGAGGAGCCACTTGCTCCTAAAGAGCTCGAAGAGGGGGAGGTGACCGATCTTCTCATTGATGATGAGAGTCGTGCGATTCCTGAATCCGCTTCAAAAAAGATCGATAGTGATGAGTCAGCCATTGTAGAGACCGATTATGCAGGGCTCTATGAGGGGGTGTTGCCCTGTGCTGATTGTCCTGGTATTCAGGTCTCCCTTGAGCTCGATTACGATGATGCTTATACACGGACGCTCGCATACTTTTCTAATCGTAAAGATCCCATTCCTGAGCCTTTAGTGGAGAGTGGTGCTTTTACGTGGGATGAGAATGAGCAGAAGATCAGACTCGAAGGGGCTGAAGGGTGGCACTATCTTTTAGTAGATAATGGCCGCTTAGAGGTGCTCGATTTAGAGGGGAATGAGATCGATTCAACGTTCGATTACTCTCTCTATAAAGTGAAGAGTGAAGCGGGAAATGGGGAAGCGTTTCCACTCCATGATGATGGACACAATGCGGAAAACGCTTTAAGCTATGCGGGCGTTTATCAAGGGGTCTATCCCTGCGCTGATTGTGAAGGGATCGAGCTAACAGTCACCCTCGATTATGATGAGCGTTTTAAATTAAAGCGCCGTTATCTTGGAGATAGTGAAGCACCTTTTGAAGCTGAAGGGCTTTTTACGTGGGACCAAAGTGGCAGTATTATCACGTTGGAGGGGGTAGAGGAGTATCCGCTTACCTTCCAAGTGGCAGAAGGGGCACTCATCTCACTCGACCAATCAGGAAAACCGATTGAGAGCGCAACTGGTGCAGATTACTCCTTAAAGATGATTGAGCAACATTAATTTGCAACTGATAAAAATTGATAAGAACGGATATATAGAAAGGAAGAAGAATGAATAAATCAGTTAAGTTTTATACAACAGCGGGTGAATTTACGATTGAACTCGATCATGAAAATGCACCAATTACGGCAGAAAATTTTCTTAAATATTGTGAATCGGGCTACTTTGTAGGAACTCTTTTTCACCGCATCATTCCTGGATTTATGGTTCAAGGGGGTGGCCTTGAAGAGGGGATGGTGGATAAGCGTGAAGGGCAATTTGCACCGATTCAGAATGAGGCGAATAACGGTTTAGCTAATAAGCGTGGTTCTGTTGCTATGGCACGTACTATGGATCCTCACTCTGCAACAAGCCAATTCTTCGTTAACTTAGTGGATAATGGCTTTTTAAACTTCACCTCAGAGACTCCACAAGGTTGGGGATATGCAGTCTTTGGTGAAGTGACAGAGGGGATGGATGTGATCGATGCGATGGCGAAAGTGGAGACAACATCACGTCGCGGCCATCAAGATGTGCCTGTAGAAGATATTGTTATCGAACGGGTAGAAGTGCTCTAATCTTAAAAAGGAGCACCATTTTATGGAGCAACGCACACTCTTTGTGAGCGATATCCATCTATCAGAGAGCCGTAATGAGATCGTTACGGCTTTTTTCTCTTTTTTAGAGGAGCAGGTGGAGGGCGCAGCTGCACTCTACATCTTGGGCGATCTCTTCGATTATTGGGCTGGTGATGATATCGAAACTCCGCTAACAGAAGCGTTGGGGGAGCGATTATCCCATCTCGCTTTAGCGGGGACAGCGATCTACTTTCAGCATGGAAATCGGGATTTTGCGCTCGGTAAAAGGTATGCAGAGCGTTATAATATTGAGTTGATCCCCCCCTTTTATCGACCAAAGGAGTATCCTGAAGCGCTCTTGATGCATGGAGATGAGCTCTGCATCGATGATAAGCGTTATCAGCGATATAAGCGGATTATTCGTAATCCCTTTCTGCTCACACTCCTGCGCCATCTTCCTAAAAAGTACCGTTTAGGATTGGCGGAGAAGATTCGTGCTAAGAGTGCTCGTCAATCGGAGCGATCGATAATTGTCGATATAAATGAGGCTTATACCGAGCAGATATTTGAGCAGTATCGATGTGAGGTGATTATTCACGGGCATACCCATCGACCCGCTCGTCATCAGATGAGAAATGGAGTTCGCTATGTATTGAGCGATTGGGATCAGACGGGGGATTATCTGCAATATCGTGCGGGGCAGTTGACGCGCCATCAGATCAAGATTTAAGTAAGGAGAGTAACGTGGTTAAAGAGACAACAACATTATTAAGTGGCGTAGAGATGCCAAAATTGGGCTTTGGAACGTGGCATATCGATGAGGGAGAGGCGGTTGAAAAGGCGGTTACAGAAGCGCTTGAGGTAGGGTATCGTTTAATTGACACTGCCTCCCTTTACGGCAATGAAGCGGGGGTTGGTCGTGCTTTGGCAGCATCGGGGCTTCAACGTAAAGAGTATTTCGTTACAACCAAAGTTTGGAATGATGCGCACGGCTATGATGAGACGTTAAGAGCATTTGATAAGAGTATCAATCGTCTTCAACTTAACTATATTGATGCTTATCTAATCCATTGGCCCGTTGCAGAGAAGGGGCTCTTTAAAGAATCTTGGCGTGCGCTTGAGCGCCTCTTTGAGGAGAATGTTGTACAGAGCATTGGAGTCTCAAATTTTAATCAGAATCATCTTGAAGAGCTCTCAACCTCAGCCAACATTATGCCGATGATTAATCAGATCGAGTGCCATTTAACTTTCCAGCAGGAGGCGCTACGTAAGTATTGTCAAAGTATGGATATCGCCGTGCAGGCGTGGCGCCCATTAGGGAAGGGGTTAGGGTTTGATGATCCAAGCCTCATCGCAATTGCTGAAAAGTATGAGAAAACACCCGCTCAAGTGGCGCTCCGTTATCTTTTAGAATCTGGGGTAAGTGTGATTCCAAAGAGCATCCGCCGTGAGCGAATGGAGGAGAATTTTGCGCTTTTTGATTTTGCTCTGACCGAGGAAGAGCGCGCCCTTTTAGAGAGCTTTGATAAGATCGATGGTCGCTTAAGTCACGATCCAGACCATTTTAGCGATTATTAATTGAAAGAGTGATCCCACTCCTTTGCATATCAATCGAGCGGGGAGTGGGGTATAATATCCCCTTAATTTACTTATTTAAAGATAGATATTAGATATGAGTTTTTTCCAATTTGTTGGTGCGTATTGGCCCTATTTTGTGGGGATTTTGGTGGTCTCAGTCCTTATTGTGATCAATGAGATCAATCTAAAAAAGGCGAAGGCGTTCTATCTCTCAGTGATGGAGACGTTACAGCTTAGTAATAATGGTGAAGCGGTGTTGATCGATATTCGTAACGCGAAAGAGGCTCAAAAGGAGCGTCTACCAGAAGCGATCAATATCGAATATGCCCAATTAGAGAAAAAGTTAACTAACATAGAGCAATATAGCGGGAAAAAAATAGTCCTTTATGGGGACAATCTCCCCCGCACTCAGCAAGCATGCATTACGCTGCGTGAGGCGCATTCGAATGCGGAGATTTACGCAATGGAGGGGGGAATCGCTGCATGGAAAGAGGCGAATCTCCCTACTCAGAAAGGTAAATAGACGAGGTAATCAGAATGAAAGTAGAGATGTATTATTCAAACACCTGCCCTTACTGCAAGCGTGCGCTCGCACTTCTTCAATCAAAAGGGGTTGAGCCAACCATCTATGATGTGGGCAAAGATGCAAAGTATTGGGATGAGAGTAAAGAGCGTTCAGGCCGTACAACTGTTCCACAGATCTTTATTGGTGATCATCACGTTGGGGGCTGTGACGATTTGATGGCGCTCGATCGTAAGAAAGAGCTCGATAAATATCTCGCAGGCGAATTGCCATAATTGAAGATGGGCGTAAGGAGCATCTATTAATGAGTAACGAAGCACAACCAAATTTTGAGATCATTCGAGTCTATACAAAGAATATCTCTCTTGAATCTCCCAATTCACCTGAAGTATTCACTCAAGAGGCAACACCTGAAATTGGTGTTCAAGTGAGCAATGCAGCACAAGATCTGGGTGATAATTTTCATGAGGTGAATCTACGCATTACCGTAACGGCTAAAGCGAAGATAGGTGAAGAGGAGAAGACACTCTTTTTAGCAGAGGTGGAGCAATCTGGAATTTTCAATATTTCAGGTTTTGAGGCGGATAATCTTGCCCATATGCGTGGTGCATTCTGCCCCAATATTCTCTTCCCTTATGCGCGTGAAGTGATCGATTCTCTAGTGCGTCGTGCAGGCTTCCCGCCCGTTATTTTAGCGCCGATCGATTTCAATATGGTCTACGCACAAAATTTAGCGCAGATGGAGCAAGCAGCAGCTGAGAGTGAAGAGGTAGACGCTTAAAGCTTCCATCGTTTTCTGCTCTAACAAGATAGAAAAAAGCCCTAACCATTTTTGATGGTTAGGGCTTCTTTTTTACCCTCTCTTTTTATCTATAGAGGGAGTGCACTCTTCTCTCTTTTCGCCCTTAGGAGATTGAGCGTAAGTAGAATACCGACAATCACTGTTCCAATCACATCAGTCAGCGTTTCAGGAACGATAAGGAGAAGTGCCCCCGCTGCCAGAATAACCCGTGTGATTGGGATAAAGCGTGTTGCAAAGTACCCCTCAACTGCAGCACTTAGTGCGGTCACCCCAACAATCGATGTGATTGTAATGGAGATGATATCGAAGAGAGGAGGAATTGGAAATTCCGTTGCATTAGTTGCAACAGTGGTCACATCAATCATCAACATTGCGGGGTTGTAGACAAACATAAAGGGGACTAAAAATCCTGCGATGGAGAGCTTTAATGATTGGAATCCTGTCTTCATCGGATCCCCCCCTGAAATGCCCGCCCCTGCAAAAGCTGCAAGAGCAACAGGTGGTGTGATATTGGCAAAGAGGCCAAAGTAGAAGACGAAGAGGTGGGAGACAAGCACAGGAATCCCTAATTGTGCAAGTGCAGGAGCCGCCATAGTCGAGGTGATGATATAGGCGGGAATTGAAGGGAGACCCATCCCCAACACCATCGATGCAATCATCGTAAAGAAGAGGGTTAAGAAGAGGGAGCCTGCACCAACGCTTAAGATGAGGGACATCATGGTGCTAGCAAATCCAGTTAAGCTCACCACTCCAATTACAATACCGATCGCAGCACATGCCGCCATTACGGAGAGGGATTGTCTCGCCCCCTCTTCTAATGCATCGAAAATATCTTTAATCGACATGCGGGTCGATTTTTTCAATGAGCTAACCGCAATGCTAATTAAGATTGTGTAGAAAGCGGAGTAGGAGATCGGCATTCCCTTAAAGAGGAAGTAGACGAGGACAAAGATCGGAATGAGAAGATGCCCCCGCTCCAGTAGAACCTCCTTCACTCGTGGAAGATCCGCTTTGGGAATCCCTGTAAGATTATCTTTCCCTGCTCGGAAGTGGACCTGTGCAATCACCCCTAAATAGTAGAGAAGAGCAGGGAAGAGCGCCGCCATTGCGATGGTAGCGTAACTAATGCCTGTGGTTTCCGCCATAATAAAAGCACTCGCACCCATAATAGGGGGAAGAATCTGCCCCCCAACCGATGCACTCGCTTCAACAGCGCCTGCAAACTCCTTGTTGTAGCCCACTCGTTTCATCATCGGGATAGTAAAAGCACCTGTTCCAACAACGTTCCCGACTGCTGATCCATTAATACTCCCCATAAAGCCACTTGCAACAACCGCGACCTTAGCAGGTCCTCCCTGTTTATGCCCTGCAAGAGCAAGCGCAATATCGTTGAAGAGTTGCCCCATTCCCGATTTTGCTAAAAAAGCTCCAAAGAGAATGAAGAGGAAGATAAAAGAGACGGATGCCCCCACTGCTGTTGAGTAGAGCCCCTCTGTTTTTGTATACATCTGCGCAAAGATATCCCCAAGATCAAACTCTCTTGTAGCCATAATATCGGGGATAAAACTCATATGGCTAATAAAGGGGAAGATGAGGAAGGTGAGCGCTAAAATTGGCAATACTAACCCCATCACTCGGCGCGCCGCTTCAATCACCAAAATAACGGTGAGTAATCCAAATCCAATATCGATACTATTAGGGAGCCCCGCTCGATTCTGCACAATATCTTGATACTCTACAATTATGTAGAGAAGGGAGATGAGGGAGAGGGCGACCAATCCCCAATCGAGAAGGGGGATGTGGCTTCGATCCTGATTTTTAGTAGCGGGATAGATGAGAAAAATGAGAGAGATTCCCACCGCTACGTGTGTTGCTCGTGAGAGAAGCTCAGGCATCGGCCAGAGGGTGATGTAGAGGTGAAAGAGGGAGTAAAAAATCGCAAAAGCGGAGACTAGGTAGGTAAGATTGCGATTTTTGTAGGAGCGGGTGATCGATTCACGATCATACTGCTCTAAAATCGCTTGAGTATCGGGGAGTGCTTCGCTCGCCATCAACTCACTATTTCGGCTCAAAGTAGTCATAGCAATTCTCCATTAATAGACGCTGCAAAAGAGAGCGCTTTGAGGGTGATAGGGTAATGCCGCTATAATCGGCGCGCATTCTGTAGATTGGCCACTCTCTACCACCGCTGATGATGGTGGAGGCGACATTCTGGGAGCTCGCCCAGTAGATCTTTGGATAGAGAAGATTGGTGGAGAAGAGGATCTGATCCCCACTCTTAATCAATTGCCCCTGTTCGGGCGTACCAGCGCCATAATTCTTAAATTGGCTCTGGTAGAGTCTGAGTTTTTCCCCTTCAACTCTATAGGATTCCTCCCACGGAGTGTGCTCCACTGAGTGAATCCAGCGTAGAGTAAAGTGTTGACTCGGTAAGAAGCAGCGAAAGGGGGGTGCTTCATCACTCTCTATTATGAGCCCCTCTATGATAGGAAGGGTGAGAAGAGAGAGGGGGATCAAGATGATCCCCCCATAAATGATGAGACGACCGAGCGATCTACTGCGCCGCACCACTCTGCTCATCGTAGTAGCGTTTTGCTCCTGGATGGAGAGGTGCCACTAAGTTCTTCTGAGCCTCTTCAAACTTAATAGCACGCGCCGCTTGGTGCGCATTTTCAAGCTGTGGAATGCTCTCGAAGAAGCTCTTTGTCAATTTATAAGCATCCCCTTCACTCACTTTGGGGCTAATGGTGAGCGCATTGGTGATTACAGCTGTAGGGATCGCCTCTTTATTGCCATAGGTACCCGCTGGAATCTCTTTTGCATGGAAGTAGGATTTATCTTTCGCAATCTCACCAATCTTGTCAGCATCGATCGAGACAAGTTGAAGATCGAAGCTCTGCTCTAACTCCATAATAGATGCATTTGGAAGACCGCTTGAGAGAACTGCAGCATCAATACGGCCTGAACGGAGCGCATCAGCCGCCTCTGCAAATCCTAAATAATCGACTTTGATATCGTTATAGGTGATGCCATGCCCCTCAAGAAGGGTGCGTGCATTCACTTCAGTTCCAGAGCCCTGATCGCCAACTGCAACCCGCTTCCCTTTAAGATCGGTTAAGGTTTTAATGCCGCTCTTTTGTGAGGTAACAATCTGCATGTAGTTGTCGTACATAGCAGCGACTTGGTAGATCTCTACTTTCTCCTTAAAGGGAGCTTCTCCATTAACGGCTTGGCTTAAGACATCACTCATAATGAAGCCGATCTCAACTTTCCCTTGCTGAATGAGATTCACATTCTCTACAGAAGCGCCAGTTGTTTGAGTGCGAGCGTTGACCCCATACTGCTTGCTATACGATTCAGCTAGTGCTGTACCGATAATATTGTAAGGGCCTGAAGCTCCCCCTGTTGCGATGGTGATGATGCGTGCATCGAGTTTATCTTCTGCACTGGTAACCTCATCGCTCTTATCACTGCCACAAGCGGTGAGAATAAGCGCCGAGAGTGCAACGGGGATCAATTTTTTATAGCGAGATAGTGCCATTTAAGCCTCCTTATCGATTGATGGTGTGAGCGTTTTTTAGAAACGTCTCTTAATAATTATTATGAAATCAATATGGCACAAGAAAAAATCTCCTGCAATATAATTGCATGCAAGAGGGGGAGGGGATTGATAACTCTTCTCTATCGGCTCATTACGGTAAGGGGGTGGAACTCTCTTAAAAGGAGTGATAGCTGAGCGATTTGCGGTATACTGAAACGAATGGATCAATCATATATGAGAGATGATCTATTCTGTATTTCCGACTATTGTGATTTATATAACGTTACGACCCCTATTTCATGCAAATCTGGCCTCAAAATTTTTCCCGAGAGCTTGCTAAAAAGCCTCAATGGAGTGCGCTATTAGTAGCGAGCGATGAGCCTTATCTCGCGCTTGAAATTGTAGATGAGGCGCGGCAGGCTCTCCGTTCTCGTGGGATTGAAGAGCGACTCGTCTTTGAGGTGGATAAGGGGTTTTCTTGGCAAAATTTTACCGAGGCGACCTTAACACAATCTCTCTTTAGCAGTGAAAAGATCATTGAACTTCGCTTTAAAGAGCGCCCCTCTCGAGAGGCTAAAAATGCTCTGATTGAGTATTTTCAAGCGCCTGAGGAGGGGGTATATCTCATTATTACAACCCCCCGCCTTACAAAAGCGAATTTAAAAGAGAAGTGGGTCACAATGCTCGATCGAACGGGGGCTTACCTTGTGCTCTATCCTCCTGCACCTGATGAGTATCCTGCGTGGATTTTAGCAAGAGCAGAGCAGAGAGGTTTAAGGCTCTCCCGTGATGCGGCGGTTCTGTTAGCGCACCACAATGAGGGGAATCTCTTCTCATTAATGCAGGAGCTCAACTATCTTGCCCTCTTCTTTCAGGATCAAGAGGTCTCTGTTGAGAGCTTGGAGCAGCTTTTAGTGCAGAGCTCTAAATTTGTCACCTTCGATCTTGGTGATGCGCTCTTAGCAGGGGATCTTCCCCGAATCTACAATATCATCATGACGCTTCGAGAGGAGGGGGACTCTGTCATTGGAGTCAACTGGGTCATCTATCAGGAGATCGTAAAGCTTCAAGAGATTCATCACCGTTTAGCTAAAGGGGAGCCGCTCGAGCGCATCTATTCAGGGCTCTGGCCTAAGAAGCGAAGACTCTACGAGCAAGCAGTACGCAGAATCCCTCTTAAGATGTTAGATCGATTATTGAAGGTGATCCTTCAGTCAGATCTTGCTGCAAAAGGGTTATTGAGAGAGGAGCCGTGGAATACAGTATTAAGAATTGGATTTGCATTTGCAGGGAAGCGGGTCCTCTCCTTAAGTGCAAAGGTGGCATAAGATGAATGAGCTAACGGGAATGATTGAAGCGCTCTTAATGGCGGCGAAAGAGCCATTAACGGTAAAAGAGATTGAGCGAATTATTGAAAGAGAGCGCAAGGTGAAGCGGCAGGAGATTGTGCAATCGTTGCAGGTATTGCAGACGCTCTATTTTGGGCGAGGGGTTGAGCTTGTGGAGGTCTCTTCAGGTTGGCGAATGCAGATTCCCTCCCGTTTTAGCTCAATGATTGGTGCGCTCTATCAGGAGAAGCCTGAGCGGTATAGTCGTGCGCTCTTTGAAACGCTTGCATTGATCGCTTATGAACAGCCAATCACCAGAGGGGAGATTGAGGCGGTTCGGGGGGTGACAGTTGGCAGTAATATTATGCGTATTTTGGAGGAGCGGGAGTGGGTGGAGGTTTTGGGTCGAAAAGAGGTAGCAGGTCGCCCCAATCTCTACGGCACAACGTCCCAATTTCTGGATGATTTTGGCTTAAAGAGTCTCGATGAGCTTCCTGAAATTGAAGGGCTGAGCAGATTGATGGCGGAGCATTTTGAAGAGGAGGTTTAACCCCTCGCTTTGTTACTGTTTCCCGTGAAACCTTAACGATTTTATCCCCCTTTTTTTGCAATCCCTTATAATATCCGCCACTTAAACCGTTAATTAAATTGAGAAGAAGATATGTTCAAACCTTTATCGCTCTTTATAGGGCTGCGTTACACCGCATCAAAGCGGGATAATAATTTTATCTCCTTCATCTCGCTCGTCTCGATTGGGGGGATCGCGCTTGGAGTGATGGCGATGATCGTTGTGCTCTCTGTAATGACGGGGTTGAAAGAGGGGATTGAGGAGCGAACGTTAGCGATCGCTTTTCACAATACACTCTATAGTAAAGATAATTATTTTGAGGATGGGGTGTGGCAGGAGCTGCGTGAAGAGACACTACAAGAGCCAAATGTGAGTGCGAGTGCCCCTTTCACCATGGGGCAGGGGTTAGCAAATCATGATGGACTGATGGCCCCTATCAGTATTATTGGGGTTGATCCTCAATATGAGCCGACCCTCTCCCCCATTGTTGGAAAGATCAGCAAGCAGAATGATGAGGGGTTAGCACTCATTGATGGGGATTTCGATCTTTTAGAGGATCGCTCTTTCAATGTGATTGTAGGTGTTGAGATGGCGAAGAATCTCAATTTAAGTATTGGGGATCAGCTCTCGCTCGTCACCTCCGATATTAACGTCACAGTTGCTGGAGCAACGCCCCGCACTCGACGGGTGACTGTAGCGGGCTTTTTTGAGATAGGGATGTATGAGTATGATGCGAATACGCTCTACCTCCATATTAATGATGCTAATCGACTCTTTCGACTCCCCCAAGATTCGATACAGGGGTTGCGGTTAAAGCTTCATGATCCGATGAAAGCGCGGGAGACAGCTGAAGGAATGTATAGCTTTCTACAGCGCAACGATATTCAGATGCACACTTGGATCAATCAATTTGCAGAGCTCTTCCGTATGATTGAGGTGGAGAAGGTGGTGATGTTCATCATCATGAGCTTAATTGTTGCGGTTGCCGTCTTCAATGTGATCTCAATGTTGGTGATGGTGGTGACGGAGAAGCAGGCGGAGATCGCAATTTTACGTACACTTGGAATGTCTCCAAGAGAGATTATGACCATCTTTATGGTGCAGGGGACGGTTATCGGCTTTTTTGGCACCTTAATCGGCCTTATTTTAGGGTTGTTGCTCTCCTTCAATCTGAGCGATATTGTGGCATGGCTTGAAGATTTCTTAGGAAAGACGCTTTTCGAGCCGAGCGTCTACCCCGTTTCTGAAATCCCTTCAGTCGTTCTGCTTGGAGATGTGATTCGTGTCACCAGCGTCGCCTTTATTCTTGCAAGTTTAGCCACTCTCTACCCTGCATGGCGTGCAGCGAAAACACAACCTGCGGAGGCGCTCCGTTATGATTAATCGGGAAGAGAATCAAAAAGAGGAAGTGATGACAATATTGAGAGCAGAGGGGCTCACTAAACGCTTTAAAGATGCCAATAGTGAGATTGAGGTCTTGCGCGGGATCGATCTAACGATTGAGCGGGGGGATAAAATTGCGATTGTCGGGGCGTCAGGCTCTGGGAAAAGCACTCTTCTCCACCTCCTATCAGGGCTCGATCAGCCAACGGAGGGGCGTGTGACTCTTATGGGACACGCCTTAACCGATGCCAATGAGCGGGAGCGGGGATTGTTAAGAAACCGATATCTAGGATTTATCTACCAATTTCACCACCTCTTAACTGAGTTTACAGCGATTGATAATGTGGCACTTCCGCTCATTATTGGGGGGGGTGAGATTAAAGTAGCGCGTCAAGAGGCTAAAAAGTTATTGGAGCGGGTAGGATTGAGCCACCGATTGCACCATAAGCCGAGTAAACTTTCAGGAGGAGAGCGGCAGAGGGTTGCGATTGCTCGTGCACTTGTAACTGCGCCTGCACTCGTTTTAGCAGATGAGCCGACGGGTAATCTGGATGAGGAGAATGCTCATCAAATCTTCGATCTTATGAGTGAGATTAATGATGAGATTGGTACCGCTTTAGTGATTGTAACGCATGATCTCTCTCTTGCTGAGAAGATGGAGCAGCGCTGGAGCTTGCGAGATGGAAAAGTGGTAAGGGAGCTAAATTAGATGGAGCTGATCGCCCAATTTTGGGATCTTTTTATGCATATCGATCAACACCTAAAGGTGCTTGTAGAGAGTTATGGAGCTTGGCTCTACCTCATTTTGATCGTTATCGTCTTTTGTGAGACGGGGCTTGTAGTAACCCCCTTTCTTCCAGGTGATTCCCTCCTCTTTGCTGCGGGAGCGCTTGCGGCGATGGGATTACTCAATATCTGGATTCTCCTCTCAACACTCTTAATTGCAGCGATTGTGGGGGATGCAGTCAACTACCGAATTGGGCGAAAAATTGGGGTAAAGCCCTTTAAGGAGGATGCGCGAATCTTTAAGCTTAAGTATCTCCATAAGACGGAGGAGTTTTATGAAAAGCATGGGGGAAAGACAATTATTATTGCTCGATTTGTCCCTATTGTGCGCACTTTTGCCCCTTTCATCGCGGGTGCAAGCTCTATGAATTATCGCCGTTTTTTCCACTTTAATGTGATTGGGGCGCTGCTCTGGACTATCTCTATGCTTGGGGGTGGCTACCTTTTAGGGCAATTGCCTTGGGTCTCGGAGAATTTCTCCCTAATCGCTCTGATGATTATCTTCATTTCGCTTCTCCCCATCCTCTTTGAGCTGCTTAAATCACGATTAGCAAAGAGGGATGAAGTTGCGTAGTCTATGGAATGAGGCTAAAATTGCTCTCTTACTAGGGCAACCCCCTTTTTAGTGACTGATTTTATACTGGTGAGATGTCGCTCCTCTCTTTTTTATTGGGCGCATCTCTCTTCTTATTGATTGAATTATTAAGATATCAATCTTTCCCCTCCCTATGGCTCAGATTCCTGAGTCGATCTTCTATTATTGAAAAGATTATCTATGAATTTAACTGAATTGAAGAATAAGACAGCTAAGGAGCTTGTTGCGTTAGCTGAAGAGTTAGAGATTGAGGGATCAATGCGTGCGAAGAAGCACGATCTCATCTTCTCTATTCTAAAAAAATATGCTGAAAATGGTGCTGAGATCTCAGGCGATGGGGTCCTTGAGGTGCTTAACGATGGCTACGGATTTCTGCGGGGGGTGGATAGCTCCTTCCTAGCGGGGCCTGATGATGTCTATATCAGCCCATCACAGATTAAGCGTTTCAATATGCGCACAGGGGATACCATTTCAGGCATTATTCGCCCCCCTAAAGATAATGAGAAATATTTTGCGCTCGTTAAGGTGAAAGAGATTAATTACGAGCCTGTTGGGCAGAATCGCCGTCGAGTCGCTTTTGAGAATCTCACCCCCATTCATCCCAATGAGCTTCTGAAGATGGAGCTTGGAAATGGCTCTATTGAGGATATGACTGCACGATTGATCGATCTTGTAGCTCCCATCGGAAAAGGGCAGAGAAGCATGATTGTCGCTCCTCCAAAGGCGGGTAAAACAATCATGATGCAAAATATCGCACAATCAATCGCAGTAAATCACCCCGAAGCGTATCTCATGGTGCTCTTGATTGATGAGCGTCCAGAAGAGGTCACGGAGATGCAGCGCTTGGTGCGTGGAGATGTAATCGCTTCAACTTTTGACGAGCCTGCACTTCGCCATGTACAAGTGGCTGAAATGGTGATCGAAAAGGCGCGCCGTTTAGTAGAGCATGGCCGAGATGTTGTGATTCTTCTCGATTCAATGACCCGTTTAGCAAGAGCTTACAACACAGTTGTTCCCTCGTCAGGAAAGGTTCTTTCAGGAGGGGTGGATGCTAATGCGCTTCATCGCCCTAAACGCTTCTTCGGGGCTGCTCGTAATATTGAAGATGGTGGAAGCTTAACGATCATAGCGACAGCGATGGTGGATACAGGTTCAAAGATGGATGAGGTGATCTTTGAGGAGTTTAAAGGAACGGGTAACTCAGAGATTCAACTCGATCGCCGTATTGCTGAGAAGCGGGTCTTCCCTGCAATTAATATTAATCGTTCAGGCACTCGCCGTGAAGAGCTCCTTATGAGCCCTGAAGAGTTGCAGAATATGTGGGTGCTTCGTCAAATGTTGCACTCTCTCGATGAGATTAAGGCGATTGAGCTTGTGCTCGATCAGTTACGAGAGACAACAACTAATGAAGAGTTCTTCCAGCGGATGAAGAGCCAATAATAATTTGAATAAGCGAGCACTTGGTAGTAAAATATCCTGTCTTAAATTTATTTCTAAGATGCTGGCCCCGAAAGTTGACGAACTGGCCTCAGACGAGAGATAAAACCGGTTTTATTCACAGTTAGAAAATGGATTATTAAATATGTCAGATAAAGATTTAAACTATCGCCCCGTCGTGTTTCAAGATGCATCAAGCGATTTTGCAATTTTAACGCGCTCAACCGTGCAAACTAAAGAGACAATTAAGTGGGAAGATGGGAATGAGTATCCTGTGTATCGTGTAGATGTTACTTCAGCATCACACCCATTCTTCACAGGTGAGCAGAACATTCTTGACTCAGAGGGTCGTGTTGACCGCTTCCGTAAAAAATACGGTCGTTAATCAACCCACTCTACCCTTTCGGGTTTGGTGTGAGTCTATAGTGAAAAGCATCTTTTTTGAGATGCTTTTTTTACGTCTCTACAATAAGGATTCATTATGAAACGAGTGATTCGTCACCTTCTTTTTCGCCTCTCTCCAGAGAGGGCACATCATCTCTCTTTTACTGCGCTTCGGTGGCTGATGAAGATTCCGTTCGTAAAGGGGATGATTAGAGGTCATTACGAGGTTGTTGACCCCAAGCTTGAGCGGAAGCTTTTTGGATTAACCTTTAAAAATCCAGTGGGATTAGCGGCGGGGCTCGATAAGGATGCAAAGCTTTTTCAGGAGCTTGGCGCCTTAGGATTTGGATTTGTAGAGATCGGGACGATCACCCCTAAAGCGCAGGAGGGGAATCCTCAACCGCGCCTTTTTCGTCTTCTAGAGGATGAGGCGATTATTAATCGTATGGGATTTAACAATGAGGGGGTGGAGATCGCTGTTGAGCGCCTTAAAAATCGCCCTAAAGAGCTCATTGTTGGGGGAAATATTGGCAAAAATAGGGTGACGCCAAATGAGTTAGCGGTGGAGGATTATCTCTACTCATTTAGAGTACTTTCTCCTTATGTTGATTATTTTGTGGTGAATGTGAGCTCTCCCAATACCCCCAATCTTCGTGATCTTCAAGAGAGAGAGCCACTTACTAAACTTCTCCTTGCGCTACAGGGTGAGAATCGGCAGCAAACGACAGAGAGACCAATTTTATTGAAGATCGCGCCCGATCTCTCTAATGATCAACTGCGAGATATTATTGAGATTGTTGAAGAGACAAAGATCTCAGGGGTGATTGCGACAAATACCACTCTCAGCAGAGAGGGGTTAGTGAGCAAAGAGAGGGAAGAGGCGGGCGGATTGAGTGGTAAACCGTTACAGAATCGCTCAACAAAGGTGATCCGTTTTCTACACCAAGAGAGTGGTGGTGCTTTCCCTATCATTGGGGTTGGGGGAATTCATTCGGCAGAAGATGCTCTTGAAAAGTTTGAAGCAGGAGCGAGTTTAATTCAGCTCTATAGCGGATTTATCTATGAAGGGCCTGCGCTCATTCGCTCAATTAATCGTGCTCTTTTAGAGCGAGAAGAGGGGGGGAAAATGGGGAATGTTGCCTCTTTGTAGTTTAATTTTTCCCCCTCTTTTGTGTGAGAAGAAAGCAGAGAGATAGCTCATTTTAGGTTAGCCATTAACACTCAATTGAGTATAATACAGGGAACTATGTTGTTTATTTGTAGTAAGAAAAATTTAGAGTTTACAAATAGACGCCACTAA
>JASLFR010000081.1 GCA_030150565.1 Cardiobacteriales bacterium | reverse complement strand
AAACGCTGAAATATTTCGGTGCCCAAATACTTACTAAACTTTAAATGATCTTAATTTACATCTGAATTTTTTAGTTGCAAAAAATACTGTATCCCTTTAAAATAAAGCTATGTAGGATATCGTACAAGTAACGTATTTTTGGTAGACCTACCTTGACATGGTGGAGGTCGTTGGTTCGAATCCAATTACGCCTACCAAATTTTGGGCCTTTAGCTCAGTTGGTTAGAGCTCTCGACTCATAATCGAGCGGTCGTTGGTTCGATCCCAACAAGGCCCACCAGGCAGACAGATGAAAGCCCGCATTCCTGCGGGCTTTTCGCTTTCTAAAAGGAAATTTGGCGGGGATTTTGGCGAAACTAAGGTGAGTTTCGTAACCGCAGTGCTTAGAGGCTTTTGAAAGTTTTGTGTAATCTTTGCTCAAACGCTATTTATTTCTCTTTTTTCTAGAAGAAGATGGGAATCTTAACTTATCTAATGGATAAAGATTGCTAAAATTGAGGATTGTTCCCACTTCCTGTATGATACCCGCTAATTTTTTATTGCTGGTTTATGCCTCTCTATAGCATGTATGAGCCTTTTCTCCTCTAGACGCAAAGAAGATCAATTTATGAAATTACTGAAAGATCGTATCCTCAAAGATGGTAAAGCATTTGATGATGGAACCTTGATTGTTGATAGTTTTATCAATCATCAGATGGATCCTATTTTGATGAAGTCGATTGCGGTGGAGTTTGTACGCCGTTTTGCCAATCTGCCTATCAATAAAATTATTACAGTTGAAGCGAGCGGAATTGCTCCTGCCATTATGATCGGTTATTTAATGGAGCTTCCCGTTGTTTTTGTGAAAAAACGGACTCCAAAAACGATGGAGAAGGCGTATTCTACAACTGTTTACTCCTTTACTAAGGATCGTCATTATACGGTGACGGTTAGTCAAAAATATCTGAGAGAAGGGGATAATGTTCTCTTTGTTGATGACTTCTTAGCAAATGGGAATGCTGCGCTTGGTGTGCAGGAGTTGGTGAATCAAGCGGGTGCTAATTTAATTGGTATGGGCTTTGTGATTGAGAAGAGTTTCCAAGAGGGGCGTCGTCGTCTTGAGGAGGCGGATATTCTTGTAGAGTCGCTGGCGCGTATCGCAGGCTTAGAGGGCGGAAATGTCCGCTTTGTTGAGTAACTCTTAAATTTAGAATGAAGATATTACTCTCTACCCTTAATGCTCGTTATACTCACGCTGCTTTAGGGATTCGTTATCTTAAGGCGAATCTTAATGAGCTTGAGTCGATTGCTCATATTCGTGAATTTACGATTAATCAGAGTACTGAGGAGATTTTAGAGGCGATCTATGAAGAGGCGCCTACATTAATCTCCTTTAGTATCTATATTTGGAATTACCGAGAGACGATCACCCTGATCCGTGATCTTCGTGAATTGATGCCCGATCTGATTATTACAGTAGGGGGTCCTGAGGTCTCCCACGAATATGAGGATGCTGAATTTTTTCCTTTAGTCGATTATCTCATTACAGGGTGGGGGGATATTAGCTTCTATCAGTTAGCTCATGCGCTGCTTGTGGAGAAGAATCCTCCAGAAGAGAAGGTGATTAAGGGGATTGAGCCTCCGCTCTCTGAGATTAAGCTCCCTTACTATCTCTATACAGATGAAGATATTGCTCATCGTACGGTCTATGTTGAGGCGTCTCGTGGTTGCCCTTTTAAGTGTGAATTTTGCCTCTCAAGTCTTGATAAGACCGCATGGCGATTTCCATTAGAACCTTTTTTAGAGGCGATGGATGACCTCTATCAGAGAGGGTTGCGTCAATATAAGTTTATTGATCGTACTTTTAACCTAAAGAAAGATTTTACTTTGGCAATTTTAGATTTCTTTTTAGAGAAGATTGCTCAAAACCCAGAGGAATCGATTTTTCTCCATTTCGAGCTAGTGCCCGATTATCTCTCTGATGAGCTGAAGGCGAAGATTTTGGAGTTTCCTGAAGGTTCGTTACAGTTTGAGATCGGAATTCAGACGCTCAATCCTCGCACACAGCATCTAATCTCCCGCAGAACTAATCTAAAGACGGCAAAAGAGAATATCTCTTGGTTGAGTCGACATACGGATGTGCATCTGCATGTGGATCTGATTGTAGGGCTTCCTGATGAGGATTTAGAGAGTTTTGCAGAAGGATTTAATGAACTCTACTCATGGCAGCCGCAGGAGATTCAGGTGGGTATTTTAAAGCGTCTTAAGGGGGTGCCAATTATCCGCCATAGTGGTGAGTTTGATTACCGCTTTAGTCAAGAGCAACCCTACTCTGTGTTGCAGAATCGTGATATGCCTTACGAAGAGATTCGAACTATGGAGCGTTTTGCAAAATATTGGGATTCGATCGCAAATTCAGGACGTTTTCGAGAGACGTTGCCACTCATTTTAAAGGATCAACCTTTTCAAAATTTCTCAGCTCTTTGTGACGCACTTTACCGAGAGCTTGGGCGCGCGCATAGTATCGCCTTGACTCGATATTTCCGCCATATTTATGATTATCTAGTTGAGAGAGGGGATCTTGATCTGCGGGAGCTGCAAAGGGCGATGGGGATCGACTTTAGCAGGAGTGGACAGAAAGGGTGGCCCACCTATCTTGGCGAGCCGATTGAGATTGAGCGAGCGACTGTTGAGCATAACGCCTTACCAAGTCGCCAACGCCAACATTTAAGTTAATCGTGATAGCGCGTCTCATTGAGGCTTCTCACTCCAATAATCTCTAGATTATTATCTCTACCCATCATCTCTAATTGAGGTGGTGGGTTTTTTGCATCTTCAGAGCGGGGAATTAAGATTGATGAACCTGTTCCTGTAATAAAAGGTTTCTGGTTGAGAGCTTTCAGCTCATTGATAAGTTTTTCCATCTCTGGATAGTGGTGGAAAATCGCACTTTCACAATCATTCATCTGATAAGAGGGAGTTGCGGAGTAGGGGAGTAGAGGATTATCCCGCATAAGAGATGGTGAACTGAAAATAGTAGCTGTGCTAATGCTAATGTTAGGAACGATGAGCCAAAAATCCTCCTCTTTGAGCGTTATAGGACGGAACTGTTCGCCACGCCCTTCTGCCCAAGCAGCAGCTCCATGAATAAAGATCGGCACATCAGCACCGAGTTGTAACCCCATTCTTAAGAGCTCTTCTTTACTTAAATTGAGTTGATAAAGCTGATTGAGTGCGACTAACGTTGTAGCGGCGTTTGAGCTCCCTCCACCAATTCCACCCCCTATTGGGAGCCTCTTATCGAGATAAACATTGAGGTGAAAGGTTCGATTGGTAGCATTTTCAAGCTGTTTAATGGCTCGATAGATAAGATCCTCTTCAGGAATGAAATTGTGATAGTGGTAGTGAAGTTCAACTCCTCCAGAACTTTTAGCTTCAAAACTGATTCGATCATAAATATTGAGAAATTGAAAAGCCGTTTGAAGGTAGTGATAACCATCCGCCTCTTGACGAACAATTCTTAAGAAGCGATTAATCTTGGCATGAGCATAAAAAGTATCCATTAGGAGAGTCTCCAACGCTCAATCACGACACGAAGACGAATATCCCCCTGCTCGATTGTGAGCTTTTCGGGAAGAGAGAGCCCATTTTGGGTGTGCCAATCTTGGTAACGAACAGTCCAGCCATCCTCTATAAAGTGGAGGGGGCGATTCTGCTCATCATAAGTGATGATTGTTTCACTCTTATTTGTTAATCCCTTAATCCAACTAAGAGAGCCTGAAATAGGCCAAGGGATATCGGTAATTTCAGCAAAGAGCTGATCAACATCATCCCCACGATACTCTCGATTATCAGATTTAATGATAATTGTATTTGGTTTGAGTGAGAGCTCAGTGCGTCCTGCTCCAAGAGAGCCTTGTAAAATGAGATCAACATAATTTTTTCGGGGCTCTTTTAGGTTGAGAAAGACTTGTCCATTAAATTCAGGGGATTTTACAGCAGAGCGACCAATAGCTGTAATTGAATTAACCTCCTCTATATTGGAGTAGGTTTTTGAATTTTGGTGAGTGGCACACCCCACACAGATGAGTGCGGTTAATAAATAGGCAGTTTTTTTTAGATATTTCATAGATTTTAATTTCATTTCTGTTATATTTATCAGCGTTGAATTTGTCGAGAGGTATATATTCTACCTGAGCTCAACAGAGAACAGAGATTAATTACTACAGAGTGGTTAATAAAAGTTCAAAAATAGAGTAGACAAATTCAGTAAAGTTCTTATAATAGAGTTCTTCTTAATTGGGCTATAGCCAAGTGGTAAGGCAGCGGGTTTTGATCCCGCCATTCCTAGGTTCGAATCCTAGTAGCCCAGCCAATTTTTTAGGTATTGCTAGTTATTCTAATTTCTCCATGAGTAATAAAGTTCTCCACTTATTTTTGCAATACCTGCATCTCCAAAATAATTCCCCTATTACAGTCAGCCAAAAGGAAGCTTTGTAATGAGCAAAGAGCAGATGATGGTGTTCACTGGTAATGCCAATCCCGATCTCGCGTCTAAAATTGTTAAACATTTAGGATTAAAGTTAGGAGATGCAACTGTAGGTTGCTTTTCAGATGGGGAAGTGATGGTCTCCATCAATGAAAACGTGCGAGGGAAGGATGTTTTCTTTGTTCAACCAACTTGTGTTCCAACGAACGATAATTTAATGGAGCTTCTGCTTGCAGCGGATGCGCTTCGTAGAGCATCTGCTCGCAGGATCACTGCAGTTATTCCATATTTTGGCTACTCTCGCCAAGATCGTCGTCCCCGTTCAGCGCGTGTACCTATCTCTGCAAAAGTTGTAGCGAATATGATCGCAAGTGTTGGCTTTGACCGAGTGTTGACGATTGACCTACACGCAGACCAAATTCAAGGTTTCTTTGAAATTCCTGTTGATAATATCTATGCAACCCCTGTGATGCATGAGGATATCGTGAAAACAGAGGGTAAAAGTGCAACAGTAGTCTCTCCTGATGTTGGAGGAGTTCTTAGAGCCCGTGCGGTTGCAAAACAGCTGAATAGCGCTGATTTAGTCATTATCGATAAGCGTCGTCCTGCTCCTAATGTTTCTGAAGTGATGAATATTATCGGAGATGTAGAGGGGCGTAATTGTATTATTGTTGACGATATTGTTGATACTGCAGGGACTTTAGCTGCCGCTGCAAAAGTATTGAAAGAGCATGGGGCAAAATCGGTGCGTGCTTACTGTACTCACCCAATTTTTTCTGGAAAAGCGATTGAAAATATTCGCAATTCTGGTCTTGATGAGATGGTGGTGACCGATACAATTCCCCTCTCTGAAGAGGCAAAAGCGTGCGATAAGATTCGTGTAATTAGTATTGCTAAGGTGATGGCTGATACAATAGAGCGTATTCACTCTGAAGAGTCAGTCAGTACACTCTTCACTTCATAATCTAATTATGTGAGGGCAACATGGCACGACAAGTTTATTGTGTAAAATTAAAAAAAGAGGCAGAAGGATTGCCAAGGCAGACCTATCCAGGCGAGCTTGGGAAGAAGATCTTTGAAAATGTCTCGAATGAAGCTTGGCAGCAGTGGCTTCGTACTCAAACTATTTTAATTAATGAGTATCGAATTAATCCTATGGACCCACAAGCACGCCATTTCTTAGAAGAGCAGATGAATAAATTCTTTTTTGAAGATGGGGAGGCGGAGCTTCCTAAAGAATTTACCCCAGAATAACCCTCTTCTCTTGACAGAGATTATTGAGAGCGATACTCTCATAATCTATGAATAGAAAAATAGTTATCCAAAATCATCTACGACTTATTAAGCTGTAACTATCAGAGTTACAGCTTTTTGTGTATCTATCTTTTTATAGTCGTTGATTTGGGATCTTTTCGTGCAGTGTTCTACTTATAGTCATAATTTTTCTCCTCTAAAATTTATACGATGGTTTGTTGCAATTTACCATTTGCGACTATGGTCTCTATCTGCCATAAATTTATCAGTTAACCATTAAAATTTTTATATAGAGAGGAATTTCCTATGATCCGTAATCCAGAAACTAAATATCTCCCTTTTCAAGCGCCTAATTACCAAAATCGTACATGGCCTAATAAGACGATTACTGAAGCACCAAGATGGTTGAGTTCAGACTTAAGAGATGGAAATCAGTCCCTTGTAGAGCCGATGAATGTGGAGCAGAAGATTCGCATGTTCGATCTTTTAGTGGAATGTGGCTTTAAAGAGATTGAAGTCGGTTTCCCATCAGCATCGGAGACAGAATTTACATTTGTACGTAAATTGATTGAAGAGGATCGCATCCCTGAGGATGTAACGATTCAGGTTTTAACACAATCACGTCAAGATCTTATTACCCGTACTTTTGAGGCGTTAAAAGGGGCTAAAAAGGCGATTGTGCATAGTTATAATGCAACTTCCCCCACATTTAGACGAGTGGTCTTCAGAATGGATGTGCCTGAAGTGAAGGCGCTTGCGATGAAGGGGGCGGAGATGATTAAAGCAGAATCTGAAAAGTATCCAGAGACAGATTGGACTTTTGAGTACTCGCCTGAAGTCTTCTCTGACACAGAGTTGGAGGTCGCTTTAGAGGTGTGTGAGGGGGTACTTTCAGTCTATAAGCCAACTCCAGAAAAGCCTGTAATCCTTAATCTTCCAGCAACTGTTGAGGTTGCGACCCCCAATGTGTATGCCGATCAGATTGAGTGGTTCTGTGATCATATTAGTTGTCGAGATTCAGTTGTGATTAGTGCACATGTTCATAACGATCGAGGGTGTGCGGTTGCAGCAACTGAGCTTGCTTTAATGGCTGGCGCAGATCGTGTTGAGGGGTGTCTCTTTGGGCATGGTGAGCGGACAGGAAACGTCGATTTAGTGACGGTTGCGCTTAATCTCTATTCGCAAGGAATCGATCCAAAATTAGATTTTAGTAAGATGAACGCGATTGTTCGTGAAGTTGAATATTGCACCGATATCCCTGTTCATCCTCGTCATCCTTATGCGGGAGAGTTAGTCTTTACTGCTTTTTCAGGCTCTCATCAAGATGCGATTCGCAAAGGATTAGCGGAGATGAAGGCTAACCCTGAAATGCATTGGCGAGTTCCCTATCTTCCGATCGATCCATTCGATTTAGGGCGCTCTTACGAAGCGGTGATTCGTGTCAATAGCCAATCTGGAAAAGGGGGAATTGCATATCTTTTAGAGGAGGATCATGGCATTGAGATGCCCCGCAGGCTACAGATTGAGTTTAGTCGTGTAGCCCAAGAGGTTGCAGATGGTGAAGGAATTGAGCTCACCTCTCAACAGATCTACGATATTTTTGAGCGAGAATATATTTTAGACTCTCCTGAAGTCACTATTGTTCGTCCTTTTGAATTGAGAGAGGAGAGTGATGGAAGTACAGAGCTCTCTATCACCTTCGATAGCAGCAGAGGGAAGCAGGAGATCGTAGGGCGTGGAAATGGTCCAATTGCTGCTTTGGTGGATGCATTAAATCATTCTTTTAATACAGAAGTGGATGTTGTGGATTATAATGAGCATTCGCGCAGTACAGGTTCAAGTGCTGAAGCGGTCGCATATGTTGAGATGCAGGTGGAGAATCGTACTCTCTTTGGTGTTGCATCACACGCTAATACGACTCGCTCTTCGCTTGATGCTGTAATGTCTGCATTTAACCGAGCCATCAATAAAGGCTGGATTAAACTTTAAGGAGAAGAGTCATGAAAAAAATATTATTAATAGCGATCGCACCGCTCTTATTTACAACGGCGGCTTATGCTGAAAATCGATATTCACAAGCATTTACTGATGAGTATATTGCACAGTGTGAAGCGACTAAGAGCCGTGGAGATTGCGCATGTATGCTCAACAACCTTAAGGCGAATGTAACAGAAGATGAGATCACAAAACTCTATCTTGATGCGACTAATCATCAGAATGAGGAGAGCATCGAGCGCTTTAATAGCTATATTTTAGAGAGTAAGAGAGCATGTAACGTTCAGTAATTGAATCATCTATTCACTCTTTTTGAGTGGTGAAGAGTGAGCGAGTCTCAGAGAGGCTCGCTTTTTTTATTGCTACTAAACTATCTATCTCTATAAAAGGGAGTGAATGAGAGTTTTCTCCCCCCTATTACGATAAAAAATAGGGTAAAATAGAGCCCGTTTTTATTTCATTATTTTAGCCAAACAGAAGAGAGAGACGATGAGTTATCTATTTACCTCCGAGTCGGTATCAGAAGGACATCCCGATAAGGTTGCTGATCAAATTTCAGATGCGGTGCTTGATGCGATTATCGCTCAAGATCGAAATGCACGAGTTGCGTGTGAGACATTAGTCAAGACAGGTGTTGCCATCATAGCAGGGGAGGTGACAACTAAAGCGTGGGTTGACCTCGAAGAGCTGGTGCGAAACGTTATCTGTGATATCGGTTACAACTCTTCCGATGTTGGGTTTGATGGAGAGACCTGTGCGGTGCTCAACGTAATTGGGAAACAGAGTGTTGAGATTGCGCAAGGGGTAGATCGTTCACTACCTGAAGAGCAGGGGGCGGGGGATCAAGGTTTAATGTTTGGTTTTGCCTCTAATGAGACCGATGTTTTAATGCCTGCACCGATCACCTATGCACACCGTTTAATGGAGAAACAGGCGAAAGCGCGTAAGTCGGGGCAGCTCTCTTGGTTGCGTCCTGACGCTAAGAGTCAGGTGACATTTGCCTACAATAATGATGGAACGATCTCCCATATCGACACGATTGTACTCTCAACGCAGCACCATCCTGATGTTAGTCAGAGTGATATTAAAGAGGCGTTGATGGAGCTCGTTATTAAAAAGACAATTCCTGCTGAATGGATGACAAAAGAGACGAAGATTCATATCAATCCAACTGGAAGTTTTGTGATTGGTGGACCTGTAGGGGATTGTGGTTTAACTGGGCGAAAAATTATTGTTGATACCTACGGTGGGGCGGCACGACATGGCGGGGGTGCTTTTTCAGGGAAAGATCCTTCTAAGGTGGATCGTTCAGCTGCTTACGCTGGGCGCTATGTTGCAAAAAATATTGTTGCAGCAGGGTTGGCAGATCGTTGTGAAATTCAGGTCTCTTACGCCATTGGAGTAGCGGAACCCACTTCAATCTCAATTACTACGTTTGGGACGAATAAGATTCCTGAAGCGCAGATTGAAGCGTTGGTGAGAGATCATTTCGATCTTCGCCCTTACGGAATCATTAAATCGCTCGATCTTCTTCACCCTATCTATCTTCCTACGGCAAGTTATGGTCATTTCGGGCGCGAACCGTACGAGATCACCTATCGGAATGAGGAGGGAGTAGAGCAGAGTGCGACCGCCTTTAGCTGGGAGAAGTGTGATAAAGCTGAGATTCTTAGAGATGCCGCAGGCTTGAAATAGAGAGGGAAAGAGGTAGATCCCTTGCTTGACTTTTAAGGGTAAAAGACTAAAATAGCCTGTTGTTAATTATCAAACAAAACGTCTAAAATCGATCTTTTTAGGCGCTTAAACATATAGCAAGATAGAGGAAATCGGTATGAAACGTACATTTCAACCAAGCAATATTCGTAGAAAACGCACACATGGATTTCGTGCACGTATGGCAACCAAAGCGGGTCGTCAAGTAATTAACCGTCGTCGTCGTCGCGGTCGTGCGCGTTTATCTGCTTAATAGTGTAAGCTAAGATATCTGTTTTAAGCGCTTATTATTTGATAAGAATAATAGGCGCTTTTTTCTTTTTCATAGGATAAAAATTTTTGAATTCATTTGGTCGTGATAAGCGTCTTCTCGATGCAGAATCTTTTCAGCGAGTTTTTCAGAAGAATCGACGTTCAGCCGATGATCTTTTTTTAGTGTTAGCTCATCGTGTTCGGGGTCGATCAGGGGCTCGCTTAGGGTTAGCGATCGCTAAAAAGAATTTAAAACGTGCGTGTGATCGCAATCTTGTGAAGAGAATTGTGCGGGAATCCTTCCGCCATCATCAAATGCAATTAGAGGGATTGGATATTGTGGTATTGGTGCGTAGTCGAATCGATCTTAAAGATCGTAAAGCGCTCCACTATTCACTACAAAATCATTGGAAGAGGGTAAGCTCAATATGAGATGGTTGATGATTTGGTTGATTAAGGGGTATCAATATTTTTTAAGCCCTTTGATTGGCAATCAGTGCCGATTTGAGCCCACCTGTTCTAATTATGCGATTCAAGCGATTGAAAAATATGGCGCCTTTAAAGGGGGATGGTTGATGATTAAGCGACTAGTTCGTTGTCAACCACTCTGTAAAGGGGGAAAGGATCCTGTTCCTTAATTAATATGGGTAATCGATTCATTTATTTATGAAGAAAGACGAGTATGCAAAGTAATCAGCGAGTCCTACTATTTGCCGCCTTAGCGGTTTTAATCTATCTCACCTATGGTAAATGGGTTGAGGTGAATCGTCCGCCGATTGTTGAAGAGACGATTGCACTTGAGATGCCATCTTCCGAGCAGAATAGCTCAGCTCTACCGAGTATGAATGATGGGGGAGTGCCAACCCTTTCAGGGGAGTCTGCAGATCTTGGAGATCAGTTTATTACAGTAAAGACTGATAATCATGAGATGAAGATCGCTCTACAGGGGGGGGATATTGTTCAGGTAGGTCTACCAACCTATCCGCAATCGCTTAAAGAGCAAGATCAACCTTACGATTTGATGGATATGACCCGTCAACGCTTCCTCATTAACCAGACGGGTTTAGTAGGGGATTCACAATCACCTAACACCCCAAATCATGAAAATGCCCGCTTTACAGCTGAGCAGACCCATTATGAGATGGGGGATGCGGATCGTTTAGAAGTTCCGCTCTACTATATCGATAAAGAGAGTGGCTACGCTGTAGAGAAGCGCTATATCTTTACAAAAGGATCTTTTAAGGTCGATTTTGAGCATACAATTTTAAATGAACGGGAGACTCCTTGGAGCGGTGCACAATATGTGCAATTTACTAATCAGGAGAATCATCGTCAGCAGAGTGGAATTGGTGCATCTAGCTATCAAGGGACTGTCTACTCGCTCCCTAAAGATGATAATGGCAAAAAGTTAACCGCTTATGAGAAGGTTAAGTTTAAGCATATGGCGGGCCCTAAAAATATGGGGCGCTCCATCAGTGGTCAAGGGGGCTGGATCGCTTATATTGAGCAATATTTCGTTGTAGCTCATACGCTCGGTTCCGATAAAGAGAGTGCTAATGAAGCATTAACAAAGATTGAGACCTTTCAGCTATCAAATGGGAACTACTTAACACGTCTCTTTGATCGTGAAGTGGTTACTGTTCAGCCAGGAGAGACTCATACCTTCCACGCCCAATTCTACTTAGGGCCTAAATTGAAGGATCAGCTTCAAGAGACAGCAGAGAAGCTCGATTTAACGCTCGATTTTGGTTGGTTTAGCTTCATCTCCAATATTATGCTCTGGTTACTTAAGTTCTACCACAGCATCGTTGGAAACTGGGGATGGTCGATCGTTCTCTTAACCATTACTGCTAAAATTGCACTCCTCTATTTTGCAAATAAAGGGTATGTCTCTATGGCGCGCATGCGCAATGTGGGGCCCAAGTTGCAACTCATTCGGGAGCAGTATGGAGATGATCGTCAAAAACTCTCTCAAGAGATGATGAAGCTCTATCGTGAGGAGAAGATCAATCCATTAGGGGGATGTTGGCCCATCATTATTCAGATCCCAATCTTCATTGCGCTCTTCTGGATGTTGATGGAGAGTGTGGAGTTGCGTCAAGCACCATGGATCCTCTGGATTCAAGATCTCTCGCAGCGTGATCCTTACTTTATTCTTCCCGTCTTGATGGGGGTGACGATGTTCTTCCAGCAACGTCTCAATCCAACACCGCCAGATCCGACGCAAGCGATGATCATTAAGTGGATGCCTGTTGTCTTTACCTTTATGTTTATGTGGTTTGCTGCAGGAATCGTACTCTACTGGGTGACGAATAACCTTCTCACTATTTTGCAGCAGAGTATAATCATGCGCCGTATTGATCGAGAGATGAAGAAGTAATTCTGCTTTTAAGAGAAAGAGAATCGTAAACAATCCCCTTTTGGGGATTGTTTTACGTTAAGGAGAATAAAATGTATAAAGAGCGAACGATTAGTGCAATCGCAACCAGTACAGCAATGGGAGGGATCGGCATTGTCCGTATTTCAGGGCCAGAAGCGGCGAAGATTGCAGCACAGATGAGTCAGATTAAACTGTTTAAGCCACGTCACGCCCATTTCTCTAAATTTTTAGGAGCATCGGGAGAGATTCTAGATGAGGGGGTGATTATCTACTACCCAGCACCTAACTCTTTTACAGGGGAGGAGGTGATTGAACTGCAGGGGCATGGGGGAGTTGTAGTATTAACCCGTATTCTCAATCGAACTTTAGAGCTTGGTGCTGAGCAGGCGCGGCGTGGAGAGTTTACAGAGCGAGCCTTTCTTAATGGAAAACTCGATCTTGTACAGGCGGAAGCGATTCACGATCTTATTGTGAGCCAGAGTGAAGCTCAGGCGAAAGCAGCGATGAACTCATTGACGGGTAAATTTTCAACTCGAGTAAATGATCTTCTTGATCGATTGGTTGAGCTTCGAGTCTATGTTGAGGCCTCTATCGATTTTAGTGAGGAGGATATCGATTTTATCTCTGATGGAAATGTCCTTAAAGGTTTGCAGGAGCTCGATCAGAAGGTTACCCACCTTCTCAATAGCGCGGGGCAGGGGAAGCTTTTAACGGATGGATTACGTGTTGTGATTGCAGGGCGTCCTAATGCAGGAAAATCGAGCCTGCTCAACGCATTAGCAGGCGAAGAGCGGGCGATTGTAACCGATATTGAGGGAACTACGAGAGATGTGCTGCGTGAGCAGATCATTATTGATGGTGTGCCGCTCCATATTATCGATACCGCAGGATTGAGAGAGACGGATGATCGGGTGGAAGCTGAGGGGATTCGACGGGCAAGAGAGGAGATTGAGCAGGCAAATCTTCTCTTATGGGTACACGATGATACGAAAGAGGAGGAAGAGCAGGTGGATCAGTTCGATTTAAATGAGCTCAATCTCCCCACCATTCATATCTACAATAAGATCGATCTCTCAGGGCGTAAAGCGGGTGTGATGAGCGGTGGTGGAATCGCTCTGAGTGCTAAAGATGAACAGGGCTTATCGGCTTTAAAAGAGGCTATCCTTAATAGAGCAGGAGTGGAGGCGGTAGCAGAAGGGGCATTTAGTGCCCGTGAGCGCCATCTTAACTCATTACGTACTGTTTTAGAGCATTTTGAGCGAGCGCTTGCACTCATACAGTCAGAATCAACTATCGAGCTTGTGGCAGAGGAGTTACGTTTTGCCCAAAATGCTCTGGGTGAGATTACAGGTGAATTTACTCACGATCAGTTATTAGGGGAGATCTTCTCTAACTTCTGTGTGGGGAAATAGGATTTTTTAAAATAGCGAGAATAAAAAAAGCTACCCGATTTGGGTAGCTTCCTTTTTTAAAAGAGTGGTAAAGATTACTCTTTATCTGCTTCAGCTTCTGCTTTCTCTCTAAGCTCTTTTGCCTTAGCTTCAGCTTTGTCTGCTGCTTCTTGTGCTTTCTCTTTTGCTTCTGAAGCCTTCTCTTTTGCAGACTCTTTCACATCTTCTGCTTTATCTTTCGCTTTGTCGCTTAGCTCTTCACCTTTCGCTTTTGCTTTATCAGCGGTCTCTTCAGTCGCTTCTTTTGCTTCTGAAGCTTTCTCTTTAGCAGATTCTTTTAGATCTTCCGCTTTCGCTTTCGCTTTATCGCCTAGCTCATCAACCTTCTCTTTTGTATCGCTTTCGTTATATTTCTCTTTTAACTCATCGATTTTGTCATCAGCTTTCTCTTTAAGATCGTGCGCTTTCTCTTTAGTTTTGTCAGCTAAATCGTCAACTTTATCTTTAAGATCGCTCTCATTATATTTCTCTTTGAGCTCGTGACCTTTCTCAACTGCTTTATCTTTAAGCTCGCCCGCTTTTTCAACAGTTTTATCTTTGATTTCGGTCGCTTTCTCTACGGTATTATCTTTAAGATCTTTGATGTCATCTTCAGTTGAATCGCTACATGCGGTTAAACCAACGATTGCGATTGAACTTGCGATAAGTAGTTTTTTAAAGTTTTTCATCTTCTTCTCTCCTAGTGAGTTGTTGTTATTTGTGAAGCTTAGGATCAGTATATGCAATCCCTTGAAGGTTTGTAAATCCTTAAGATTGTATCCTTAACGATGCTTTCATAAATAATTTTAATAATCTAAAGATTTAGACTATGGCGATTTAAACAGAATTGCCGTTAAGATTCAATCAACCCATTGTTTAGATTCTCCTCCTCTTTAAGTGGAGTGAAGAGAGGGAGCTCATTGATAGAGAGCGGTGCGTAGAGATTGCGTAAAATCTCTTGGCTTAAGGTGAGATCATTCATTAAAGAGCTCGTACTGTGACCATCTAAGCGATGTTTACGATTTGCGATAAGCAGCTGCCGCTCAAGTGTTTGATGGAAGTGGGTGAAGCGCTCTTTCTGTGCCTCTAACATCATCTCTGAGATCGGTTCTTGGACATCAAACTCTTCAGATGAGAGGTGGTAGAGTGTGTGAAGATGATGGAGTAATTCCTCTTGAATTAGGTGGTAGAAGAGTCCTGCTTCTGATTCATCTTTGATCATCTTTTGATGGAAATTGCGCTCAAGGTGCTCCCCATTTTTGATTGCAGTTACCAATTTTAAGGCACTAATCTGACAACTTAAGAGGCGTTCTTGGTAATCGGTCTGCTCCTCTGTGTACTCAATTTTACCGATGAAGGTGAAGATATCGCTATAGATCCCTTTAACGTAATGTTGATAGAGCTCATCGACCGAACGCTCATCTTGATTACGTAGTGTTACTACCATTTCAGGAGCAGAGAGGAGTGCAGGATCAGCATTAATAGCGTGGCAGATAATCTCAAGCGTTGTCTGATTTAAGATGCGTAGCTCTTGGCGAAGGGCGCTGAGAGCAGTCTCTGTAGAGGCTAGAGCTGAATCGTTGAGATAACGTGCTCGAATAGGGGAGCGCTCCTGTTTGGTAATAAGATCAGGGGATTGTGTAATCACCTCCGCTGAATCCTCCTCATCAGGAATTAGAGTGCAGAGTAGACGCTCCAATCGCTCTTTTAAGACCCAAAAGAGGAGTACCCCCATAATATTGAAGAGTGTATGAAAGAGCGCTAATTGTATTAAGCTATTGAGATTGAAGGAGTCACCCATTGCAGAGACTGCGAGCGCTAGCGGTTTAATAAGGATAAGAGAGAGCGCTCCTGTTACAAGATTGAAGATTACATGCGCAAGTGCAAGACGCCGCCCGCTTCGCTCTCCTCCTAAGAAGCCGACAATCCCAGTGGTAACGGCACTTCCAATAATCGCCCCAATAGCGAGTGCAAAGGATTGGGTAAGATCGATCTGATTAAGGCTCAGAGCGGTTAAGACGAGCATTAATGTTGCATGGCTCGATTGCAATACAACAGTAATCAGTAAGCCGATGAGAGTGAAGAGAAGGATCCCTAAGAGACCATCAATCTGATACTCTGCAAAATTGATCTCAGCGCTCACTGCAGAGAATCCATTTTTAATGAGATCAATTGCAAGGAGAATAAAGGCGATTCCAAGTAGCACTCTTCCAAGCGCACGGCTCTTCTTTCCATTAAAAGAGGCGACGACTCCAAGAACAATCATCGGATAGGCAAAAGCGCCTAAGCTGATATTCTGCCCCGCTAGAGCGAGAAGCCACACACCGCTGCTCGCCCCAAGATTTGCCCCTAAAATAATGGTGATCCCCCCCGCTAGTGTGATGAGGCTTGTATTGATAAATGCGATCGTTAAGAGGGAGACCACCGTTGTGGATTGGAGAATCATGGTGGAGCCAATCCCAAAGAAGAGCCCTTTGAGTGGCGTTGCGGTGCTTCTTGCAAGAATTCGCTCAAGGCGTCCCCCTGCAAGTGCTTGCAATCCCTCATTCATACATTGCATTCCAAAGAGGAAGAAGGCTAATCCTGAAGCGAGCTCTACCCAGTGGGGATTCCCCCTAAAAGAGAGGAGTAGCCCCCCCATTAATCCAATGAAGAGTAGATTCCTAAATGATTGTGGCACAGCAGATGATCTCCATCACAGTTATGAGTAACGATAATAAAGAGCTTATAATAAGCGCAAACAGAAAATAATGAGGAGAATACTTGGAAATTTTAGATCAGTTTTACGCCCACATCACTTTTGAGAAGAATCTGAGCCGTCTTACGAAGGAGTCGTATAAATTTGACCTTCAAGCATTGGCAAAATATTTAGGGAGTGAGGAGGCGCTCATTAATGTGACTCATGATGAGTTGCAAGCTTATATCGATCATGCGCTAGAGGAGAAGATTAGCCCCGCCACTGTGCATCGCTATCGAGCCTGCTTTAATCACTTTTATACCTTTCTTATTGAAGAGCGCCGTCGGGATACCAATCCAACAAAGGAGCTTCTCATTCCTCGCCCTGTAAAACCTCTTCCCGAATCGATGAGTGAATCGGAGGTGGAGGCGTTACTCAATGCCCCCGATATCTCTACAACATTGGGTTTGCGTGATAAAGCGATGCTTGAGCTACTCTACTCCTGTGGATTGCGGGTTACAGAGCTCATTTCACTCACCTATAGTATGTTAAATCTTCAGCTCCCCGCACTTAGAGTGATTGGAAAAGGGGATAAGGAGCGTTTGGTGCCGATTGGGGAGGAGGCGTATGAGTGGCTCGATCGCTATTTAGAGCAGGCGCGCCCTGAGTTGATGAAGCGGCGCTCTAGTAATGCGATCTTCGTGAGTAATCGAGGTACTTTTATGACTCGACAAGCATTTTGGCAGATGGTGAAGAAGTATGTAGCTCAAGTAGGGATTGAGAAAAATATCTCCCCCCACACTCTGCGACACGCTTTTGCGACCCATCTTGTGAATCATGGGGCCGATCTTCGTGTAGTACAGCTCCTTTTAGGGCATGAGAAGCTCTCAACCACTCAAATTTATACCCACGTAGCGACAGAACGGTTGAAGACACTCCACGAAATTCATCACCCTCGTGGTTAAAAATTATACTAAACTTTGGCAATTGTCCCCTATTTGCGGTAAAAGTGTTCGATCGTTATTCTCAATTTTTATAAATTAATGAAGGATTAAGGTTATTTTATGATGAAACGTCTATTATTGCCCTTTGTGGCAGGTGCGATGATGCTAGGGGCAGCGGTTGCTGAGCCGAGCTTAAAAGAGTTCCACAAATTGATTCCTGGAACGACGGTGGAGAGCTTAAAGCCTTCAGAGATTGATGGACTCTATGAGTTGAAAGTGAAAGAGTCCCCAGTGCCGATCTTCATCTCCAATGATGGAAAATATATGATCGAAGGGCAGGCGGTCGATCTTGTGAATGGCATCAATATTAGTGAGCGCTACCAGCATGAGGGGAATAAAAAACTAATCGCAACATTAAAAGAGGAGGATATGATTATCTATCCTGCTAAAAATGAGAAGCAGGTAGTAACGATCTTCACCGATATTGAGTGCCCATTCTGCCAAATGCTCCATAAAGAGATGGATGCGTATAACGATGCAGGAATTACGATTCGTTATATTGCATTCCCAAGAATGGGGGTAAATTCGCCCGCAGCGCGTGATCTTGAGTCGATCTGGTGTAGTGCGCCTGAGAGCCGTCCTCAGCTAATGACTGATGCAATGCTCAATAGCAATATTCCTAAAGCGAGCTGTAAAAGAGCCCCTATCGCTCAGCAGTATCAATTAGGGGTGGAGATGGGGATTCAAGGAACTCCAGCAATCATCACTGAAGAGGGTGCCATTATTGGGGGGTATGTCCCTGCAGGTAACCTTAGCAAGATGTTAGGGCTCTAATCGATGATGATGAGATGGCGCATTCTTCTCTTAATGTTTCTCACTCTATTGAGTGTGGGGCATGGAGAGGAGCAATTTTCATTTGATGAGATGAATCCTGAATGGATGATTATCTATCAAGCGGAGGAGGAGCGGGCGGAAGTTACGCTCTTTACCGATATCTTCTGCCCCTACTGCCGAGCATTCCATAAAGAGATTGAGTCGCTTCTGGAGGCTGGAATTACGGTGCGCTATCTCTCTTTTCCTCTCATTCCTGAATCGACACAGGTGCATGAGGCGATCTGGTGTAATGAGAATCCTCACCACGCCTTTGATCGCGCTATGCTCTATTTAGAGATGCAGAAGGTGGCTTGTCCTTCAGATGAAGTGATATCGGCACACCGTCTTTACGCTAAAGCGTTGGGAGTTTTTGGCACCCCCACAATCTTCGATTCGAGCGGTAAGCGTCTTAATGGCTACCTAAAAGGGGATGAGCTAATTAAAATTCTATTAGAGTAATAAAAAAAGAGAGATCGTAATGATCTCTCTTTTTGTTTGTTGGGCTTTTTGCCCTGAATCACTTAAAGCTAATTTTAGGCGCTTCATGATTACGCTTGAAAATAATCGCCATACGCCCAATTTTAGTGATAAGTTGTGCATCGAGTGCCGTGACAAGCTCGTTGATGATCGTTTCACGCTCTTCACGGTCCCCTTCAGCAATTTTAACTTTAATCAATTCATGGTGAGCGATGGTCTTTTCCGCCTCTTCAAGGAGGGAGTCGCTCAAACCTTTATCACCTACTGTGATAACAGGATCGAGATGGTGCGCCATCCCTTTCAATAATTTTTTATGTTCGTTTGTGAGTTTTATTTGTGTCATGGATAACCAAAAATCTGATAGTAAAAGAGTGGTAAGAGTAGCACAGCCTGAGCAGATTCGTCATCTTTTTAAAGGATTGAGAATGTTAGCGGGGATGCTTTTAATCGGTGCTATCATCTTGGGTGTTGTGCTCCATTTTTCCTCGATTTCACGAGGAACTGAGTTTTTTCTACTACTCTTTTACGGAGTAGTAGCAGGCGGTTATTTGATCGCTCGGGCGCGCTCTTTTTTGATAGCTGTTCGCTCTGTAGAGTGGCAGGCTAAAGAGAAGATGGAATCACCTTTGCAAAAAGAGTAATATATCTTTTAAGCGATTAGGTGAATATTCACAAAAAGGGGCGGCTTTCTTATATAATGATTCGTTAGCTCTATTTCTTTTAAATTATAATTAAATGAGGTTTTCTTTTGAGATATTCAGGTAGAGATATGGCGCTATGGGTGGCTATTGGAGTCTTCCTATTAGTGATGTTCCAAGGATTAGGGGGCAGCGCTGGGCGCTCAATTAAATACTCCGATTTCCTCACCTTAGTGAAAGATGGTGCGGTGAAAGAGGTGGTCATTTCTGGCCAAAATATTGAAGGAATCAATCAGTCAGGGCAACGTTTTAGTACTTATAGCCCAGAGAGCAATAACACCTATATGCTCGATCTTTTAGAGAGCAATAAGGTGACCTTTGATGGTAAGTCATTGCGAACACAGGGGATCTTCCTCTCGGTGATTCTCAATCTTCTGCCTATTTTGCTCCTTTTAGGATTCTTTATCTTTATGTCACGCCAAGGGGGTGGCGGTAAGAATCCGATGGGCTTTGGAAAATCGAAAGCACGCATGCTCTCAAAAGATGAGATCAACACAACTTTTGATGATGTAGAGGGTGCCGATGAAGTTAAGCAGGAAGTTGGGGAGATTGTTGAGTTTTTACGTGATCCCAGCCGCTTCCAAGCACTTGGAGGAAAGATTCCTCGTGGAATCTTGATGGTGGGCTCTCCTGGTACAGGAAAGACGCTCCTTGCTAAAGCGATTGCAGGGGAGGCGGGTGTTCCCTTCTTCACCATTTCAGGTTCTGACTTTATGGAGATGTTTGTAGGGGTTGGAGCCGCTCGCGTACGAGATATGTTTGAACAGGCGAAAAAGCATGCACCCTGTATCGTCTTTATCGATGAGATCGATGCGGTCGGTCGTCATCGTGGAGCAGGAATGGGGGGTGGTCACGATGAGCGTGAGCAGACCCTTAACCAGCTTCTAGTTGAGATGGATGGTTTTAATGATAACGAGGGCGTTATTATTATCGCAGCGACGAACCGTCCTGATGTTCTTGACCCTGCACTTTTACGTCCTGGTCGTTTTGACCGACAAGTTGTCGTTCCTCTTCCCGATGTAAAAGGGCGTGAAGCGATTCTTAAAGTGCATCTTAAGAAGATTAAGGCAGCGCCTGAAGTGAATGTACATTACATTGCACGGGGAACGCCTGGATTTTCTGGAGCGGATCTTGCCAATCTTGTGAATGAGGCGGCGCTCTTTGCGGCACGTCGTCGTCAAAAGAGTGTAACGATGCAAGATATGGAAGATGCTAAAGATAAGATCATGATGGGTGCTGAGCGTAACTCGATGGTGATGACCGAAGAGGATAAGAAGCTCACCGCTTACCATGAAGCAGGGCACGCAATTGTTGGGTATCGATTAAAATCGGATCCGATCTATAAAGTGACGATTATTCCAAGAGGGCGTGCGCTCGGAGTGACGATGACTCTTCCAGAGCGGGATCATGTGAGTGTTCCCCGTAAATGGCTTGAGAATAAATTAGCGATGGTCTTTGGTGGACGAATTGCAGAGGAGCTTATCTTTGGCTACGACGCTGTTACCACAGGTGCGGCAAGTGATATTCAGCACGCAACAGGATTAGCGAAGAGCATGGTCACCAAATGGGGGCTCTCCGATAAGTTAGGATTTAGAACCTACTCTGAAGAGAATGATGATCCTTTCTTAGGTCGCTCAATGGGTTCAACGGCAGCAGGGCTCTCTGATGAAACAGCTCGTTTAGTCGATCAAGAGATTCGTGCGGTGATCGATCGTAACTATGAGCGAGCAGAGCAGGTCTTAAAAGAGGATATCGACAAGCTTCATAAGATGAGTGAAGTGCTTCTTGAGCTTGAGACGATCGATTCAGATCAAGTTGAAGATATTATGGAGGGGCGTCCTGTTCGTGGATATGCACCCGATAACCCCTCAATGCCACAAGAGGATGATGATTCAACCTTTGGCGAAGGGGGTGAAAAAGAGCGTGTCATTGAATCAGGAGTGATTGCACCAGAGGCGCCACATCAAGCACCTCCAAAAATCGACTCGATCAATTGAGGATCGAATAGACCAAGGCCACTCATAATTAAACAATGGATGATAAAGAGATGAGTAGAGCACTATATGGCAGATGGGGATACCCACTCCTTCTGCTCTTGGGATTCTATGGAATGATGGCGGATGCGAAGAGTGTCCGCCCCCGAGAGCCGATCTTTCCAATCCCTTTGGAAGAGGAGAGGGGGGACCCTAAAAAGATCGAACTTGGGCAGATGCTCTGGTTTGAGAAGCGGCTCTCTTTAGGGGGGGATATCTCATGCAACAGCTGCCACAATTTAGCGAAAGGGGGAGCGGATGATCGCCCCTTCTCGATCGGCTATCAAGGGCGTGAGGGGCGGGTAAATTCGCCAACTGTTTATAACGCTCGGTACAATATCGCTCAATTTTGGGATGGGCGAGCTCGAACATTGCAGGAGCAGGTAGAGGGCCCCATTACCGATCCTAACGAGATGGCTTCAACATGGACGCATGTAATTGAGACTCTTGAAGGGATTCCCCAATATAAGCGCCTCTTTGATGAGCTTTATGGAGAGGGGGAGATTACTAAAGCTAAAATTGCGGATGTGATCAGCACCTTTGAAGAGACTTTAACAACCCCTAATAGCCGCTTCGATCAGTGGTTAAGGGGGAATGATGCAGCATTAAGCCGAAAAGAGCGAGAGGGGTATGAGCTCTTTAAAAGTGCAGGGTGTACCACCTGTCATAACGGTATTAACGTTGGAGGAACGAGCTTTCAAAAAATAGGGAGAGTAAACCCTTTTGAGACGAAGAGTGATCATCGAGGACGGGAGGAGTTTACCAATGATGAGTATGATCGTAACGTCTTTAAAGTTCCCACACTCCGTAATATTGAGTTAACGGCTCCCTATTTTCATGATGGGCAGGCGAAGACTCTTGAAGAGGCGATTAAAATTATGGGGCATGTTCAATTAGGGATTGAATTTACGCCAGAAGAGATTGAGAAGATGATCGCCTTCTTAAAGACCTTAACGGGCCGAATCCCTAAGATTGAGCCACCTGAGTTACCTCGATAATTCGTTTTAAAAGAAGAAAAGCCTTAAGTTGATCGACTTAAGGCTTTTTTATCGTTTTAAGAATTGTACTTCTATTTTAGAGTGTAACTCCATGGGGTGAGGGGAGGGTGATATCTTCCACCGAGTGTTTCTTATCCTCAGCCACATTTTGACTATTCCACTCTACAAGCCCCATAAATTTCTCTTGCCGCTGTACACACTCTTTAAGTGGGCAGATAGCGCAGGAGAAGGGCTGACAATCATCGGTATGAACATACATCTCGTAGCGATCATCAAATTTTTCTGAAAGAAGAGCGCTCAATTTATCAAGCTCAAGGTGCGCCTCTCGAAGAGTGAAATACCATGGAAGAGTGAGATGACAATCGAGATGGACATGATTTCCATACTTAATAAAGCGAACTTTATGGAGATCTACCCAATTTTCAGAGCGGTGTCGATTCACCTCTTCAACAAAGATATCGATAAGATCCTCATCCGCTTCATCCATAATTCCAGCAACCGCTTCACGTAAAATCTTCAAACCGGTATAGATGATGATTGAGCCAAAAAGAAGAGCAACAACTCCATCAATCCATGTCTGCTTTGTGATCATGATCAGCAGAATCCCGATCATCAAACCGATGGTTGAGTATGCGTCTGATTTAAGATGTTCTCCACCTGCCACTAAAGGAAGCACATTGTTTTTACGCCCCCGCTGAATAGCGATATGCCCCACAATATAGTTAACAGCGCTAGTAATCCCCACCAATAGGAGACCATAATCGAGCTTTTGAAGTGTAGCCCCCCCCATATAGAGTCTGCGAACTGCTTCAAAAAGGATGATCGCACCAGCTCCAACAATTAGCGTCCCCTCAATCCCTGCTGAGAGAAACTCAATTTTTCCATGTCCATGGGGGTGATTTTCATCTTTCGGTTTTGCCGATAAGTAGAGACTGTAGAGGGTAAATGAGCCCGCTAATACATTAGTGACGCTCTCGAGCGCATCAGTCATAATCGCAACAGAATCGGTGAGATACCATGCGAGCATCTTAATGGCGAAGAGGATAAACCCCACCGCAACAATAATCTTCTGAAAATTGTAATTTGAACGATCTTCTGCATTCATCATAAAAAATTCCTCCTTAAATTGATCCATCTATTCACGCAAAACTAAGCTATAGATCGCTTGATCGCTCATCTCACCACAGAGATTTTTATAGTTGCGAATGATCCCCTCCTTCTCCATGCCGATCTTCTCCATCACACGGCCAGAGCCGAGATTGGTGATATCGTGCATCGCCCAGATTCGTTTAGCTTTTAACGCCTCTTTTGCAATACGCATCAACTCTGTTGCCGCTTCCGTTGCGATCCCTTGCCCCCAATATTTTTTATTCAGTGCATAAGCGAGCTCTACACTCTCATTTGCTTCATCGGGGCGAATATCACATGTTCCAATCATTTTTCCACTCGCTCTCTCCTCAATGGCATAATGCCCAAGTGGATTTTTCATAAAGAGAATAGCAATTAAGAAGCGGGTCTCCTCGAGAGATTGATGTCTTGGAAAGACACGATCTACATTTTCAGCATCGCTTGCATACTCATACATATCTTCGGCATCTTCGAGGGTAATTGGGCGTAGAATGAGGCGTTCTGTCTCCAGAATGCGGTGTTGGGCTAAAGCGTAATACATAGTAGCTCCTCAGCTTTTATTATAAATTGGGGCAAAAGATACAATCATACACGGAAAAAAAGCGCTGTAAAATGGGGAGATTTTCGCAAAAAGGAGCGATTCTCAAGCGGTAAAATCTCTAACTAGGGGGATTCATCCCCTCAATATAGAATCGCTAGAGTGGAATCATCATCAAAGAAGGGAAGGAGTTTAAGGATGCTAAAGAAGGGGCAGTATGAGATTGATGCGGCGCATCGTGCGTTTGCAGAGAGTGTAGAGAAGATGGAGGGGATAGAGGTTTATCGGGAATTACTCTATCGATTTGCGTATGGAACGGATGCAAGTCTCTATCGATATGTACCACAACTGGTGTTGAGGGTGCATCGTGAATCTCTTTTCCCCAAGTTGATGGAGCTTGCAACGAAACATAGCGTCGCACTCACCTTTAGAGCATCGGGAACCTCCCTCTCAGGGCAGGCAACCTCTGCTTCCGTTCTTGTTCTTCTTGGTGATGATTTCTACCAGTGGGAGATTCTTGAGGAGGGGGAGAAGATTCGGCTCGGAGCGATGGTGATTGGGGGGGAGGCTAATCGCTATCTCGCCCCATATCAGAGAAAGATTGGACCCGATCCCGCCTCTATCAATACCGCGCGAGTGGGAGGAATTGTTGCTAATAATAGTAGCGGTATGTGTTGTGGCACACGGGATAATAGTTACCATACGATCGAATCGATTAAATTAATCCTTGCAGATGGGAGCTATTTAGATAGTGGCGATGAGGAGAGCGTCGCTGCTTTTCGTCTCTCTCATGCCCAATTCTTAGCTGAGCTCGGAGCGTTACGAGCAAAAATATTAGCTGATGAAGTATTGCATGAACGAATTGCGACAAAGTATCGACTAAAAAATACGACAGGTTACGGCGTTAACGCACTTATCGACTTTGAAGATCCTTTAGATATTCTTATTCACCTTATTGTAGGTTCTGAAGGGACGCTCGCCTTTATTAGTGAAGTCACCTATAGAACTGTTCCTGAATATCCCCACAAGGCGTCGGCATTTATCTATTTTGACTCTTTAGAGGAGTGTTGTCGTGCGGTTCAAGCGTTAAGAGGTGAAGCGCCTGTAGAAGCGGTGGAGCTTCTTGATGGAAAAACGACCCATTTTGTTGGAGAGGTGATTGAAGATCTCCCCCCATTTTTCTACCTTCCACTCAATCATCATGCAGGCACGCTCTTAATTGAGACGATGGCTGAGAGTGATGAGGCGCTCGATAAAAATATCGGGGTAATTGAGGGGGTTCTCTCCCGTTTTAAAGTAGATGGTACAACCCATTTTCAGCAAGATCCTAAGATAACGACCCATTATTGGAATGTGCGTAAAGGCCTACTCCCCATCACTGCGAAGGCGCGTCAAGCGGGGGCAAATATTATTACAGAGGATGTGGTCTTTCCGATGGAGCATCTTGTTGAGGGTGTCTTAAAACTGACGGAGCTCTTTGAGCAGTACGATTATCCTGAAGCGATGATTATGGGGCATGCCCTTGAGGGGAATCTCCACTTTCTGTTAGCACCTTTGATGGAGGATGATCAGGAGCGGGATAAATTTAATCGCTTCTTAGAGGCGTTGGTGGAGCTTGTTGCTGTTGAGCTTGGGGGATCGCTTAAAGGGGAGCATGGGACAGGGCGCAATATCGCCCCTTTCGTTGAGCGAGAGTGGGGGAGTGAGATCTACCAAATTATGTGGCAGATTAAAGAGCTCTTCGATCCAGATGGCATCCTTAATCCCGATGTATTAATGACGAATAATGGCAATCTTCATCTTGAGGGGATTAAGCCGCTTCCTGTGACTGATGAGCTGATTAATGCATGTATGGAGTGTGGTTTTTGTGAGCCTGCATGCCCTTCAAATGGGCTCTCATTAACGCCTCGCCAAAGAATTTCACTCTACCGAAATATTGAGGCACTCCAGAAGGAGGGGGCGGATAGAGCGCTGATTGATGAGCTTTTAGAAGGATTCAATTATGCAGTGATTGAGACTTGCGCCGAGACGGGAATGTGCTCTCTTCGCTGCCCTGTTGGCATCAATACTGGCCAATTTGTGCATCAGTTGCGCCCACTCAATCGCTCAAAAAGGGTCGCAAAAGCGGGGGGGAACTTTCTGAAGAGTGAAAAGAGCCTTCGAAGAGGGGTGGGGTTGGCTCATACGCTTAAAAAACCTCTACATTACACCTCAAAGTGGGGGCATAAACTCTTTAAAGGGATTCCAGTTATTCCAAAATCGTTGCCTGCTCTTGCTCCTTCTCTTGAGAAGCGGAGAGAGACAATAGCTCAACGAAGAGTGGTCTATTTTCTCTCCTGTGTGAATCGGACACTTGCTGAAGTTGGAGAGCGGCGCGGAGTGGCTGATTACACATTAACGCTCTTTGAGCGTGCTGGAATTGAGGCGATTATGCCTAAAGAGATGGGGGGCTACTGTTGCGGGCAACCTTTTATCTCTCTAAAAGAGGAGCGGGGCGCGCAAAAACAGGCGGAAGCGCTCAATCAATTATTAGTTGAGTTGAGTGAGGGGGGAGTGATTCCTATCTATCTCGACAATTCACCCTGTGCCCTTAGAGCAGTAGAGCTACAGAGAGAGGGGTTATTAGATGAGCGTCTACAGCTCTACCATCCTGTTGAGTATCTCTTATCGGAAGTTGTGCCCCATTTAACATTAAAACCTCACTATGAGCGGCTCTATCTACATACGCCCTGTACAACGAGCCGCAAAGGGTTGCAGAAATCGTTAGAAACGATTGTGGCGCAATGTGCTAAAGAGGTGATCCCTTCAGCGGTAGATTGTTGTGGATTTGCAGGAAGTAAGGGGATTACCCTTCCTGAGTTGAATCAGAATAGTCTTCGCCATTTTGCCCCTACAGTAAAAGAGAGGGGGGAGAAGCAGAATCCTTCTGTTTGCGGCGTTTCAGTGAGTAAGATGTGTCAAGTAGGATTGACGGAGGCGAGTGAGCTCCCTTTCTACTCTTTAGAGGTTATTCTGGCGCACGCTTCCGCTTAAAGGGAGGATTAATAGAAGGGGCACAAAAAAAGAGGAGCATCTCTTTTAGAGTGCTCCTCTTTCTCTATTTAAATCTCTCTACAGTATCGACTATTTTCTATCGATTTTCTCTAAAGGAATATTCATCGCTTTGGCAACACCTTCACCATATGCAGGGTCTGCTTTGTAACAGTTGTTGATGTGACGAATCTTAATATGCTCCTCAACACCTTCCATATTGCGGGCAGTATTATCAAAGAGAACTTGCTGCTGCTCAGGGGTCATAAGGCGGAAAAGCTTACCCGGTTGCTCGTAGTAGTTGTCGTCATCTTCTCTAAAGTCCCAACGTGATGCAGGACCAGTAATATTTAAAGGTGGCTCTTCAAATTGGGGAGACTCATCCCAAACACCGTA
>JASLFR010000056.1 GCA_030150565.1 Cardiobacteriales bacterium | reverse complement strand
CCGTTTCAAGTGATCTGGAAACCTCTTCAGAAGTTTGCTCAACGCTTCTTCCCCATTAAAACAGCCTTTGGCACCTACATTGTTGGATTTATCTGGGGCTTTCTCCCATGTGGTGCGGTTTATGGGCCTCTAGCGGTTGCTATGGGTACTGGTTCAGTTACCACTTCCGCTGCGATTATGTTCGCTTTTGGATTGGGAACACTTCCAATGATGATTGGTCTTGCAATCTTTGGAAACTATATTGGCCGTTTCTTTGCAAAGAGAAGCGTACGAACAGTAGCGGGCTTAATCATCCTTGCAATGGCAATTTACTACCTCGCAACGATCGCACCGCGCGATAAAATTGAGATGAAAGCGAAAAAGGTCGATCAAGAGACAGAGCAGATTCGCTCAGGTCAAAAATCGACTAAAGATGCTCTAAAAGGGCTCTCTGAGATGGGACATGGACACGGACATGGTCATCATGGAGGGAGAGAGATGATGATGCCTAAAGAGGGGGAGATGAATCACTCAATGATGGATGAAGCGCCTCAACATCATTCAGAAGAGGATGCACCCAAAGAGATGATACATCACTAAAAAATTGAGCAGCATTGAGTAAGAGCACCTCTAATAGGTGCTCTTTTTTTACCTCTGATTCATACATTCTCAAAAGAATCCTCTATACTTTTAACAATCAAAAGAGGAATTTCCCACCCTTTTCAGCAAATAAGGAGAGATCAATTATGGCAAATTATCGCATTGAATCTGAAGTTTACGAACGTTACGAAAATTTCAGCCACTTTATTATTGAGAATGAGACAAACAATGCGGTAATTATCGATCCCGCTTGGGATACAGAGTACTTCATCGAACGTACAAAAAAATTAGGGGTGACTCCTGTCGCCATCTGGATTACACATGGGCATCACGACCATGTGAGCGCTGTCGATGGGGTGAAAGATCACTTCAACATTCCTGTCTACGCCTCAAAAGTTGAGCTCGATTTTATCAATCAATATTCAGCTGATGAGCTACCGATCGCTTTTCGCCCTCTCCCTAAAGAGACCATCGCACTGACTGAAGGAGAGATTCTCCGTTTTGGTGAGGTAGAGGCGAAGATTTGGCACACACCAGGACATAGTTCAGGCTCCATCTGCTTTGAGTTGAGTGATGATCTTATCACTGGAGATACCCTCTTTATCGATGGATGTGGGCGCACCGATCTTATCGGCTCCGATCCTGAAGCGATGTTCCACTCTCTTGAGAAGATTAAGCGTGAAATCGACCCTGAAAAGAGACTCCATACAGGGCACGCTTACGGCCCTTCCGCTACCGATACTTTAACGAATCAACTCAAGACAAACCCCTTTCTCCAATATGATTCGGTGGAGGAGTTTATCGGTTATCGAATGAGCCGCTAATAGAGGATAAAGAAGTAACGTTTTAGGTGAACCCTCTTTAATCCTCAAAAAGAGAGGAATCCACCTTATTAAATCGCAAATTGTGAAAATAGAAGCGATTGGGGTGGAGCGCCCCTTGCAATTTCTGGGAAAGTGGCGATGCCGCTCCAACCATCATCTTTGCAACGACTCTTCCTGAAATGGGGGCTGTAATCAATCCTCTTGCGCCATGTGCTCCATTGATATAGAGATGGGGGAAATAGGGGCATGGAGCGGTCAAATAAGCTCGTGCATCACTACGTAATGCTTGATAGGTATGGTAAAAATCGATCTCTTTTGAGAGTGGCCCTACAACGGGAAGATACCCCATCGCATTAGAGCGTAAAGCTGCGCGCCCATCGAAATCGCTCTTCTCTAATGCCTCTCCCCCAACCGCTCTATAGAGTGCTTCTGAGTTCTTTTTAAGAAGTGATAGATTCTCATAATGCTCCTCATCACGCAGATCTAACGCATGATCTCTTAACTTCACCGTCGCTCCAAAGCAGAGCGTTCCCCCTTTCGGGGGTGCAATATACCCTTCTCCACTCACAACACAATGGGGGGCTTGAAGTCTCTCCCGCTCTAAGAGAGTGATCTGTCCTCGACTTTTGCGAAGAGGAAGCCCCTCTGCTTGAGAAAAGCTCACTGTCTGATCAGCAACAGCGAGCACGACACCATCAAAAGAGGGGGACTCTGCTTGAGCGATTGAGAGATGCCATACCCGCTTTAAATCGCAATAGGTGATCTTCTCCACCAGCGTCTCTTCACAAAGTGTAATTGCAGGGTGATCGACTAACGCTTTCACCAATTTTGGCGGGCTCACCCACCCCCCTTTTGGGAAGTAGAGGCCTCCATGTTCCACGTGAATCCCCGCTAAATGGCTCGCCTCCTCCCGATCGACCAACCGAGCGTCATCTCGCCTCTCTAAAGTAGCCACACCATGATGACGCTTCGCTTCTCGTTCATTAAAACTGAGTTGTAATAGCCCTGAAAGCGCCCAATCCTCCCCCTCTACCAAATGCCCTTGAGTAGTTACTCGTTTTAAAAGGGAGCGGGTCTCCTCAATCCCTGACAGTAGAAGTTCATTCTGCACCTCATCGTGGGGGGAGAGTTTCATGTAGAGCATCCCTTGCGGATTTCCTGAAGCACCTGAAGCGAGCCTATTTCGCTCATAAAGAGTGACATTCACCCCCTCTTGAGCAAGAAAATAGGCAGTAGAAGCGCCTGCTAATCCTCCCCCAATCACAGCAACTGAGGCGCCTCTCTCTAAATGGTGAAAAGGAGCATCGAACCAAGGTTTAGGGCGTGACTGACTCATCGTTACCTCTTTAAATTTTAAAGATTAAAAAAGCCTCTCTAATGAGAGGCTTATCTTAAACAATTATTTTAGAGGTGACTATACATCCAAGTTACCAACAAGCTGTGCATTCTCCTCAATAAACTCACGGCGAGGCTCAACCTCATCCCCCATTAACATCGTAAAGACCTCATCCGCTTTAACAGCATCTTCAACCTTCACTTGCAGTAAACGGCGTGAATCGGGATCCATCGTTGTCTCCCAAAGTTGTTCAGCATTCATCTCCCCAAGACCTTTATAACGAGAGATCTGCTGTCCTCGTTTTGCCTCTTCAATGAGCCAATCGATCCCCTCTTTAAAGGTCTCGATACTCAAGGATTTTTCCCCACGCTGAACATGCGCCCCCTCATCCATAATCTCCAATAGAGATTCTGCTAATTTAGCGATCTGCTCATACTCATGGGATCCAATAAAGCGGGCATCAATATAGTAATGCTCATCAATATTGAAGCGGGTCGTTGTAATCACAATGCGGGAGTGTTCATCATCAAAAGAGAGGCGATACTGCATCGAACCTTCACTCTGATCACTATTGAGCGCCTTGCCAAGCTTCTCCATCCACTCTTTCACATCCCCTTTAAGGAGCGCTTCCTGAGTCAAGCGGGGCATTGAGAGGAGTTGATAGAGCGCCACTTCTGGCAGTCGATGGGTAAGACGAGCAATAATCTCCTCTACCTTCAAAAGTCGCTTCGCTAACGCTTCAACCTGAACTTGAGGGAGTGCTGGCGCCCCTTCTGAAACGTGGAATGTACCATTCTCAAGCGCACTGTTGAGGAAATAGAGCGTCAACTCCTCATCATCTTTAATATAGGTCTCTTGACGCCCCCGCTTCACTTTATAGAGAGGGGGTTGAGCGATATAGATATGCCCACGCTCCACAAGCTCACGCATCTGTCGATAGAAGAAGGTTAAGAGCAGGGTACGAATATGGGCACCATCCACATCGGCATCCGTCATAATGACGATGCGGTGATAGCGCAACTTATCAGGATCATACTCATCACGCCCAATTCCACACCCTAACGCTGTAATGAGCGTTCCAATCTCTGCTGACTGAATAATACGATCAAAACGGGCACGCTCTACGTTAAGAATCTTCCCTTTAAGGGGTAAAATCGCTTGGAATCGGCGACTTCTTCCCTGTTTTGCAGAGCCCCCCGCAGAGTCCCCTTCCACAATAAAGAGCTCTGAGAGCGCAGGATCTTTCTCCTGACAATCTGCAAGCTTTCCAGGAAGACCAGCAATATCGAGTGCACTCTTACGGCGGGTATTATCTCGTGCTTTACGTGCCGCTTCTCTTGCGGTAGCTGCATCAATAATCTTAGTAGTGATCGCTTTTGCATCATCAGGACGCTCAAGGAGAAACTCCTCTAAACGTTCGGAGAGAATCCCCTCAACAACAGGGCGTACTTCACTTGAAACGAGCTTCTCTTTTGTCTGAGAGGAGAATTTTGGCCCTGGAATCTTCACTGAGATGATCGCCGTTAATCCTTCCCGCGCATCATCCCCTGTAGTAGTTACCTTCGCCTTCTTTAAAAGCCCCTCCTCCTGCATATAGCGGTTGAGGGTGCGTGTCATTGCCGCTCTAAAACCAGCTAAGTGAGTTCCTCCATCACTTTGAGGAATATTATTGGTATAGCAGAAGACACTCTCTTGGTAACTATCGGTCCACTGTAGTGCAATCTCTACACTGATATTATCTTTCTGATTATCACAGTAGAAGATTGTGTTATGGATCGCCGCTCGATTTTTATTAATCAGCTCGACGTAAGCTTGAATTCCCCCCTCATAATCGAAGATCTCCTCCCGCTCACTCCGCTCATCTTTTAACACAATACGGAGTCCTGAATTGAGGAAGGCGAGCTCACGTAGACGTTTAAAGAGGATATCGAACTCAAAATCGATATTGGTGAAGACCTCCTCACTCGGTTTAAAGTGGATAGTTGTTCCACTCCTATCCGTCTCCCCAATCACTTTTAGAGGATATTGGGGCTCCCCTAACTGATACTCCTGCTGATGAATCTTGCCATCTTTATGGATCGTCATCGTTAAAGAGGAGGAGAGAGCGTTAACAACAGAGACCCCAACACCGTGAAGCCCCCCTGAAATCGCATTATCTTCAAACTTTCCACCCGCATGAAGAACGGTCATCACCACCTGCGCCGAAGAGACCCCCTCTTCAGGATGAATCTCAACAGGGATTCCGCGACCATTATCAACAACAGTAATCGAGTTATCGAGATGAATCGTGACAGAAATATCGTCACAATGCCCCGCTAACGCCTCATCGATGGCATTATCAACCACCTCAAAAACCATATGGTGAAGACCGGTGCCATCATCGGTATCTCCAATATACATGCCTGGGCGCTTACGTACTGCATCGAGCCCTCGTAACACCTTGATACTCGGAGATTGACTCTCTGTTGTCATGCTAATACCTCATGCTTAAATTTTTACCTAATTCAGCCAGATATTATACCATTTTTTCTGATTTTCCGTGGGAAAGTTGATAGACAAAGCCCCCTAATTCCAACGCTTTTTGGGCCCCTTCTGGAAATTCTTCTAACTCAAGAAGAGTGATAAAAAGTTGAGTCTCGAGAGCTAATAATCTCTCTAATAAAATCTTGCGCCGCTCCTGATCGAGCTCTGCACTTAAATCATCAAAAAGAAGAATCGTCCGCTTCCCCTTATGGTGGTAGTAGTAATCGATCTGAGCTAAGGTTAAGGCGATCGTTGCTAGCTTCATCTGCCCGCGTGAGAAGAAATCAGCGACAGAGATCCCATCTCTTAAGAGTACAAAATCGGCTCGATGGGGGCCTGAATGGGTAAATCCTTGCTTACGCTCACTCTCTCTATGATTTGCATACTGCCCCTCTAAATTCTTCTCGCTAAACCCTTTTCGATAATGGAGCTTCCACTCCCCTTCCCCAATGAAGAGGGTGAGATAGTGGGAGATTCGCTCCGATAACGCCTCAATAAAATCGATTCTCGCCTCTGTAATCGCCATTCCCGATTCAGCAAGGGGTTGTTCAAGCCCCGCCAATACTCCATCAGGATATTGAAGACGGAGCGCAGCATTACGCTGTTTGCGAGATTTCTCATAACGAAGCCAAATGGAGTGGTACTGCTCATCATTCTGAAAAAGCCCCCAATCAAGAAACTGCCGACGATGTTGAGGAGACTGAGCAAGCAGTACTCCAGAATCAGGCCCAACAAAGAGAATAGGGAGACGCTTTGCTAATTCAGAACGGCGATTAAGCGATACCCCATTGAGCCGAATCAGAAAGGAGTCCTCATTTCGCTCAATACCTAAAATCTCTTCTCCCCCTCCATCATCGAGCGCTGCCACTAGGCGAAAAAAGGGGGCATCGAAATGGGCCAACTGCTGTAATCGATGCGTTCGAAAAGAGCGAGTATTCCCCAAAAAAAAGAGCGCCTCAAGAAGAGAGCTCTTTCCTGAGGCGTTCTGTCCAAAAATAATATTGATCTGCGGATGAAACTGCAGCTTCTGCTCCGCAAGATTACGAAATTGTGTCGTTGCTAAAGAGCGAATAATCACTATCTCTCCCGATTAAAGGCGCATCGGCATCACAACATATTGCGACTCTTCCCCTTCTGAATTTTGAATCAGACAGCTTGAATTGATAGCGGTAAAACTTAAGCGAACCATATCATCATCAAGTGCACGCAACGCATCGATCAGATAGGTGACGTTAAAGGCAGTGGCAAACTCCTCCCCTTGATAATTCACCTCAATCTCCTCTTCCGCCTGCTCTTGCTCAGGATTATTCACATTAAGTTTAAGGAGAAACTCTGAAAGGGTGAATCGAATCCCTCTAAAACGCTCTTGAGAGAGGACAGATGCCCGCTGAAGCGCTTCAATCAATCCTAAACGATCCGCAACAACGATAAGATCACCCAACTCAGGAATCACTCGGCGATAATCGGGGAATTTTCCATCGATCAATTTTGTGGTGAAAGTGATGCCACCTAGCTCCACCCGTAGATGATTATCACTCAACTCAAGATGGAGGGGAGCAGACTCATTCTCCACCAATTTCAAGAGCTCATCGATCGCTTTACGGGGAATAATGATTTGGCGCTCCATCTCGGTAGATTCAGGAAGCGTAAGATAAGTAGCGGAGAGGCGGTGACCATCGGTAGTCACACCAGCCACTTTCTCATTCTTAATATCGAGCAGCATCCCATTTAAGAAGAAGCGGACATCATTCACCGCCATAGAGAAGCTCACCTTTTCGATAATACGGCGAAGATCACGTTTAGGTAGAGTTAACGTGGTATCGAAGATAAGATCATCAAGAACGGGAAATTCAGTCGCAGGAAGACAACTCAACACAAAGCGGGAGCGCCCTGCAGTAATCGTTGCTCGCTCCTCCTCAACAGTAATATTGACCTCTGAATGGAGCGGTAACGCTTTTAAAATATCTACAAGCTTACGGGCTGGAAGAGTGGTAGAACCTGATTCAATTGGAATATGGGGAAGCGCACAGGTTAGCTCAATCTCAAGATCTGTGGTCGTGAGAATCAATTCATCATCACTCGCGACACATTTGACATTCGCCAACACAGGCATTGTTTGAGAACGATCAATCACGCCAATAATCGCCTGAAGAGGCGTCAATAACTCTTCGCGCTGAATGGTTAATTTCATGAAATGGTAAACCTTATAATTTGATAACTATCGATTACTTAATGATATATTTACTAACTTTTTCTTCAAACTCTTTTCGGTCAATCGGTTTTGTAATGTAATCTGCCGCCCCTTGTCGTTGCGCCCAGATCTGATCAACCCGCATACTCTTAGTGCTCACCATAATAACAGGAATGTGCTTCACTGTATCGAGTCGCTTCAATTTACGAACCGCTTGAAACCCATTCAGATCGGGCATAATGATATCCATCAAAATAAGGTCAGGACGCTCTTTTTCAGCCATCTCAACCCCTTCATTACCATTACTCGCCTCGACCACTTGATGCCCCATTGCAACAAGATACTCTTGCATTGTAATTTTTTGGACTTTTGAGTCATCCACCACTAATACTTTCGCCATATTCTTCACTTATCAATATTTGATTAAAATCCGTCTACCCTCGGTTTTCTCCCATAAAAGGGAGAGCGCCATTATATCCTTTTTGCATAAAATATGCTAAGAATGCACCGTTTCTCATTGATTCAATTAAAGTGCTTTTTCAGCGCGATACCGATCTTTCAAAATCACATATTGAGCCGCTGATTGGTAGAGCTCTTCCCGCTCCTCCATCGATAAGGTACGAACACGCCTTGCAGGAGCCCCAACCCAGACCTCCCCCTCCCCTACAACTTTATTAGGACCGAGCAGCGCACCTGCCCCTAAAATGCCATTTTTTTCTACCCGAGAGCCATCCATCAATGTCGCCCTCATCCCAATCAACGCCCCCTCCCCAATGTAACAGCCGTGAAGAAGCGCGCCGTGACCAACTGTCACATCCGATTCAATAATAGTGGCGTACCCATGCCCATCCACCTTCTCATTAGCCACATGAACGATCACCCCATCTTGCAGATTGGTTCGTGCCCCGATGGTGATCTCATTCACATCACCCCGAATCACAACTTTTGGCCAGATAGAGGCATCATCCCCAATTGTAACGCGCCCAATAATCTCTGCTGATTGGGCGACAAAAACTCGCTCACCCAATTGTGGGGTCGCCCCTTCAAACGTAATAATCTGTCGAGCCATGATCGCCTTCCTTTTTGTAGACATTTTTTTATGCTTTCTATACCTTAATGAGGAGCTACCCTCCTTGAGGAGTACCCTATCTATTATAATATTACGGGAAGAAGAATGAGTACGCAAAAGAGCACTGAGCGTGAAAATGATGTAAAACAGGATATTGATCACTATCGTCAAATAATCGACCGCTGTGACCGAGCAATATTGAAACTTCTCAATGAGCGTGCAACCGCAGCAGAAGCAATCGGCGCAATTAAGATCGCAGCGGGAGATACAGAGATGTACCGCCCTGAGCGGGAAGCGCAGATTCTTGCTGATAAGATGGCGCAAAATGAGGGGCCGATTAGTGATGTTGAGATCGCCCGCCTTTTTCGTGAAATTATGTCTGTCTGTCTTTCGATGGAGAAGCCGCTCAATGTCGCTTATCTTGG
>JASLFR010000045.1 GCA_030150565.1 Cardiobacteriales bacterium | reverse complement strand
TCGTTCTCTCATGTGATGTTTGGGGGAATTACCCATCAGCCTGCTGTTGATCTTGCAAAAAAATTGATTGAGATCACCCCTGATCGTTTAGAGTGTCTCTTCTTTGCCGATTCTGGCTCTGTTGCGGTAGAGGTTGCCATGAAGATGGCGCTTCAATATTGGCACGCTCGAGGGGAGAAACGTCATAAATTCCTCTCCTTAACACACGCATATCATGGTGACACTTTTGGGGCGATGTCGGTGTGTGATCCTAAAAATTCAATGCACTCTCTCTATGAGGGGTATCTTCCTGAGCATCTCTTTGCCCCCCTCTTCACCATCGGTTTTGATGATGAGTGGGATGAGAAGGCAACCGACGAGCTCGATCAGCTCTTTGAAAAAGAGCATAAAAAGATCGGTGCTGTGATTGTTGAACCGATCGTTCAAGGCGCTGGCGGAATGCGGATGTATCACCCTAACTATCTTAAATATCTTCGTAAGCAGTGTGATCATTACGGAATTTTACTCATTGCTGATGAGATTGCGACAGGCTTTGGCCGCACAGGTGAGTTATTCGCCTGCGATCATGCGGATATTCAACCTGACATTATGACCTTAGGAAAAGCGCTGACAGGGGGATATATAACCCTCTCAGCGACCTTAACAACCCGCCACGTTGCTGATACTATCAGTAATGGTGAGGCAAAATGCTTCATGCATGGCCCCACCTTTATGGGAAACCCGCTCGCTTGCGCTGTGGCTATTGAATCTCTTACCCTTCTTCAAGAGATTGATTGGCGTTCAAATGTAGCGATAATTGAGGAGCAATTGAGAGAGGCGTTACTCCCTTTAAATGGTGCTCCTTTTGTGAAAGAGGCGCGGGTCTTAGGTGCGATTGGCGTCGTTGAGCTCACCCACCCTATTTTGCAAGATCGAGTACAACAGTTTTTAGTGGATGAAGGGGTTTGGATTCGCCCCTTTGGTAGACTGATCTATATAATGCCCCCCTTTATTATCAGCAAAGAGGAGCTTAATCAGCTAACCTCTGCACTGATAAAATTGATTGAGCAACCAGACTTCAATGAGTATCTGCAACTCAATTAACCATTAATTGACGTATTGTAAAGTCGGTACCGCTTGACTCTATTGTGAGCAAGAAGTGCCGATTTTTTATGCTCTATATTATGCTAATCCCCTACCTCAATAAATAGACTTTAGGAGTCCGCAAGTAATGATGGAATATAGTATTACAATCGATGGAGCGAGTATCCCCTACTATGATCAAGGGGATGGCGCGCCACTCCTCTTAATGCATGGAATCCTCTCCGATCACCGAATTTATCAGACCCATTGTGATCTGCTTTCAGATCAGTATCGAACGATCGCTTACCGAATGGGTGGTTTTGGGATGGATGGCGTCAACACGCCTGCCGATCAATTCAATACAGAGCGGCATAAGAAGGAATTGATCCATTTTTGTGAGGCGCTCTCCCTAAGTAATATCACCCTTGTTGCTTGGTCTTATAGTGTGCATGTAGCGCTTCTTGCTGCTAAAGAGCGTCCCGATCTTATCGGTACAATTCTACTTTATGAACCAATGGTTCCAAGTTACGGCATTAATGATGAGGAGATGGCACTCTACAGTAGAGATCTTACTAAAATGATGGCTCCTGTCATTCGCTCTCTCCGAAAAGAGCAGTGGGTTGAAGCGGCTGATCAATTTATTCACGCCTGTACTGTAGGAGAGAATGAACATGGATTAGAGGAGCAGAGAGCGATGCTACAGATTATCAAGCGGGATAATCTCCACACACTCCCCCTTCTCCTCTCTCAAGCAACACCAAAATCGATCAGCGGTGAAGAGATTGAAGCTCTTCCACAAAATATTTTGATTATTAGAGGTGAGTTAACGCGCCCCATCTTTACCATCGCATCAGATGTTTTAGCGCGGCATCGTAAAGAGAGAAATTTAGTGGTGATTAATGGAGCAGATCACTATCTCCCTGAAGAGAAGCCTAAGCTATTTACAGAAAGAGTAAGAGAGTGGTTAAATCAACTCACTATTAAAAAATAGGCAAAAAAATACCTTAAAACACTCTAAAATTTTAAGGTATTGACTATAATATGTTTGGCGGTGGGGCGTGTATGAGGATTATGGGAGTGGTCGCTCCAAAAGGAGCTAAGCTCATACAGCCTCACCCATGCAAATTGATCAAATTTAGCGCTACTATACAGTAGTGCTTTTTATTTACCTAATTTTGCCGCCTGTAGATGTAACATCTCAAGAGCGATCGTTGCCCCTGCTAATGCTGTAATCTCACTCTGATCAAAGGGGGGAGAGACCTCTACTAAGTCCATTCCAACAATATTTAAAGGAGCAAGGCCTCTTAAGAGCTTAAGCGCTCGATCGCTATTTAAGCCACCAATGACAGGGGTTCCTGTGCCTGGAGCGTATGCTGGATCTAAACAATCGATATCAAATGAGAGATAGACTGGAAGATCCCCAACTGTCTCAATAATTTCAGCAACCAGCTGCTCAACTGGCGTATCATTCGCTTTTGCTGCATCAATTACATTAAATCCAAGAGAGGCATCATACTCTGTTCGGATACCGATCTGTACGGAGTGAGTTGGATCGATCAGCCCCTCTTTAGGCGCATGGTAGAACATCGTTCCATGATCAAATTCAGAGCCGTTGCTATAAGTATCGGTATGCGCATCAAACTGAATAAGTGCCATCTTTCCAAAATGTTTTGCATGTGCACGAATTGAAGGGAGCGCAATGAAATGATCCCCTCCAAAGTTAAAGGCCCGCTTTCCGTTGGTTAATAGCTGATCGATGTGCGATTCAAGCTTTTCACTCATATCCCGCGCATCCCCCCAGCTAAAGACGAGATCACCGCAATCTTCCACTTTAAGGCGCTCACGAAGATCAAAATCCCACGGCCAACGGTTTCCCTCCCACGCTAAATGGGTGGAGACTCGGCGAATCGCTTCAGGCCCTTGACGAGTCCCTGCGCGCCCCGATGTAGCCATATCGAAAGGGACACCTGTAATCACCCAATCAGCCTCTGACTGGTAGGGGTGAAAATTGAGAGGGAATCGTAAAAAACCGAAAGCATTAGAGAGAAGCGAAATATCCTCCTCTCCATTTAATGTTTGATGAATATTCGCCTTGCTTGACTGCGTCATAAATCCTCCTTGATTAATATCTCCCCTTTTTCATTATTATTAACGGGGAGAGAATGGGTAAAAATTTATTGTGCCGAGCTTTTCCCTATTAGGCAACAGATAAAAATTATCCATTTTTTATAAAAATAGTGAGCAATAAAAAAAGCTGAAGATTGTTATAATCTTCAGCTTTTAAATCTGGAGCGGGAAACGAGACTCGAACTCGCGACCCCAACCTTGGCAAGGTTGTGCTCTACCAACTGAGCTATTCCCGCAAAGAATGTGGACTATTATAGCGACCGATTCTTGAATGTCAAAAGTTTTTTAATGAAAGTAATTTCACAAATCTATGCTAATTTAAGGCAACATTTCACCTTTTTCATAATCATTAAAATAGGTCAATATTATGCGACTCGTAGATAAATATATTTTCAATAGATTAGGGGGTGCTATTGCCCTTTTAATCTTGGCAATTACGCTCTCACTCCCCTCTTTTGCGCAATCTTCTCTTTTAGAGCGCTCACAATTAGGGCAAAAAATGGAGCGTGGAATCGAGAAAGATGAGTTACTTCCCCCCCATGAAGCGTTCGATCCTCAATTTTTTTTGGATGATCTTTCAGCAAAAAGAGTCAATTTAATCTGGGATATTAACCCCAATTATTATCTCTATAAAGAGAAGATCTCTCTCAATATTCTCAATGAAGGGGTAGAGATTCTTGAAGCAGATTTCCCAAAAGGGAGAAATCATAGTGATGAATTTTTTGGTGAACAGGAGATTTATGATCACTCTTTCTCCATGTCACTGCTTCTAGATGGAGATCTTGATGAGATTGGTACTCTCCACTTTACAATTGATGGGCAAGGGTGTGCGAAGAGTGGCTTCTGTTATGCCCCATTTTCGTGGGAGAAGAGGCTAACCATCAACCCCAATATCGTAAGAGATGAACCCTTAAAAGCAGAAGCTGAGAAGGAGATTGCTCCAGCTCCGCTTGGTGAGCATGATCGATTAACACAATATCTAATGGATCATCAATATTTAGCGCTCCCCCTCTTCTTTCTTTTAGGACTGCTACTCACCTTTACCCCTTGTGTACTCCCGATGTTGCCGATTCTCTCGGGAATCTTAACGAGTCAGAGTAAAAATGGCGCGCCTCTTTCAGCACGACAAGGCTTTATCACCTCTCTTGTCTATGTATTAGCGATGAGCTTTGTCTACACCCTTCTTGGTGTGCTTGCAGCTCACTTAGGAAAGGGGCTCTCCGCCTATCTGCAGCACCCCTACTTCCTAACCGCTTTTGCGATTATCTTTGTTCTTCTAGCATTGAGTATGTTTGATGTCTATCAGCTACAGATGCCCTCCTTTATTCAGAATCGCCTCAATCGTTTAAGTAGCGAACAGCAGAAAGAGCAGAGCTATAAGGGAGTTGCGATTATGGGGATGCTCTCAGCACTCATCGTAGGCCCATGCGTTACCGCTCCTTTAATTGGAATTATTGGGCTGATCGCTCAGACGCAAAATTATCTCCTCGGTGCAACTGCGCTCTTTAGTATGAGTATCGGGATGGGGATGCCTCTTCTCCTCTTAGGAGCATCATCAGGGCATATTTTGCCAAAAGCGGGAATGTGGATGAATCAGGTGAAGACGCTCTTCGGTTTTATGCTTCTTGGGCTCGCCGCTTACTTCTTTGGTCGCACGCTTAGCAACTACTGGGAACAGATGCTCTATGCTCTTATCTCTCTTGCTACCGCTATCTGGTTAATCATCTATCTTGCAAATAATCAGGCAGGTCGGCTCTTTTTTGGAGCACTCGCTCTATTAACCTTGATCTTCGGTATTCAATCGATCAACGAAGCGCAGCGCCCTATCGATCTTCCTCTATTTTCAGAGGTGAAGGGAATCAATGGGCTAAATCAAGCATTAGCGAATGATTCACGCATTACGATGCTCGATTTTAATGCTGATTGGTGTGTTGCTTGTAAAGAGATGGAGAAGCATGTCTTTAGTCAGCAAGAGGTACAGCAATCATTAGCACCGATTCAACTCTTAATGACCGATGTAACCGCAAATGATCAAGCAGATCAGCAATTGTTAAAACATTTTAATCTCTACGGCCCTCCCGCTTACCTCTTTTTTGATAAAGATGGGCGAGAGCTTGAAGGGTATCGTATTGTGGGGAGTGTGAGTAAAGCTCAATTTATTGAACATATTGAGCACCTTTTAGAGAATCACGCACCATAAACGGCAGGAAAGAGATTAATAAAAAAGCCCGATATTTATATATCGGGCTTTCTGCTCTTTAAGAGTAAATTATTATCAACTACTCAATAATTCGCTCAATTTTAGCACCAAGTTTTGTGAGCTTCTCTTCAATGGAATCATAACCTCGATCAAGGTGATGTAGCTCCCCTATCTTTGTTGTTCCATCAGCAACAAGCCCTGCAAGAACAAGCGCAGCTGAGGCGCGTAGGTCGGTTGCAGTTACCTCTACACCTGTTAAACGTGGGCGCCCTGTAATGATCGCCATTCGATCCTCAATCTGAATATTCGCCCCCATGCGCATCAACTCGTTTGCATGCATGAAGCGATTTTCAAAGATCGTCTCCACAACAGTCGTTACCCCTTCTGAGATCGCAGCCATCGCCATAAATTGTGCCTGCATATCTGTTGGAAAGAGTGGATAAGGGGCGGTTCGTAGATTAACCGCTTTTAAAGATTTACTGGGATTAGTGATGCGGATAAAATCCCCCCCTGTCTCAATAATATTCCCCGCCTTTATCAACTTTTCTGTCACTGCATCGAGATGGGTTGGATCACATTTTTCAACCGTTACATCCCCAAAGGTCATCGCGCCTGCAACGAGATAAGTTCCAATCTCAATGCGATCAGGCATGATGGTGTATTCACCCCCTGAGAGTTTCTCAACGCCTGTAATAGTGAGGCGGCTCGTCCCTTCCCCTTCAATTTTAGCTCCTAATCGGTTCAACATACGAACAAGATCGGTAACTTCAGGTTCTTGCGCACAATTCTCTAAAACGGTCACACCACTTGAGAGAACCGCAGACATTAAGACATTCTCAACGCCTGTTACTGTAACCATATCAAATGTGTAACTGCCCCCTTTTAAGCGCTTATTGGGAACTGTTGCGTGAACATATCCATTCACCAATTCAATATTCGCGCCGAGTGCCTCCATCCCTTTAAGGTGTTGATCCACAGGGCGACTACCGATAGCGCATCCTCCAGGAAGGGAGACCTCCGCCTCACCAAAGCGAGCAAGAAGCGGCCCTAAGACTAAGATAGAGGCGCGCATTAAGCGAACAAGTTCATGCCCTGCCCGCACCTTTGTGATGGAGCGGGGATCGATCGTAGCGCTCCCATTTTTATACTCAACTTTAGCCCCAAGATCTTCTAAAAGCTCAAGAAGAATGGTGACATCTTGTAGTGAGGGGACATTATGTAATGTGACAGGCTCAGAGGCGAGAATTGTTGCCGCTAGGATAGGAAGCACAGCATTTTTTGCACCACTTGCCTCTACCGATCCCACTAAAGGGCCATTCCCCTCTACGAGCAATTTTTCACGCGCAGGCGTTACTCGACTCATGCTTGCCCCCACTCCGACGCTTTATAGGTCTTTAGCGAGAGCGCATGAATCTCATCTTTCTCCATGCGATCTCCTAACGTTTCATACACTTTACGATGCTGCGCAAGCATATTTAACCCTTCAAACTCGGAGCTAACGACCAACGCCTCAAAGTGGCGTCCATCATCTCCACGAACCTCAATATGCTCACAAGTTAAGCCTTTAGTAATGAGCTCTTTAATTTTATCGGCAGTCATCATAACTCTAATTCCTCACTAATAATGTCGATCTATAGATTATTTTAGATAAAAAGCTGTTCTACCTATCTACAGCTTTATCAATAGGTAGATAAATCATCTTAACGATTTTTGAGCGCTATTATATCTGATACTGGTGTTGATGTGTTCCATTCCTCACAACTTGGGCATTGCCAATGGAGTGTTTGAGTCGAAAAGTGGCAAGATCTGCACTTAAATTGTGCATATCTATCGATGCGATGCTCCAATATATGGCGCATTAAGCCAAAATCATCATAGAGATATCGGCTCTCTCCACTTTTACTCTCCTCTAATCTCTCTTTCACCTTCTGAAGTTTTGAAAGCAGAATTAACCCTTCAAGATTTGGAGTTTCGTAGAGGGCATCTTTTAGATAGACAAGCCCCTCTAAAAAGGAGGAGTGCTCAATTAGAAGATGAGTCATCGCAATTTTATAGGCAAAATCGGTACGCCCAAGTGAGAGGCGCGTTAACCAGCGCTCATACTCCTCCAATCTATCTAAGCGGCTTGCAAGAGAAGCAAAGAGAGGAATCATCAAAGAGTAGAGAGGGCTACGGTGCGCTTCCATCTGCTTAATGGTCTCAAAAGCCTCTTCAAATCGCCCCTCTTTAATTAGAAGACGGGTACGAATCATTGAGGGGCGAATAAGATCGGGGTCATACTCTGTCGCTTCATCGAGCCAACGAGCAATTAACGGATAAGCGCTATTATGAGATTTCGCCTCTTTTTCTGCTTTTTCACAAAGAAGATGTGCCATAATCATCCGCTCTTTCTGAAGAGGCTCTTTTAGCGCTCGATACGATTTTAACGCTTCATCCCAAAGGCGCTGTTGCTGATAGAGCTTTGCGAGAAGACGTAGCGCCTCATCCCTAAAATCGGGGTTCTTCTTCATCAGAATCAATCCAGATTCTGCACGATCGAAGAACCCCCCCGCTAAATAATCTTGAGCTAAAGCGTAATGAGCTTGTGCAATGGTTTCAGGATAGCGGCTCTCCTCCAAAACATAGCGATGCAATTTAATCGCTTGATCGATCTCACCACGCGCTCTAAAGGCATCCCCTAAGATGAGGGAGAAGCGCGCCGCCTCATCTCCCGCTCTTGTGATAATCTCTTGATGCGCCTCCTCTCTCTCTCGCCCCTCTTCTAAAAAGTAGCGCAGATTGAGTTGCTGTAAAAAGTTATGGCGTCTCTTTCCCTCCTGTTTTGCCGCTAACCAGCCAATCAAAAGACCAAGCGGGAGAAGAACCCAGATATACTCCAACATCTATAAAATATCTGCAGCTAAGTAGATCATCATTAAAAGGGGCTATTTTTATTTTAGATTGTGGAGTTCTCTTTAACGGTTGCAAGCTCCCGCTCTAGCTGATCAATCTTTCGTTTATCACTTAAACGATTTACAAAGAGAGGGATATTAATCAACAACGTTAAGATGAGGCTGAAGATAGCACCAGCCACAAAGGTAATTAAGATAAGGGTGCTTAGTGAAATCGATTCAACTGAGCCGAAAATATAGTTAAGGTCATTAATCACCACGCCACGATTTTGAAAGAAGAGGATGAAGAAGAGAGCAACCAGAAGGAAGCCTAGGGAAAACTTTGTCCAAAACCAAATCTTTTTCATAAGAGATCTCCTGCCCAAATTGCGGGGCTATTCTATAATAGTGACTCAAAGCGTTGATAAATTGAGCGGTGATTAATCTTTTGCATTCTAGCCTTTTTATGCTAGCTTATAAAGGTGAAATTTTACGGGGAAGCGCTGTCTAATCCCCGCTATTTTGCGCCCTTCAATCTTTAAGATGCCCCACTAACCATAATTCTAGGGGAGCATATAATTATAATAAGAAGATCCGTTTTGATTCTCTTCTTTGGCGCGATTTAGCCACCCATTTAAGATTCAATGGGTGAAGATCTCCAAATTTATTGAATGATTTGTATAAATGATAGGCTTAATGTGAGCCATATTTTAATAAGAAGAATTTTAATCGTGTGATGCTCCGAAGCAGAACTATTGACGGATAATTCAACATAAAGAGACCAATTAAATAGAGTATAAATATGAGTTCTAGTTCGATATATGAAAGTTACGCCTCACTCTGGGGGGAATTATCGGCGCGGGTGAAGACGCGTTTAAGTTTAGCCATCGCTCTAACGGATGCCCCCCCTCCTCTCGATAACGACCAACTCCCCGATCTTCTCCCTGCTCTCTCCCTTCTCTCTTACGCCTTAGCGCCTAATAATCAACGTGCGCTCTTAATGGTTAATCGTATTGAAGATGCCTTTCTCTTAAGAGATATCATTAATCTGCTCCCCTTTGCGAAAGAGTCCCCTTACAGTAAAAAGGAGCAGGAGCAATTTAAAAAAGAGCCCCTAGCTACCCTTCTTCTCCCTCACCATCACCACTCTTTAGATGAGATGAGCTCCCCCATTGTTATTACAACGCTCTACCATCTAAATCTGCATGATGATTGGTGGGCCACTATTGGGGAGAATTTTGACTATCTCTGTTACGAGCCAAAAAATAGCGAATCTCTACTCTTAGCGGGAGAAACACTCTTAAGGCGCCATATTGCACACCTAAGAGAGAAGAAGATTGCGCTAATCCCTCTTGAGATTAATCCGTTAATGGAGCGAATGGAGCGCTCTTTGCAAGAGAAGCAAAAAGAGAACCGCTGGCTTTTCCAACAGAAGATTAAAGATTTAAAACCTCTCATTAAGCAGGAGAGTGATGAGTCTAAAGCGATCATCTCTCAACCTAAAAAAATAGAGCAATCTAGTAAACAGCAAGAGCCGATCACCTCTTCTAAAGAGAAGAGAGAGAAAGAGGATAAAAATCACTCCTTAAAGAGTGAAATAATCGATATTCCGCTCTTAAATGGCAATTTTAAACGTCAATATTTAAGAGATCTTTTGAGTAAGCGGGAAGATCGACAATCACTCATTATTGTAAAGCACTTCCATGAGGCGCGGGCGCTGCAGATCTACCTCACAAAAGGGGGCGTTCGTACCAAAATTATCCATAAGCGCACCTCAAAACAGGTTGAGGAGAAGATTGTTTCTGAATTTAATCAAGGGATGACCGCTCTTGTGATTCTGGAGGAGTGTCTCCCTAAAATTGTTGAATCAGTCCCTAAAAGTAGCTTTTTAATCATCTACGATCTCCCCGATCTCTATATTGAATTGATCAATCTTATTAAAGAGACTACCGCAGCTTTTACTCCAAATGAGCGAATGGTACTTGCAACAGAGAATCAGCGTGTCTGGATTGAGAGCCTCTTAGCAGAGTGTGGTGAAGAGCTCAAGGTGAATCTCTTTAGAGCTGAGCACCCACGAAATCAGTGTCAACGGGAGCGAAATAGTAAAGGGCGCGCTCCAGCGGAGAGAGCGGTTGAGCAGAAGCAGCAACAGGAAGAGGAGAGAGAGCGTCGCCAGCCTGAGCGTAAGAAGCGAAATAACCGAAATCAGCCACAAAGAGAGCGCCCAGAACCGCGCCAAGAGCGGAGAAAGAGAGCCCCTAAAGTGGTAGAAGAGCCCAACTTCAACCATGTAGATATTGTGAACGAAAATCGACTCCCCTTTGGAGAGGATTCGTTTGAGATGAATATCGCCAAGATCAATAAACGTCGCCGCTTTAATCCAAATAGCGATCCTTTAGAGGCGATCTTTACACAGGAGATGCCCAATCAGACAGAGAATAATAATCGGGGCAATCAGCGCAATCCTCGCCGAAATTCACGTCGTCGTAATGATAAGAATGGGAATCAATAGGAGCATTTAGATGAATTACATTACTCCACAAGGATTTGAAGCACTCTCAAAAGAGCTCGATTATCTCTGGAAAGATAAACGCCCCAAAGTAACTCAAGCGGTTAGTGAAGCAGCTGCACTTGGGGATCGCTCTGAAAATGCGGAGTATCAATATGGAAAGAAGCAGCTTCGAGAGATTGATCGTCGCATCCGTTTTTTAAGCAAACGTCTTGGCGATTTAACGGTTGTGCGTGATCTTCCCCCCAATAGAGATCGAGTCTATTTTGGCGCTTACGTTCTGCTGGAAGATGAAGCGGGAGAAGAGCGTGAGATTCGGATTGTCGGAAGTGATGAATTTGATCACGCCCCCACCTATATCTCTGTTAACTCCCCTCTTGCCCGTGCTTTGATTGGAAAAGGGTTGGATGATTCTATCATCCTCAATTTAGAGAGCGGGCGCATTGAGTATACGATTTTAGAGATTCGTTACGAAGCGTAATATTTGAGTAGAAAATAAAAAACCGACCCTAAATTGGGTCGGTTTTTTTATGAGTATAAATAAGAATTAATAGCGCCCTTCAGCTAAATATTTCTGATAATACCCTAAAACACGGGGGACATATTGCTGAGTCTCTTTGAAGGGAGGAATTTTATTACCATACTTCATCACATTCCCCTCACCTGCGTTGTATCCTGCAAGTGCTAAGGAGAGATCTTCAAACTTATCGAGTAGAAAGCGAAGATAGGTTACCCCCCCTTGAATATTCTGAATGGGATCATACGCATCTGTCACCCCAAAACGGCGCGCAGTTGCAGGCATTAGCTGCATTAAACCTTGAGCCCCTGCATGAGAGAGCGCATTAGGATTATAAGCTGACTCTACAGAGATCACCGCATGTATAAGGGCTGGATGGATTCCATGCTGTCGTGCAATCTGATCGATATAGGGCTCATAGAGGGAGCGATTAGCAAAACCGATCGTTTTAGGAAGATGCGCTTGTAGATTCATCTGCATCTCTAAGATATTGGTGAAGTTTTTCCGCTCCTCCCCACGAAGAGAGAAAGGTTTAGGAAAATGCCCCACAAACGCATTAGCATCTCCATGCATTGAGACTTCTCGACTAAATCGAGGCGCGCTCAATAATTTTTGCACATCTTCATGATCATCGAGCGTTGAGATTGGGGAGACACCCTGTACCAATCGTCCATGCTCAACAGGCTTATTGACAAAGTGTTTCTGCCCAAACTCATCCTCATACATATAGATATCAGCGTAACTTGCTTGAATCAGAAGAAGCGTTGCTATTCCCCACTCTTTAAGCCTCATGAAGTCGTGACTCCTCTATTTATTGACGAATAAAGACCAGATCCCACACGCCATGACCAAGACGCAATCCACGCCGTTCATATTTTGTGGTGGGGCGATGCGTCTGATTGAGGATAAATCCATCAACACTATTCTTAAAATCGGGAGAGGCGCTCATCACCTCCATCATATGCTCAGCGTATGGCTCCCAATCAGTAGCGAGGCAGACTTGCCCCCCTTTTGGAATGATGCGCGCCAATTTTTTAATAAATTCAGGCTGAATAATCCGCCGTTTATTGTGACGTTTCTTATGCCATGGATCGGGAAAGAAGATCTGCACACGATCGATAGAGGCCTCTGGGAGCGCTTCATCAATAATTTTAACCGCATCATAATCGATAGTGCGGATATTGGTTAATCCTAACCGCTCAACCTCCAGCAACATTCTTCCCACACCAGGACGATGAACCTCTAACCCTAAAAAATCCTCTTCAGGCGCGGCTTGAGCCATCTCAACAAAAGAGGCTCCATCACCATACCCGATCTCTAAGGTTCGGCGCGCCCCTTTACGATTAAAGAGTTGATCTAAATCCCAGATCCTCCCCACAGCGCTATGATCGATAAGGTAGGGGCTTTCGGAGAGAATCCGCTCCTGCCCTCGTGTTAAGCGCCCCTCTCTACGTACAAAGCTCTTAATTTCACGATGCCGTTTAGGGGTTATCTCTTCAGTTACTGCTCTCTTCTCTTCACACATAAACTAGCTCAATTCTCTCTCTTTTATAGGGTAATTCTCTTCGACATAACGATCGATAATCGCTTTAAAATCATCTGCTAAGCGCTCCCCCTTTAAGGTAACTGAACGCTCACCATTGATATAGACAGGGGCGACAGGAGTCTCACCACTACCAGGAAGACTGATTCCTATATTGGCCAATTTCGATTCGCCAGGACCATTCACCACACACCCCATCACCGCGACAATCATCGATTCTGCCCCTTCATACTGCTCACTCCACTGAGGCATTTTATCATCCACATACCCTTGAATCTCTTGCGCTAACTCTTGGAAATAGGTGCTACTTGTACGACCACAGCCAGGACAAGCGACCACTTTAGGGCTAAAGGCGCGGATCTGAAGGCTCTGAAGAATCTCTCTTCCTACAGCGACCTCCTCTGTTCGAGGCGCATTAGGTTCAGGTGTAAGAGAGATGCGGATAGTATCACCAATCCCCTCTTGAAGGAGTGGAGCGAGTGCCGCAGTGGAAGCGACAATTCCTTTCATCCCCATCCCCGCTTCCGTTAATCCTAAATGGAGTGGAAGATCTGTTTTTGTGGCGATAGTGCGGTAAACAGAGATAAGTTGCTGCGCTTGGCTCACCTTAACGGAGAGGAGAATTTTATCATTCCCCATACCAAGCTCATTTGCAAAAGCGACACTCTCCAGAGCTGAGACAATCATCGCCTCACACATCAATTCATCATTAGTTAGGGGATTCTTCTTCTGATTATTCTCATCAATCAGACGTTTTAAGACCTCTTGATCGAGAGAGCCCCAATTAACCCCAATTCTTACAGGCTTATCATGCTTTAGAGCCTCTTCAATGATGGCACTAAATTGCTCATCTTTACGGCGACCACGCCCCACATTTCCAGGATTGATCCTCAATTTTGCTAATGCTTTTGCACATTCAGGCTCTGCCCGTAGAAGACGATGCCCGTTAAAGTGGAAATCTCCAATAATTGGTGTCTCATACCCTTTTGATAAGAGGCGCTCAACAATATGGGGCACTGCTTTTGCAGCACCTTCACTATTTACGGTAATTCGTACAAGTTCTGACCCTGCATCGGCAAGCTCAATAATTTGATTGACGGTTGCATCGATATTCTCACTATCGGTATTCGTCATCGACTGAACCCGAATGGGAAAATCAGAACCGATACCGACGGAACCCACCATTACTTGAGTTGTTTGGCGACGAATAATCTGGTCTGTCATGAATCTTCCTATTGATTAGAAAAAGTGTTGCTATTATCCATGAGTTCCCATGAGATAACAAGAAGAGCGGCTTGCATACATTCCAACTTTGAGCTGTTAAAATAACCCTTATTTCTGATTCTTAATTGGAATCATTTTTCTATTTATGAGGTTTAACATTATGATTGAAATGCTTGCGCCCCACTATACGTTGATTAAAGCGCTCCACATCATCTTTATGGTGACGTGGTTTGCAGGGCTCTTCTATCTCCCCCGTATCTTTGTCTACCATGCGATGGGGCAAGCGGATGAAACTGTCTCTACCTTTAAAGTGATGGAGCGTAAATTGATGATTATGACCCATATTGGGGGATCGTTAACCCTAATTTTTGGGCTTCTACTCTTAATGATTAATAGTAATCTATTGAGTCAACCATGGTTTCATGCAAAATTGACGCTTCTTATTCTCCTTGGGGTTTACCATTTCCTCTGTCGCTACTATACGCTCCAATTTGCGGCGGATAAGAATAGACATTCTCATAAATTTTATCGTTACTTTAATGAGGCGCCGAGCCTTCTTTTAGTAGCAATTGTACTTTTAGTGATTATTAAACCCCAATTTGGTGGCTAATTAGAGGTGGGATAAATGATTAATAAAAATAGATCGATTCTATCAGCGCTCGTAATTTCATCAGTTCTACTTGCTGGATGTCAGGCTCCTGATGCGAGTGAGGGGGTATTAAAGCAGGAGTTAAAACGTAAAGAGCGAGCTGAAGAGTCCCTTAATGAGAGTTTTGAGCGTAATCAGAACCGTTTAGAAGAGGCGAAAGAGAATTATTAATTCCTCTTTTTATTATTGGTCAAGAGAAAGAGAGCCCACCTTACAAAGATGGGCTTTTTTATT
>JASLFR010000032.1 GCA_030150565.1 Cardiobacteriales bacterium | reverse complement strand
TCGCCGAACCGAAATAGACCGGCGTTAAACGCCCCGCTAGATACTCCTCAAGATCAAACTCGTGGCTAGCCACCTGAACAAGCTCCACCTCTTCGCGAAACTGATCTGCCCGCTCTTTTCCTAAAACCTCATCGAGCTCCTCGCTCTCAAGCCCCTGAATAATCCGCCCCTTACTCGTCGTGCCCCGCTCTTTCGCATCGTAAAGGTGAATATAATCCTCCAAAATATGGTAAACCCCTTTAAGATCACGCCCCATGCCGATCGGCCATGTGACCGGTGCGCAGTTGATCTTTAAAACCTCTTCCACCTCATCTAAAAGATCGATCGGCTCTTTTCCATCTCGGTCGAGCTTATTGATAAAGGTGATAATCGGGGTATCTCGAAGGCGACAAACATTCATCAGCTTAATTGTCTGCTCTTCGACCCCATTAGCACAATCGATCATCATAAGTGCAGAATCAACAGCGGTTAAGGTTCTATAGGTATCTTCCGAGAAGTCTTGGTGCCCAGGGGTGTCGAGAAGATTGATCATACAATCTCGGTAAGGGAACTGCATCACCGATGAAGTGACCGAGATCCCCCGCTGTTTTTCAAGCTCCATCCAGTCTGAGGTGGCGTGTCTGGCGGCCTTTCTCCCCTTAACAGAACCTGCAAGATTGATCGCTCCTCCAAAAAGGAGCAGCTTCTCTGTCATGGTGGTTTTACCTGCGTCTGGGTGGGCAATAATGGCAAATGTCCGACGTTTTTGGGCTTCTTTTGCTAATTTACTCATATCTCTTTGCTCTACTTATAACAGCGTTAAAATGAGGCTTATTGTACATGATTTCCTCACCCCCTTGCCGTGAATAATTGTTGATGAGGCAAGGTGAGCACCGCTTTCTCTTTCACTCACTCCTGCAATAATGTAGACTGAATTTCAGGCGCTCGTGCGCACTTTCCCCTTAACTGATACGCAACAAGAAGGAAAAGAGATGGCGGAATATAAACATGTTTTAGTAGCAGTGGATCAATCGGAAGATGCTGAGAAGATTGGGCGTCAAGCGTTGGTTGTGGCTAAACGAAATCATGCAAAAATCACTCTACTCAATATTTTAGAAGGGATCAGCATCAGCGCAGGGTATGAATTGATGCCTGTTATCCCACAAGTCTCTGATGACGAGATGGTTTCAGAGGCGAAAAAATCGATGCGTGAACTCTCTCACAAATTGGGCATTCCCGATGCCGATACTTTAGTGATCTCGGCGCTCTCAACAAAAGAGGGGATCTTAAAAGCTGCGGCTGAACTCGATGTTGATCTCTTAGTGGTTGGCTCACATACCCGCCACGGCTTAGCGCTCCTATTAGGCTCAACAACGGGCTCAATCGTCAATGATTCTCCCTGCGATATTTTAACTGTCAAGGTGAGCTAATCCCTCAATTGATCCAGAAATAGAGAAGCCAGCTACTTAAGCTGGCTTTTTTTTAATGATGATCGAAAGAGGGATCTATTATGAGATCTTCGCCCCTGGCGTTAACTCACTTAAAGAGGTTAAGAGGGTGAGCTCCTTTTTCGTTGAAGCTGAGAGAATCATCCCCTCACTCACCCCAAAGCGCATCTTACGGGGGGCAAGATTAGCCACTACAATCACATACATCCCCACAAGTTCGCTCGGCTCTTGGTAGAACTGACGAATGCCTGAGAAGATGGTACGAGGGCGCTCCTCCCCTAAATCGATCTGGAAAGTGAGAAGCTTATCCGCTCCTTCAATAAAATCACACGATAAGACTCGACCTAGGCGCAGATCCACTTTTGCAAAATCATCGATCGTAATATACGCCTCATCCCCTTCTGAAGATGCCCCTTTCTGCGCAGATTTTGCTTGGTCATTCCGCTCTGCATTGAGCGCTTCTCGGTTCGCTTCAATCAATTGATCGAGCATTTTACGATCAAGGCGAGTCATCAGATGCTCATACTCTTTAATAGTGTGCCCCGCTTTTAAGGATTGATTAAGATCTTTAAAGAGAAGAGGCTCAATCGCTAAATACTCCTCAACAGAGGCGACAACATTTGGAATAACAGGCTTCAGATAGATACTTAAAATACGAAATGCCTCTAAATAGGCGGTTGCAAGCTGATGTAAACGGGGAAGAGATGCCTCATCTTTAGCAAGCTCCCACGGTTTTGTCTGATCAAAATGCTCATTAACACGATCACACGCTTCAGAGACTAAACGGAGCGCTGCTGCAAAATTGCGCTCATCCATCCGTTCGCTCACCGCTTCACCAATGCCTCGTAACTCATCGAGCAGTGGCTCAGCTTCAGGGGCGATCTCACTCAATTTATGATCAAAATTGCGGGAGATAAAACGGCTCGTGCGGGAGGCGATATTGACATATTTACCCACTAAATCAGCATTCACTCGATTCGCAAAATCATCCATATTGAGATCGAGATCATCAATTGCGCCCGTTGATTTTGCTGCAAAGTAGTAGCGGAGCCACTCAGGATTTAACCCTTGATCGATATACGATTTTGCTGTGATAAAGGTGCCGCGCGATTTACTCATCTTTGCGCCATTGACCGTTAAGAAGCCATTGATCGCATATTTACTCGGCACTCGGTAGCCTGAAAACTGGAGCATTGCGGGCCAAAAAAGGGTGTGGAAATACATGATATCTTTCCCTAAGAAGTGAACCATTTCAGTTCCCGCTTCAGCCGCTTTCTCTCGATTGAGGAAGCGCTCTACATCGATATCCCCTCTCTTGTTAGCGTAATTAACAAGTGAGGCGAAGTAGCCTGCTGGCGCATCGAGCCAGACGTAGAAAAACTTATTCTCTTCATTCGGGATGGGGAAGCCAAAATAGGGGGCATCTCGTGAAATATCCCAATCAGAGAGCTTCTCCTCCCCCTCTTCACCGATCCACTCCCGCATCTTATTTGCAGCCTCTGGCTGAAGACGCTCTTTATCCTCTAAAAACTCCCGTAAAAACTTGATACAGCGAGGATCTGAGAGCTTAAAGAAGAAGTGCTCAGAGGGTTTTAGAGAGGGTTTTTCACCCGATACTGCTGAGAAGGGCTCGATCAATTCTGTGGGGCGATAGGTGGTTCCGCAGCTTTCGCAATTATCCCCATACTGATCTTTTGCGTGACACTTTGGACACTCCCCTTTAATGAAACGGTCGGGAAGGAACATCTTCTCCTTCTCATCATAAAACTGCTCGATGGTGCGGCTCTCAATCAGCCCCTCCTCCTTCAGCTTGAGGTAGATCTCCTCCACAATTTTACGATTCTCTTCACTATGGGTGGTGTAGTAATTATCAAAAATAACAGAGAAATCGGTAAAATCTTTCAGGTGAGCGGCGTGCGCTTTCTCAATGAGCTCTTCTGGGGTGATTCCTAATTCGGCCGCTTTAAGCATGACGGGAGTTCCGTGCGTATCATCAGCGCAGATATAGTGGGTAGTGTTCCCCATTAAACGCTGATAACGCACCCAGACATCCGCCTGAATATAGCCTAAAAGATGACCTAGATGGATATCCCCATTTGCATATGGCAATGCATTGGTGACAAAGAGTTCTCGTTTTTTTTGCATAATCCGCATCCTTACTAATAATCTTTTATAAAATTTCTCTACAGTTAATCAGCCTCGATCTACTGGCGAATATAGGGTTTAAGCAGTACGGCAACTTGTGCTGCAATCCCCTCTTCACGCCCAATAGAGCCAAGCTTCTCCATCGTTGTTGCTTTAACGTTGACATCAAACTCCTCAATGCCAAGATCAGACGCAATCACCGCTTCCATCGCTTCTCGATGGGGCTGAAGTTTTGGGCGCTCTGCCATAATCGTTATATCGATATTATTCACCTCATACCCCTTATTCTTCACAATCGTGTACGCTTCTCTGAGCAGCACTCGACTATCTGCGCCTCGATATTTTGGGTCACTATCGGGGAAGAGTGTGCCAATATCTCCCCCTTTCACCGCTCCTAGAAGCGCATCTGTCAATGCATGCAGAACAACATCCCCATCAGAGTGGGCTTTAAACGCTTTATGAAAGGGAATCTTCACTCCACCGAGCATTAAATGATCCCCCTCTTGAAAGGTGTGAA
>JASLFR010000030.1 GCA_030150565.1 Cardiobacteriales bacterium | reverse complement strand
CCGTAAGCGACTTGGCGCTCCCCTTTCGCTTCATTTGCTCGATAAACATCACCAGAATAGACAGAAGGATCGTTACATGCAGCCATAACAGTTGCTGCTAAAATCACCAATAACATTTTTTTCATTTTATGAATGCTCCTAATGAAAAGTTGAAGAATAGAAGTAACCTTGATTATAGAACGTAACACGCTTCAATACCTTATTTATTTTATTCAGAGATTAATTATCGTACACTTACAATCTCCTTAAATAAAAGCTAATCTCAATTATATGGCAACGTTCTCTACCCCATCTGAAACCAATCGCTCCCCCTTAATCAAATTCTCTATTGCGATGATTATTTTTGGCTCTGTCGGCTTCTTCTCTAAGCGGACGGGATTGCCCGCTATCGAGTTGGTCTTTATTCGATGCATTGCAGCGATGCTCTTTCTTGGCTCTATCTGGCTTCTATCGGGAAAATTTCGCCATGAAGTGTGGGATAGAAGAGAATTGAGAGGGATTATTCTCTGCTCGCTCTTCTTAATTCTTAATTGGGTCTTTCTCTTCAAATCGATTGAGATAACAGGGGTAACCGTTGCAATCTCCCTCTACCATCTTGCACCACTCTTTGTGATGATTGGTGGATTTCTTCTCTATCGGGAATCATTGACGATTTCAGCAATAAGCGCCATTCTTCTCTGTTTTCTTGGCGTTCTATTGATTAGCAATCTTCAATTTGGTGAGATCAATCTCACATCAACACTCAATTATGGGGTGATTTTTGGCATTCTCTCCGCTCTCTTCTACGCTCTTTTAACGTTAATGGGGAGCGGATTTCAAAAAAGTAGCGCTTATGCAATTACAACGATTCAGGTCACTATTGGGATCTTTCTCCTACTCCCTTTCGTCAATTTTAGCCACTTTAACGGGTTAACCAGTACTAATTGGATCTATACCCTCTTAACGGGCTTTATCCATACAGGAGTCGTTTTTTACCTCTTTTTCGATACAGTTCGTAAGCTCCCTACTGCTTTGATCTCTCTCTTTATCTTTTTAGACCCTTTAGTAGCAATTATGATGGATCTCTTTATCGATAATATTTCGCTCTCCCTCTCCCAATGGGTAGGTATCTTCTTAATTTTTGGTGGAATGGCAATTTCGCTCTTTCGACGTAATTAAAAATATCTTTAAATTTTGAAAGATCTATACTATTTAGAGTTTTTTTTCTTACCGCTATTTTACATAATAAAAATTAGGAGACTATATGTTGATCGTAGACGTGCGAACCGTGGAGGAATTTAATGAGGGGCATCTAAAAGGGGCGCTTCTAATTCCTCACCCTTATATTGCCCAGATGATTGGAGAGTATGTTGAAGATAAAGAGAGGGAGATTGGGCTCTACTGTGCGGCAGGTGTCCGCTCTAACTTTGCGATGATGATTCTTAAAGAGATGGGATACAAAAATGCGGTCAATCTAGGAGGGTACGAAGCATTAAAACGGCACTTCCCCTATCAAGAGGGAGAAGGTCAATAATTTATTTACATTCAAAAAAGCTCCCCCTATCTATTTTAGAGGGAGCTCTTCATCTTTGTAGATGGATCTCTCTACCACCAGCGGTAAAAATGGTGTGTTGGACCGATCCCCTTCCCTACCTCTAATTGATCTGCCGCTGCTAAAGCGCCACTAATATACTCTTTCGCCTCTCGCACTGCCTGCTCTAACCCCACACTTGGAGCAAGAGCCGTAATTGCTGCAGAGAGAGTGCAACCCGTTCCATGTGTGTTCTTAGTCACGATTCGTGGTGCATCGAGTCGTACAACTCGATCAGGAAAGATTAGAAGATCAGGACTCTCAGCACTCTCTAAATGCCCCCCTTTCATTAAGACTGACTGAGGGCCAAGCTCTAAAAGTGCCCGCCCCTGCCGCTCCATCGCTTCAACATCTGTAGCGACTGGCTCATCAAGAAGTGCCGCAGCTTCAGGAAGATTTGGGGTAATAATCGTTGAGAGTGGTAATAGATGGGTGCGAATCGCTTCTACCGCCTCTTCACGCAGAAGTGGGTGCCCCCCTTTAGCGATCATTACAGTATCTAAAACCACAATAGGGATAGGATTCTCTCTTAAGAGTTTTGCTACCATCTCCACAATATCGTGGCTAACGAGTGCCCCCATCTTTACCGCATCGATCGTAACATCAGCGTAGAGTGTATGAAATTGCTCTTCGATAAAATCGAGAGGAATAGGAAAAACGCCCGTCACCCCTTGCGTACTCTGCGCCGTTAATGCACTCATCATCGCCATACCATAAGCGCCTAAGGCTGAGAATGTTTTAAGGTCTGCTTGAATCCCTGCGCCACCACTTGGATCTGACCCTGCAATACTTAATACTCGATTGATCTTTTTCGTCATGATTTACTCCTCTTTAATCGCTCTATAAAGTGCTTTAGTTGCTACTGTAACATCAGGCTGACCACAAATTGCAGAGATTACAGAGACCCCCTCCACCCCTTGCGCCATCACTTCAGCCCCATTTTCTGCATTAATCCCCCCTATCGCAACAATAGGGAGCGGATCCTCGCTAAAGTAGCGGGTACGATTCTGCTCCACAATCGCTCTTAACCCATTTAACCCTAGAGCTGAACGGGCATCTTTTTTAGTAGAGGTTTGATAGACAGGACCAACGCCAATATAGTCGATCATAGTGCGATCAACATTCGCTAATTCAGCTTCACTCCCTACCGTTAGACCAATAATCTTCCCCTCTCCTAAAAGATGACGCGCCACATCGTATGGAAGATCTCTCTGTCCGATATGAACACCATCAGCATCAACCGCTAATGCAATATCCACCTGATCATTAATCACAAAAGGGATATTGAGCGGTTTAAGCAGTGCTTTAAGTGCAACGGCTGCCTCATACCACTCCCTCTTATCGATCTCCCGCTCTGAACGGAGCTGCACAAAGGTGGCTCCCGCCTCTACCGCTAAACGGGTAGTCTCTACCATTCCCTCAATTCCGCCACAAAGCTCAGGATCAAGAATCAGGTAGAGTGAAAGATCGAAATGGGTTCGCAAAGAATTAGACGTCATGAATCAACTCCTGATATGAAAAAGTTTGAGAGAGGTAATCGAGATAATAGACCATAAAGGAGCCTAATCCCTCCCCTCGACTGCGGGCTTTCCGCTCTGCAAATGCGCCTGCAGCAGCGCTCTTACTACACGCAAAAGTAGCTAGCTCTACTCGCTCTTCTAAATCTGTAGAGAGGGAGAGCGCTGCTGCAACAAAGGCTGAGAGTGCGCATCCTGCCCCTGTAATTTTGGTGAGCCATTCTGACCCAAATGGAACAGTATAGATCTTTGTTCCACTGGGAGAGACGATATAATCCACCGCCCCTGTCACTGCAACAATCGCACCACTCTCTATCGCTAATTTTTTTGCCGCATCAACCGCTTGATTAGATTCTAAAAGGGAATCTGTTCCCCGCCCATGCCCACTCTCCCCTGCAAGGTAGAGAATCTCTGACGGATTTCCCCGAATGAGTGTAGGGCGTAGCTTGATCGCCTCTCTCGCCCACTCTGAACGGAGCGTTAACAGAGGGCTAACGGCAACAGGATCGAGCACCCAAGGTTTCTGCTCCCTATTTGCAGAAGCGATCGCTCTTAACATCGCCTCCCCTTGAGTGATCTTAAAAGTCCCAATATTGATGAGTAGCGCATCTGCTGCTTTTTGGAAGAGCTCCGCCTCCTCCCCTTCAGGAATCATTGCGGGAGAAGCCCCCACCGCTAAAAGAGAATTGGCTGTAAAATTCTCCACCACACTATTGGTCATACAGTGAATAAGAGGGATCCGCTCCCGAAACGACTCTTCCCATCTTTGCAATTCACTGCCACTTAAACTGCTGAAAATATACTCATCTTTGCCACTCATCCATTACCCCTTTACACAGACAATCTGCTTCAATTCATGCACAACCTCAACAAGATCAGATTGTGCTGCCATTACCGCCTCAATATCTTTATAAGCGCTCGGTGTTTCGTCGATAACATCCGCATCTTTACGGCACTCAACCCCTTCCGTCGCTTTAAGATGCTCTTCAAGGGAGACTCTTCTTTTCGCTTCCGTACGGCTCATCACTCGCCCCGCACCATGAGAGCAGGAGCAGAAACTCGCCTCATTTCCAAGCCCACGAACAATAAAGCTCTTCGCCCCCATCGATCCTGGAATAATTCCAAGCTCCCCTCTACGAGCAGAGACCGCCCCCTTACGGGTAATGTAGAGCGATTCGCCAAAGTGCTCCTCCTCTTCTACATAGTTGTGATGACAATTGATCGCCGACTCGGTAAGGGTAAAAGGTTTAGGAACGATTTTACGCAACGCTTTAATCGCATGCTCCATCATCACCTCCCGATTTTTACGGGCATAATTTTGAGCCCACTCCACCGCCTCTAAATAATCGTCAAAATAGCGACTCCCCTCATCGAGATACGCTAAGTTTTTATCAGGCAATGTTCGATCAAGACGAAGCATCTCCTCCTTCGCTTTCTCAATAAAGAAGGTTCCAATCGCATTTCCCACTCCACGAGAACCGCTGTGAAGCATAATCCAGACACGATCATTAAGATCTAAACAGAGCTCCACAAAATGATTCCCCGTGCCGAGCGTACCGAGGTGCTTATGATGATTGCTCTTAAGAAAACGGGGATATTTATCGGTAATCTTTTTAAAACTTGGAAGTAACTCTGCCCAGTAACGATCCACCCGCTCTGGCGTCTTCTCCCACGATCCTTTATCTCGCTTAATCTTTCGCCCAACGGTTCGCCCATGTGGAATCACCCGCTCCCACTCAATACGTAACGGGGCTAAATTATCGGGGAGATCTTTTGCAGTGAGTGACGTCTGCACCGCCATCATTCCACACCCCAAATCGACCCCAACTGCAGCGGGAATAATCGCTTTTTTAGTAGGAATGACAGAACCCACCGTTGAACCTAATCCATAATGGACATCGGGCATCACCGCAATATGGCTATAGATGATGGGGAGTGAAGCGGTCTGCTCCAGCTGTTTTTTCGCTTTATCATCAACAGGCACCCCTTTAGTCCACATCTTAATAGGGTGTGCTCCCTTAACACGATGCTCAATATAGTGAGAATGCTCTTTACGACTCATCGCTTAAATTCCTCCTTTCATAACAACTGATCGCTCACCATTTTAACGGAAAAGCTGTAATGATTATGAAAATGGTTAAAAGATGAGATTATCTGAAAGAGGGGGGCAAAATCCGTATACTTTAACCCTTTATAGAATGGGAAAAGCGGATAAATTATGAAGAAGAGCCTCTATTTTGATGAACAGAAGAGATTAGATGAGTGGTGTGACCGACTCCTAGAGGAGAGGAGAGCGATCGCTGTCGATACTGAATTTATGCGGGTCCGCACCTATTTCCCAAAGCTCTCACTCATACAGATCGGTACTAAAGAGGAGGTTGCTTGCATCGATCCACTTGCGATTAAGAATCTCGATCGGTTAAAAACACTACTCACAGCACCTGAAATCATCAAAGTCTTTCACGCGCCGAGCCAAGATTTTGAGACTCTCCTTCACACCTTAGAGATTCTTCCCACCCCCATTTTTGATACTCAGATCGGAATGCATCTAATCGCGCCCGATAAGAAGGAGTATAAATGCATCAGTTACCGCAAAATGGTAGAGCTCTTAGAGGGGGTAACGTTAGAGAAAGATCAGACTCGAACCCGCTGGGATGAACGCCCCCTCTCCCCTAAGCAGATTGAGTACGCTTATGATGATGTGCGTTATCTCTTAGAGTGTTATGAAAAGATCATGGCGAAGATTCATGAGAAAGGATTGGAGAAATCCCTCCAACAGCAGCACCAAAAATATAGTGATCGAACCCGCTTTGAGCCCAATTTTGATGCTGTAGGGAATCGTGTAAAGGGGAGACAGATCTTAAAAGGGCATGAGATGCGCCTTCTAAAATTGATCGCCCAAAGTAGAGAAGAGCTCGCCATCGATGCCGATTCGCCAAGACGGTGGATCGCAAAAGATGAGTTGCTCATTCAAGCCGCCCGCGCCTTTGTAAATCCCAAAAATGATCCTGTAGGGCACCCTATCCTCAATTCACTCCCCAATAAGACTCGATGGGCTTTTGAAGATGCGGTTCAGCACTACCACTCCCCTAAAGAGGAGAAGAGAGCAGATAAAAGTGGAACAGATGGAGAGTCTTCACCAAAAGAGGAGAATCTCCCCCCTGCCAATCATGCATTAGCGAATGAATTAAAAGCGCTGATTAAAGGGGAGTAGAAAGCGCAATAAAAAAGGCTCTTCCCAATTTCTTGAGAAGAGCCCTATCTTTATAGAGGTACACTCCCATACACCCCTATAAATGATTCTTATTTACAATCATTAAGACGTTATCACGTTCACACCCATTTTTAAAGATAAGATTGAGGAGAATTCGGGTAACTTTCACCCACTTAAGAAAAATAAGAGAGAAGAGGGATTCAGCTCGCCTCAACGCTTACTATTCAGAAATCATTTTAATGGGGAGTGATTGCAACGCTCACCACTTTTCGCCACACTAAAGTGATCAATCATCACCCTCAAAAGGAGAAAATTATTATGAATCTCGATCTCTTACGCTCCCTCAACTACTGGATTTTTGATATGGATGGCACCCTCACGATTCCAGAGCATAACTTCCCCTATATGAGAAAGATGGTGGGATTGCCTGAAGGGGAGACAGATATCTTAAAATTTCTTCAAACCCTCCCTAAAGAGGAGGCGGATCAGAAGCTTGAGTGGCTCTATGAGAATGGGCGGGAGATCGCCAATAATGCTAAACCCTCCCCAATGGCGGTTGAGACGGTTCAATGGCTCCATAAAAATGGGCGGAAACTCGCTCTTCTAACCCGTAACGAGCGCTCTTTAGCCCTTCTTACTTTAGAGAGAATTGGACTGCTCCCCTACTTTGAGCCCCATCTTATCTTAGGGAGAGGGGAAGCCCCCTCAAAACCGAATCCTGACGGAATTTTATCGATTTTAGCATCGTGGCAAGTCTCCCCTCAAAACGCCATTATGGTGGGGGATTATCACTTCGATATCGATGCTGGAATCAATGCAGGAACTCACACTCTCTTAATTAATCGTGAAGAGAATATTAGCCCCGATAAAGCTCAATTTTACTTTAAAGATTTCTCCCTTCTCTACAGCGCACTACGGAGTGAGTAGAGTCAATTCCCCCCTCTTTTAACAGAGATAAAAAAGAGGCGTCTATTACGCCTCTTCTACTCTTTAAATTAAAACACTACTCTATTTAGCACCTAGCGCTGAAAACGCCCTCTACCTGAGTCTGCGCCTTCCGAGCGGTTACGACGCTTTGGAGGACGATCCCCAAATGGGCGACCTTCCCCTTGTGATCGGTTTGCCCCTGAAGTTCTACGGCGCGCACCGCCACGCCCTTCATTACGGCTCCCCTCTTCACGACGCCCAAAACGTGCGCTACGATTCTCATCAGAACGCCCCCCAAAAGAGCGCTCTTCATTAGAACCACGACGCTCATCAGAACGGCGCCCCTCTCCCGAGCCTCTACGCTCGTCGGAACGGGAACGATTTCCACCAAAGGAGCGACCACCCCCATTTCGGCGATTATTTCTCCCCCCTTCACGACCGCGGCCACGCCCTCTCTTTGCGCCACCACCCCGCTCTGGTTTCTTTAAGGGCTCTAATCCCTCAACTTGTGTCGCTTCAATCTCCATATCGAGATAACGGCTCACAGCATCTAAGAGATAACCATCACGATGATGAAGCAGAGTAATCGCTGTTCCTGAACGCCCTGCACGTCCTGTACGACCGATACGGTGAACGTAATCTTCAGGCTTGCGAGGAAGACCGTAGTTAATCACATGTGTAATCGAGGCTACATCAATTCCACGCGCCGCAACATCCGTTGCAACTAAAATCTTTGTGCGTCCACGACGGAGCGCATCTAAGCGGCGATTACGCACATTCTGCTGCAATCCACCGTGTAAAAATGAGGCAGAGACGCCAGACTCTCTCAACTCTTCAGCAATCTCCTCACTCTCACGCTGAGTTGAGGTGAAGACGACCGCCTGATCGAGATCATCCTGCTCAAGCCAATGCATTAAGAGCTTTCTCTGATGTTCACGCCCATCACTCCAGTTGAGATGTTGTGCGATTTTTTCATTAATGCTCTCCTCAATCGCAAGCTCAATGCGAGCGGGATTCTCCATCATACTTTCAGCTAATCCCATCACTTTACGGGGGAAAGTAGCAGAGAACATCAACGTCTGTTGAAGGTTAGGTGCACTCTTATGGAGGAATTCTAAATCTTCCGCAAAGCCCATATCGAGCATGCGATCCGCCTCATCCGCCACAAAGTAGAGGACTTCATCAAAATTGACCGCTTTTTGCTGATAAAGATCCATCAAACGGCCAGGCGTTGCCACAATCAACGTTGCATTACGGAGCTCTTTAATCTGCTTACCGTACGGCATTCCCCCAACAACTGTTGCAATTCTAAAACCGCGCTGCTCCCCTTTAAGGAAGATCGCCTCTTTAGCAACTTGAAGTGCAAGCTCACGGGTCGGGCAGATCACTAACGCACGGGGCGCAACCACATCGTGCTGATGACGATCACGACGCTTATTACGGAAGCCTCGCTCACTCGGCTCATCAAATCGGATATTCCCTGCACGCTCTTTACGAGGATAGTTGAGCTGATCTTGCTCAATTAATTGTTGAAAAATGGGGAGAAGAAACGCAACCGTCTTCCCGCTTCCTGTCTGGCTACTCACCATCACATCCTGCCCCTCTACCGCAACAGGATAGACCTTCTCCTGTACCGTTGTTGGCGCAGTGAAACCCATCTTTTCAAGCGCATTGAAGAGAACGGGATTTAAATTAAATTCTGAAAATTGCATAAATAGCGTAATCGCTTTAGCAGAGTGCTAAAACGTCCTTTCTATAAAATAATGAATATGAGAATGTCTTGAACATTCCAGCGATAGAAGACATCGACCGGAACAGATTAAGTGTCAAGACACTTACGCTATAATCGCAACGGATTATAAACTTACAGGGCGATGAGAAGGCGATAATTATACGCACCGACTTCGAAAAGGCAAGGCGCAAACGCTTCAATTTTGGGCGGAGAGTAGGCAATAACTCAATTTCAAAGAGTTAATCCTGCACAGATTTAAAGCGCCCAATACTCAATTGAGCACTCTCTCTACCTCTCTTCGAGAGTGAAGTATAGCGCACCCCGCTCTAAAGGGTGCATTATTCCGCCTCTAAAATCGATTTAATTTAGTGATAGCTACTATTTTTCATCTCCAGATCGATCTCTTCCCACAGTTTTTTCAACCGCTTAGGGGAGATACTCTCTGAAGTCTTCATCGGTTGTGCAAAGAGAGAGACTGCAAGCTCTTCAATCAACCAGCGGTAACGCACCACTTTAGGATCGACCATCTCCCGCTCTTTCAAAAAGAGCTCAGCCGATCTCAATTGTGATAGATGTTGATCGATCAGCGCACTATGCTCCCGATCCCGCTCAATATTTTGAGGGAAACGTTCAATCCGCACCTTTAACGCCTCAAGATAACGGGGGAGATGCCCACGCCACGCTTTTGGTGTTTCACTAATAAAATTGAGGTAGATGAGCCGATCTAAGTGCGCCTTTACACTCTTCTCAATAAGAGCCCGATTCATTGGATGAAGGCGATTGAGCGCCTCTCTCACCTCCCGATAATTCTCAAAAATAGCGACGATTAGAGCACTTAAATCGGTCGCCTCTTTAACGATATTTTTGCGTAAAAATTGGATTCTTTCAGCAAAAGCCCCACTATCTCGCGCTAATTTCTCTGTTGCAAACCCATCTTGAATGATGGCACGCATCAGATCCTCACGCAGTGCTGATTCATTCCCCACCTGCCTAAACATCAAGACCAATTTCCCAAAATTGGGCCACTGTTTACGCAGATACTTCACCTGCTCATTGAGCTCTTTTAAGCCAAGTGTGATGAGTGTCTCAAGATGGCGCGCCTCCGCAACTGCCTGTCGATCGAAGAGATGCTCACTCAATACCCCCTCTTTCAACTCAAGCGCAGGGTAGCCCCGCAACTCTATCCCATTGCGTTCAAAGGTAACTTCTGGCTCAATCTTCCAATCATTAAGGTCAAAGGTCCGCTTCTCCACAGCTTTGGTAGATTGTGACTCTTCAAGACTCTTCTCCCCCCTCTCTGCTCCTCTTCTCCCCTTTTTAGTCACTCTAATCTGCCCCTCTGCTAACTGCTTAAAAGCGCTCTCAGCACGGGCTTGGAACTGCTCCTGAAGAGCGTAGAGATCTCTCCCCTCTGCTAAGCTCTTTCCACCAGAATCGATTACTCGCAGATTCATTCTAAGATGCTTATCGAGCCGTGTTTCATCAAATTGGTGAGGTTCAATAGAGATATTTGCTCTCTTAGAGAGATAATCGCTCATCTGATAATAGAGATTCCCCTCCCCAAAAGTGAGCGATGCTAAGAGCTCTTTAGCAACCTCAGGAAGCGGAACAAAATTTCGACGAATAGCGCGAGGAAGC
>JASLFR010000117.1 GCA_030150565.1 Cardiobacteriales bacterium | reverse complement strand
GGGCTTAGGGAGGTTGTCAAACTTCTCAATTTCTGGGAAGGAGACATCCACTTGTGTTCCATTTCCTTCCCAAACATCTTTTAACATTTTAGGGAGGCGGTGGAGTGTTTGCGGGCCAAAGATAATATCCACAAAAGGCGCCCGTTTTTTAATCGCTTCCCCCTCTTGCGAGGCAACACATCCCCCAACGGCGATAACCACATGAGGATTCTCCTCTTTCAATTTACGCCAGCGCCCAAGTTCTGAGAAGACCTTCTCCTGCGCTTTCTCCCGAATAGAGCAGGTATTTAAGATGAAGAGATCCGCCTCCTCAATATTGGGGGTCGCTTCAAGATTACAGAACGCTTTTAAGGAATCGGCCATCTTCTCTGAGTCATACTCATTCATCTGGCAGCCTTGGGTTTGAATATAAAATTTTTGGTATTGAGCCGTTGACATAATCGTTAATCTTCACTCGTTAAATAATGAAATTTTTGGTGGGGATATTCTAGCTTATATCGCTACTTAATTCAGGTTACTTTTCTTACTAAAAGGGGGGAGCGCCCCTATTGTGTCGCCTCTTTTTAAGAGGGGGAGAGGGGAGGAGTGCGCCTCTTCTAATTGGGGATAAAATTTATATTGTGCAAATTCCCCCTTTTTGAGTTATTCTCATTTTAAGAATATATCTAATACTCAAATTGAGAATAAATAAGAGGAGCGTATGAAAGAGCAATTTAGAGTAACGTTACCTATAGATGGAGTAAGAGCCGCTTATATTGAGGCAGAAGCATCGATTCCACCCCCTCTGTCTGAGGAGCGTAAGCGGAAGATAATCGCGGAGATTAAAACGCTTTTAGACCAAAAGAGGGTGAAGATTGTGGCGCACTACTACACCGATCCTGATATTCAAGCACTTGCCGAAGCAACGGGTGGGTGTGTTGCAGACTCTCTGGAGATGGCCCGTTTTGGCCGAGATTGTGATGCCGATCATCTCATTGTTGCAGGGGTGAAGTTTATGGGGGAGACCGCAAAGATCCTTAGCCCTGAAAAGAGAATTTTTATGCCCGATTTAGAGGCGAACTGCTCGCTCGATATTGGGTGTCCTGCTGAGGAGTTTGGTAAGTTTTGTGACCAATATCCCGATCATACCGTTGTGGTCTACGCTAATACCAGCGCAGAGGTGAAGGCGCGGGCGGATTGGGTGGTCACTTCTGCTATCGGCTTAGAGATTGTGCGAGCACTTCATGAGCAAGGGGAGAAGATTGTTTGGGGGCCAGATCAACATCTAGGTCGCTACATTCAGCAAGAGACGGGCGCTGATATGAAGATTTGGCAAGGGAACTGTATCGTTCACCATGAGTTTAAAGGGGCTGAGTTAGCGCTCTTAAAAGAGCAGTATCCTGAGGCGAAAGTATTAGTACACCCTGAATCCCCAAGTGCGGTAGTGGAGCAGGCAGATATTGTGGGTTCAACCTCCCAATTGATTCGAGCAGCGCAAAGTGTGCCAGAGCGGGAGCTGATAGTTGCGACCGATAGAGGCATCTTTTATAAGATGCAGCAAGCGGTGCCCGATAAAGTGCTCCATATTGCGCCAACCGCAGGAGAGAGTGCCGCATGTAAAAGCTGTGCAAGTTGTCCATGGATGGCGATGAATACATTGGAGAAATTGCTCAATGCGCTTAAGGGGGAGGGAAATTTGCATGAGATTCATCTTGATGAGTCGATCCGCAAAGAGGCGAAGAAGAGCCTCGATCGAATGCTCGATTTTGCAGAATCAAGGGCGATCAATGTGCGTGCAAGTGGTGATTTAGCAAAAGATCAGGCACTCTTCGCCAATGTCGGTGCAGTCTAAAGAGTGAGAATGATTAAAGAGAAAAACGTAGCATCTTTGCTACGTTTTTTTGCTTCCAGAACCTCTATAAAGAATTAGCTCATCCAGATTAGGGTTGCCATTCGCCCCGATTTTAAGCCATCACGCCGATAGGAGAAGAAGTACTCCTCCTCTTCAAATGTGCATCGATCCCCCCCATAGATATCTTCCATTGCAACCCCAACGCGAGCTAGACGAATGCGAGCTAAGGCGTAGAGGTCTGCATAGTAGTGATTAGTTCTTTCACTTGGAGTAAAGGCGTTAGCAGTCGGCTCATCTAAATTTCCCTCTTTTAAGAATACTTCCCGCACTTCAGGCCCCACTTCAAAATGTTTTTGGGAGATTGCAGGTGCAAGCCAGACTTGGAAAGAGGGGGAGTCGATCCCCTTTTCAATAAGCTGCTCTTTAAGAGCAGTGAGCGTATTCTCAATCACTCCGCTCACTAATGAACGCCAACCTGCATGAATGGAGGCGACGCCTCGCCCCGATTTTTCAGCAATTAAAAGGGGTAGGCAATCGGCAGTCATCACAGCGCTAATGATCGATTTTTCAGTGGTAAAACTCGCATCCGCCTCCTGTTGACGGTAGTTGTGATCCGCTTCTATAGCGATATTGGAGTGGGTCTGAATCAGCCAGTAGGGAGCACGCTTTAGGCCGATCGCCTCTTTTAGCGCCTCTCGATTTTGAGCCACAATTTTGGGATCATCTTCCGTGCTTAATCCTAAATTGAGGGAATCGAAAGGGGGAGCACTTCCACCCCCTATACGGGTTGTGCTAAATCCATGCACATTAGGGATCTGTGGCCAGCTCGGGGTTAAGAGGGTGAGCCCATTCTGTTTAATGTAATGGTGATTCATATTCTTATTCCAATTTAATATGTTTAAGAGTTCTCTTTAAGATCTCGCTCCATCGCAGCTAAGAGGCGGTTGAAATCTTTTGGATAGGGAGCATTAGCTTCAATCCATTCACCACTTTTAGGATGCTCAAAACCGAGAGTATAGGCGTGGAGCGCTTGACGTTTAAAGTTGGTGAGAATGGTGCGATTCTGATCACTAAATCCTTTAGGAATATTGAGACGCCCCCCATAGAGTGGATCACCAACAATAGGGTAGTGGTTATAGCTAAGATGAACTCGAATCTGGTGTGTTCTTCCTGTCTCTAATTGAGCTTGCACCAGTGTGTGGGCACGATACCGCTCAAGCACCCTAAGATGTGTGATCGCCTCTCTTCCCTCATTGTTTCCCTCTTCATCATCTTCAGTCACCATCATCTTTTTACGATTGTAGGGGTTGCGCCCCATCGGTAGATCGATCGTTGAACCTGAAATCATCTCCCCTAAGACGAGAGCATGATAGATGCGTAGAGGGGTGCGCTCTGCAAATTGCGCTTTTAGATGCGCTTCTGCTTCACTATTTTTTGCCACTAAAAGAGCGCCTGAAGTTTCTCGATCTAAGCGGTGGACGATGCCAAAACGCTCAAGCTCTGCCAGAGCGGGGTAGTGGTGGAGTAGGCCATTTAGAAGGGTATTATCATGATTCCCTGCTCCTGGATGAACTACTAATCCCGCAGGTTTATTGAGGATCAAGAGATCATCATCTTCATAGAGAAGATCGAGTTTCATCGCTTGCGCTGCAGGATTCTCCATCGGATCGCTCTCTTGCTCCATTCTGAGTGTTAACTCCTCCCCACCAACGAGCAGCTCTTTCGCCTTTTTCTCTTCACCATTAACTAAAAGATCGCCACGTTTAATCGCTTTTTGGAGGCGGCTGCGGGAGAATTGTGGAAAGAGATAGCTCGCCGCAAGATCGAGGCGCATATCGATAAAGGAATCATCCGCTACAGCGGTAAAAGTTTCTGATTGTTTCATAGGTTTTGGGTATAATCTTTCTCAGTTTGAACAAGTTCTTAAGGGCTCATAGTACGCATATGAATAAAAAATTACGAAACAGAATTTCTCTGCTTGTTACGGTCGCTATTTTAGCAGGTTGCGGCTCGCCAAAAGAGGATAAATTTAGAACGATGTCTGCCAATCAGCTCCTCACTCAAGGGAAGGAGCATCTCTCAAGTGGGAATTATGTCTTCTCTGTTGAGCATTTCGATCTTGTCGAGGCGCGTTTCCCCTACAGTAATTTAGCGGAGCAGGCAAAGCTCAATAAGATCTATGCGTTTTATGGTGATCGTAAACATGATGAGGCGCTTGCAGAGATCGATAGTTTCGTAACGCTCTATCCTAATCATCCCCATGTCGATTATGCATGGTATATGCGTGGTGTGATCAACTTTGACCGTGCACGCTCTATCTTAGATAAGCTACTCCCCCCCGATCGCACCCGTATCGACTCCAAGCAGTTGACGGACTCGCTAAATGCGTTTCTCTATGTTGTTGAGAATTACCCAGATGGGCCGTATGCAGAGGATTCAGCAAAACGAGCGGTCTATCTACGCAATCTATTAGCGCAATCTGAGATTCATATCGCCAACTTCTACTATGAGCGGGATGCTTACATTGGAGCTGCAAATCGTGCGCAGTATGTGCTCGATAATTATGATGAGACTCCATCGCTTGCCGATGCGCTCTATATTCAGGTAAAGGCGTACCGTAAATTGGGGATGGATTCAGTAGCTGAAGATCGTCTACGCATCTTCCGTCACAACTTCCCTGAGGATAATCGTCTCCATACTTTGTAGATGATTCTCTTTTAAATGATTTTTGCACTCTATCGAGCGTTATGGTGGATTCTTCTTCCCGCTATAACGCTCTTTCGTTTCTATAAGGATTGGCGCTCTCCACTCTTTAGAGCGGGGGGCTTTAAACGATTTCTTCAGCGCTTAGCGTTCACTCAATATCGCTCAGTTGATGTTGTCCTTCACGCGGTCTCTTTAGGGGAGATGCGAGCGGCAACCCCCATTGTTGAGGCGCTATTAGAGCAGTATCCCCATCTGAAAATTCTTCTTACTTCAACAACGTTAACAGGGTTTGAGCAGGGGGAGAAGAGCTTTGGTGATCGAGTGATGCACCGCTATCTCCCTTTAGATAATGGGTGGATGATCGCCCGTTTTTTGAAAAAAACAGCCCCCCGCTTGATGCTTATTATGGAGACAGAGCTCTGGCCCAATCTGCTATATCGAGCGGGTAAGAGGAAGATTCCACTCTTTATCGTGAGCGCCTGCTTATCGGAGCGCTCTTATCAGGGGTATCGTAAATTTTCCCACACATTCACTCCACTCTTAAAAGAGTTAGAGGTATTAGCGCAGAGTGAAGAGGATGCTGAGCGATTTATCAATCTAGGGGTGAAGCGGGCGCGGGTGATGGGGAATATTAAATATAATCTACAGGCCCCAAAAGAGATTGAAGCGCGCGCCAATCAGCTAAAAGTTGGGAAGGGGGAGCGGCTTCTTTGGGTGGTTGCGAGTACTCATGAAGGGGAGGAGGCGCTCATTTTAGATTCATTCACCACTTTAGCGCAGGATAACCTCATTTTAGCGATTGCTCCCCGTCATCCTGAACGTTTTGAGAGCGTTGCAACTCTTATAGAATCGAGAGAGATCCCCTATCAGCGTCGCACTAAAGAGAGATTGGAGCAATTTAAGGGGGATTACCCCATCTGGCTCTTCGACTCATTAGGGGAGCTTCTACTCCTCTATTCAGCGGCGGATCTAGTAACGGTTGGGGGCTCATTTGTCCCGATAGGGGGGCACAATATTTTAGAGCCCGCACTCTTTGCAAAACCGATCATTGTTGGCCCCCATATGGAGGAGAATCGGGAGATTCTTCACCACTTTCTAAATTATGAGGGGCTCTTAGTCGCAGAATCGGAAGAAGCGCTCCTTCCGATATTAGAGAGACTCATAAAAGATGAGGCAGAGCGAGAAGCGCTTGGTGCTCGTGCTTATGAAGCGTTTGAAGCGAAACAGCAAGCACTTCCCACCTTAATGGAAGCGATCGCCCCCTATTTAGAGTGATCCTTCTACTCTTTAAAAAGGGAGAGATAGGCTCCATACCCTTTTGCCTCCATCTCCTCTTTTGGGATAAATTTAAGCGCGGCGGAGTTGATGCAGTAGCGCAAGCCACCTAACTCCTCTGGGCCATCAGGAAAAACATGCCCTAGATGGGAATCGGCCGTTTCACTTCGCACCTCTGTACGGTGGTAGCCGTAAGAGTGATCGTCATGCTCGCTAATCTCTTCAGGGTTGATCGGCTTAGCAAAAGCGGGCCAGCCACACCCTGCATCAAATTTATCTGTAGAGGAGAAGAGCGCCTCTCCTGAGACGATATCTACATAGATTCCCTCCTCAAAATGGGCGTCATACTCATTTTTAAAGGGGGGTTCAGTCCCATCCTCTTGGGTGACAAAGTATTGCATTGGGGTGAGTCTTTTTTTGAGATCATTTTTCATTCTTGTTCCTCCTAAATAAATATTTCATCGATCTGTAAAGGGTGATGCTACTACTCATATTTTAGTGCCATATCTCCAAATTTGATCCACCCTCTCTGGCGCATCCATTCAGTGATAAAGAGTGAGATGAGTGCAGGTAGAATGAGGTGAAAGAGGAGCACTAGAATGAGGGTGGAGAGTGAGAAACCCATCGTTTCAAACGCCATAATCTGCCCAACAAATCCGCTCGTCCCCATCCCTGCACCAGCGGCATTGTTTCCCATTTTAAAGAGTGCGACTCCTAGCGGCGCTGCAATTATTCCCGCTACTGTAGGGGGAATTAAGATTAAGGGATTTTTAATAATATTAGCGATCTGGAGCATCGATGTTCCTACCCCTTGGGCGATCCATCCTCCAAAACCATTCTCTCGATAGCTCGCTGTGGCAAAGCCGATCATCTGTGCGCTACAACCAATGACAGCAGCTCCCGCCGCTAACCCATCTAACCCCAACATAAAGGAGAGCGCTGCACTTGAGATAGGGGCGGTCAACGCCCAGCCGATCAACGTCGCCACAATGATGCTCATAACAAAAGGGTTCTGCTCTGTTGCCCAATTGATGAGTGAGCCGAGCCACTGCATAAAATTACTAACAGGAATACCGATCCCTTTTGCAACGAAAAAACCTACCATGAAGACGGTAAAAGGGGTGAGAATAATATCGATGCGTGTTGAGCCGTAGATCATCTTTCCACACTCTGTAGCAAAAAGCGTAGCGACGTAAGCGCCAACAGGGCCACCGATATGGTTTCCAAAAGCTCCTGCAAAGAGTGCGGAGAAGAGGACAAGAGGGGGCGCTTTTAAGCTCGATGCGATCGCTACCCCAATCGCTCCCCCTACAATTTTGCTATCCATCGCAAAGGTGCCAATCTCGACCATAAAACTTAAGTTTAGTTGCTCCCCAATCGTCTTAACAATGAGCCCCATCAGTAGGGAGGAGAAGAGCCCCAGCGCCATATAACTAAGTGCTGTGACAAAATATTGATGGGGGGAGAAGGTGATCCCTTTTTTCTGAAAAAAGGTGGCGATATTGCTCATAAGTTTACTATTCCTCGTACCGTTTTGGATCGATCATTCACACCTCTTCGAGTATAGAGGGTAACCCGATAAGGTGCGAATGAATGATCAAGGAGAGGGGAAGAGAAGCTACTCTTTAGCGCCAACTCTCTGGATATTTATAGCCATCGTAATGATCCCGAATATAGGCTTTAAAGGCATCAGAGTGGTAGATCTCCTCAATCTCCTTTACCCAAGGGGCATCTTGATCTTCAGGGCGAATCACTGCCCAATTGATAAAATCGAAATTGGGGTCGGTAAAGAGTGCTTCTCTAAAGGGGATGCCTGAGGAGGCTGCAAAATTTCCCGTGATGATTGCGTAATCGAGGTCTCGTCTTACGCGAGGAATTTGTGGCGATTCCACCTCAACAAAGTTGAGTTGATGGGGGTTCTCAATCACATCTTTCTGCTGCAGTTTAATGGGGTCTGTTTCAGGATTGAGCCGAATCCAGCCAAGATCTTGCAGAAGAATGAGTGCTCTGGCGTAATTGCTCGAATCAGCAGGGAGGGCGATGCTACTGCCCCGCTCTACCTCCTCTAAGCTCACTTTTTTCCCACCATAGAGGCCGAGTGGGCCCGTTGGAATCTGAAAAATTGGGATAAGATTACTCCCTCTTGATTCATTGAAGCTATTGAGAAAGGCGCGATGTTGATAGGTGTTGATATCGATCGCACCCTCAAGAAGGCCGATATTGGGGGCTAAAATATCGGTAATCTCAAGAAGAGTGACACGATATCCCCGTTTTTTAAGCTCGGGAGCGACAAACTCCTTCACCATAGTTCCAAAATCGCCAACAGAGGTTGCGATAGTGATCTCTCTCTTCCCCTCTACTCTTTCAGTATCTTTAATCTCTCCACTGCAAGCAGCGAAGAGAAGAGGGAGTAGGAGAAGTAGGGTTCTTTTTATCTTTTTAAGGTTCATGATTAGAGGCTCCATTAATCGAGAGTAAGATTTGGGTAGTGGCGCGCAGCAACTTCAGGGTGTGAGCGTAGGCGCCCTTTGAGAAAATTTTTCCCAATCTGGGTAAAGAGCGGATTGTGAGGATCATTACTCTGGCTACACTTCTTGGCAAGCTCAGCAGGAAGATCGAGCAGGGGAACTGTCGCATCGAGCTGAGAGGTGAGGAAGAAGGCGAGAGAGTAGCGATCCACCCCAACTGTTGGGCTGATAACTCGGTGGTAAGTCGCCTTTAGGAAGCCATTTGACGCAAGCTCTAGAAGCTCCCCAATATTGATGATAAAGGTCCCTTCAATTGGGGGGGCTCCCACCCACTCATCATCAATTAAGACCTCAAGCCCCGAGATCTCATCTTGCTGAAGGAGGGTGACGTAACCTGCATCTTTATGTGGACCAACTCCCTGAATACTCTCCTTTAAAACGGGGTAATGAATCACTTTTGAGAGGACAGAAGGGTGATGATTTAAGGTGTGCTCAAAGGCGTCAGGTTGAGCGCCAAGTGCTTGAGCAAAAGCGGAGACTAACTCAATAGCGAGCGCTGTCTGCTCCTTTTGAAGGGTGAGCAGAGTGGATTTAAATTGTGGAAGCTGAGTAGGCCACTGATTGGGGCCTTGAAGGCGTAACCACGGCTCATCAGCAGGGATCGACTCTAAAGGGTACGCCTCAAGTTCAGGCATATAGTCAAATTGCTCCCGACTATCGGGATTGGCGCGGGTGATCTCATCATGCAGTGCGCTGTAGCCACGAAAATGGGGGGAGTTCACCATGTGGATGCTATTTTTCTCCTCATCGGTGAGGGCGAAGAAATCTTTCCCCAATTGGAATGCTTGAGCGATGAGATCCTCATCGATGCCATGATTTTTAAGGTAGAAGAACCCAACTTCATGAGCAGCGCTTAGTAACTTTTTAAGAAATTGGGGGCGCGTTTCTGGGGAGCGGTACTCCTGCCAATCTAAGATGGGGAGTGGGGATTGAGTGGAATGGTGAGACATCTATTTAACCTCCTAACGTAAAAAAAGTAGAGCCGTTTTGTGCGGACTCTACTTTTCGTAGTCAGTTAAATTGCATTTTTCACCCCTCCATAGAGAGAAGAGAGGAGTTGAAAAGAGATACGCTTTAGCTGTTTATGCCCGCAAGCTGTGTGTCAAATCGGCAATGATTTTAGAGTACGTTGGTCGATAATAATTTGTCAACTACTATTTTTGAAAATATTCCCCAATCTATATTTATCTATCTAAATCAGGTAGATATGATTCGTTTCTATTTTTAGGATCGATCTTTAGAAGGGGGGTGCTACTTCAAAATCGAGCCACTTTCGAGTTGTGGGATGGGTAAATTTTAGTCGATTTGCGTGGAGATGGAGGCGAGAGAAGTGGGTGCGTGCCCACCCGTCAGCGTAGAAGCGATCCCCTAAAATAGGGTGGCCAATCGCTAAGAGATGGACCCTTAACTGGTGAGAGCGCCCAGTGATGGGATTGAGAAGAATACGCGTTCTTTTCTCTTCTCGTTTAAGCACTTTATACTCTGTTTTTGCTGATTTACCCCGCTCAAAGCAGACCATCTGTTTAGGGCGATTGGGCCAATCACAGATGAGCGGAAGAGAGATAATTCCTCGATCGTGGGGGAGCGCCCCTTCAACGACTGCGATATAGCGTTTTTCGGTCTGTCGATCCCGAAATTGTGCTTTAAGATCTCGCTCTGCCTCTTTGGTGAGGGCAACGAGCAGAAGACCGCTTGTCGCCATATCTAAACGGTGCGCTGTCTCCGCTTCGGGAAATTCCCACTGAATGCGTGTCAATATAGAATCGTACAGTTCAGGCCCTTTTCCTGAGACTGAGAGCAAACCCTCTGGCTTATTTACCACCATAATTGCCTCATCTTGATAGAGGATCTCGAGCCATGGGTCGATGGGAGGATTGTAATAAAATTCCATAAAGAGAGCGCTTTGGGATCGGTTAAGGCGATTTATGGATCGGTCGATTCATTGAGTGGTGATTTTGGCCCCCGCTCGTTACGCTTCTCCAAAATCTCTACAAGATGGTATTGAAAGAGGGAGCGATCCATCGGAACCTCTTCAAGCTGCTCTTGCGCTACGATCAGATCATACTGATACCCCTCCTCAAATTGAAAACCTTCAATCTCACTAAAGTGGTACTTCCACTCAGAGGGTTCTTGTGAGGGTTTGATTAAAAAACATTTTTGAGGCGTTACCCCAATACAATCAACACGATTAGGGGCAATGAGCCAACGCTCTTTAGGGAGATCCTTTAGGCGCTCGTAACGCTCCTCTTTGCTCTCAATTGGGGGTTGCTCCTCCTCCATGAGTGCAAAAGGGTTATCAAAATCATCATCACATGCGGTAAGAATACTCATCATAAAGAGCATTAAAAGGGTTAATCTGCTCTGTTTTGCCATTATTAATCTGCCTTGCTGGTGGTAAAATGAGGCATATTGTATCAATAAAAAAGGATTTGTTATGTGCTACAAGTTAATTTATTTCGTTCCCGATTCCCATGCTGATGTCACAAAAGAGGCGATTTTTGAAGCGGGTGCTGGAATGTTGGGGGATTACTCCCATTGTGCGTGGCAAGTCTTGGGAGAGGGGCAATTTAAACCCCTTGAAGGGAGCGATCCCCATATTGGATCGCAAGGGGAGGTAGCAAAGGTGCCTGAGTGGCGCATTGAGGTGTTGGTGCCAAAGGAGCGAGCAAGAGCAGTGGTTGATGCGCTCTTAAAGGCGCACCCTTACGAAGAGGCGGCGTTTGAACTGCATCCATTGATCGATCCCCATTCCCTCTAAATTTAATCATCCGTTCTATCTAAAAGAGAGAGATTATGTCCCAAGCCTTAACGATTACGCTCACAATTGAGTATGGAAAGACTCATAAAGAGCGGCAGCTCACCATCCCTGAGAATGGTTTTTTAACCTTAATTGGCCCCAACGCTTCGGGAAAGAGCCATATTTTACGGGCGTTGAAGGAGTACTTTCAGAAGGAGGGGAGCGCACTCAATGGGGGGAAGATCCGTTTTCTCTCCTCTGATCGATTGGCAAGCATGGAGTCTTTCCGTCTTCTACACCACGCCAATCAAGCGCTTAAGGTGGGGGCTCAGTACCGAACGGGGGAGCCGATAAAGGAGCATACTAATCTCCACTTTGAGGAGAGTCTTGCGGTCGATTATCAACGATTACAGCAGCGACTCGATATTCAGCTAAAGATTCGGGCCCGTTTAAAAGAGTTTTTTAATCGTGATATTGAATTGAGTTGGGAGGCGGAGGGGCTCTCTGTCAACTTCATTAAAGAGGAGAGCGCAGCTGAAAGTTACGGCATTGGGCGAGAAGCATCGGGATTGATCCATCTTGTGGGGCTTTTGAGTGCCATCTACGACGATGAGATCTCCCTCTTAATTATTGATGAGCCTGAGCTCTCTCTACATCCCCAATATCAGAGCTTTCTTCTTGAAGAGATGACCCGAAATAGTGGTCTACCAAATGATGATGGGAAGAAGATGATCATCATCGCAACCCACTCTGAAGAGTTGATTAATCTCAATCAGCCTGAGGATCTAAAATCGTTAGGATTTTGTCGAGGATTGGAATTTCCTGTCCATCAGCTTCTCAATTTTGATGCTTTAACGGAGCGGGAGCGTTTAGAAAATCTCATCTCCCGACTCTCAACAGAGTTTAAACGCGCCTTTTTTGCCGATCACATCCTTCTTTTAGAGGGGCCAACGGATGAGAAGATCGCTCGTGCGCTCGATCATAAAAGAGGCCTCTCGTTAGCGGGGCGAGGGGTTGAATTGCTCCCTCTTTTAGGGAAGGGGGATTTTTTTGCAGCGTACCGTCTGCTCTTTCTGCTTCAGAAGGAGGTGGGAATTTTAGCCGATTTTGATTGGGTGATTGATGCGCCAGAGTGGGTGGATCAATTCTTAAATGAGACGCTAAAGGAGCGAAGAGAGGAGGCATCGCCCCCTAAGCGGGAGATGATCGATACCCACCGTTACCGCTTAGCGAAGAGTGATTATCGCTTCAATTTTAAGGGGCGAATCTCCGCTATCCTCGCATTAAAGTTTGATCCTGAGCGGGGGCTCTTTCGCTATTTTCGGCAACACGCTTACTACAGTGAGCAATTTGACCCGATGCTCAGCTATCTAACGCAGCAGAATCGGGGGGCGAAAGAGAGCTTCTATCAGATTAAACGGCTCTTTTTACAGCAGCATCGTTTTTCAGAGGAGAGTGTGAAGAAATTTTTAGTCGCTCTTAAGAGGGTGATTATCTGCCGTGAAGTTGAGCGAGCTAATGAGGCGATTAAGCAGGAGAGAGGGGGCTTTATCCGAGCAAAGCGACTCATTCGGGAATTGGAGGTTGCTGAGCAGATTGGGATCTATCTTATTCAAGAGGGGGAGCTGGAATCCCTCTATTTTAGTGCATCAGGAGGGTCGAAGACTGTGCGTGTTAATGAGGAGATTATCGCTATTAGCCGTGCAGAGTGTGATGATGTGGCGAGCCGTTACCACTCCCTTCTAAAACCACTTGAGCGTTTTGTGATTGATGATCGCTCAGCGGAGCTCAATCTGATCTATGATGAACTCGATCGTCTTGCGAATGATATTCTCCGCTTCTACCGCACAGAGCGCTTCGATGAGATTAGAGCGCTCTTTTATCGGGTAAAACGGGGGGGAATCTTCTCACTCTCCCTCGATCAGCTTCCCCAATTTGTGGAGATTAGAATCGCAAGCAGAATCTTAACGGTTGGCGAGGAGCTTGGTGTCTTAACGATTCACCACAATGATGATGCAGGCGCGGTTTCTGAAGCGGTTCACCAATTTCTATTTAATGAGGAGCGTCGGAGCGATTGCCCCTCTTAAAAGATTATCTATTACGATTTTCGATAGGATAAAGAGATTCGATATCAACTTCGCTCTAAAATTGGGTAGTATGGAGTTCTCATTAAAATAATTATAGATAAGAGGGGAACCCTCAAAGGAGAGAATGATGAGTGAAGAACGTAAAGTAACGATGGGGGGAGATCTGGTATCCCTTCGGGGGGAGGAGATGAAAGTTGGCGCAGTTGCCCCTTCGTTTACCGTCTTAACGAACGCCCTTAAAGAGCAATCATTAGAGGATCTTGGGGAGGGGGTGAAGTTGATCTCTGTCGTCCCCTCTATCGATACAGGAGTCTGCTCATTACAGACACGCCGTTTTGATGAAGCGGCAGGGGAGTTGAGCGATGCAACTTTTATCACCCTCTCTGTTGATCTACCATTTGCGCAGAAGCGATTTGTCGACGAGCACCAATTGCAAAATATTACCCTCTACTCAGATCACCGAAATCTCGATTTTGGAACGAAGTATGGCTTTGTTATTGATGAGTTACGCCTGTTAAGTCGTGGTATTGTGGTACTTAATGGGGCGAATGAGGTGACCTATATTGAGTATGTGTCAGAGGTGACCGACCATCCCGATTATGATGCGGCCTTAGCTGCAGTAAAGGCCCTTTTAGAGGCGTAGTAAGTATTACATCAGTTGATAAAAAGAGAGAGCCGCTCCTTTAGGGGAGCGGCTTTTTTTATAGTTAGATTCTAAAAGTTGAGTTATAGCGCCTCTAAGAATACTTTAATTGCACTCGATTCATAGAGCCACTCTTTAGAACCATCCTCTTTAATTATTCTGAGCGCAGGAACTTGCCGTTTTCCCCCCTCTTCGAGGAGCTCTTTTGCATAAAGCTCATTATTGAGAGCATCTCGAATCTCAATCTTTAAATTTTGACGTTTAATCACACGGCGAATTTTAACGCAGAAAGGGCACATCTTAAATTGATAGAGCGCCATATTTTTTGTCTTCTGATCGATCTCTGCTTGCGCCTCCTCACTTCGGCTGATGGGGCGAGGGGAGAAGAGGGCATCAAAAAAGAGGATAAGATTTCCAAGAATCGTACGAATAATTTTCATTAATAGAGCTCCTTTAGAGTAGAAAGCAGTCTTGAGATGCTTCTATGTCAATTGATAAGGCCGATTATAGTAAACGCTTTTCCCCCATTATTAAATTAAATCGCTTTTTAAAACCTCTTTTATTTATAGATTTTTTAATAGAGGGACTTTTTCTCTATAAATTTATTTAACTTCTCATTTTTTAGGAGGAGCGTATCGTAGTAATCATTACAAGAAAAAACAGAACGATAAGGAGGAAACACCATGCGTTATATCATTGCGATACTCGTACCTTGGCTCACATTCTTTACAATGGATCGACCAAAAGAGGGGATTATCTGCCTCATTCTACAGATCACATTGATTGGATGGTTCCCAGCGGCGATTTGGGCACTCTATGCAACAGCCAACTATCAAGGGGATCTCTAAGAGAGGGACTTTGATCGTTAGATTTAATAAGCATCGGTGTAGAGGTAAATAAAAATTGATCTTCTGTGCGTTCTCTTCCTCCTCTTCTATCCGTCAGAGGGGAACACTCCCAAGAACGCACCTTTAGCCACCTTCGGGTGGCTCTTTTTTCTTCTGAACTAGGGCATTAAAATAGAGATTAGTAACTTTAATTAGAGGGAGCTTCTCAATTCTTGTTACGCTAATAAGATTGTTGAATTAATTAAAATAAATAGAAGAGGAGTGGATTATTACTAATCGTATTGAAGAGTTAAAAAGTAGACCGATTAAACCCCTTTTATGGAAATATGCGCTCCCAGCAATTGTGGGGAGTAGCGTTAATGCGCTCTACAACATCATTACACGCGCCTTTATCGGTCATGCCGATTATTTAGGGGATGAGGCGATGAGTGCGATGGGTATTGCACTCCCTGTAATGTTAATTATCGCCGCCTTTGGGATGTTGGTGGGGGCAGGTGCGGGGAGTCGTATCTCAATCTTTCTTGGTAATGGAGATGAGGAGCGAGCAGAACGAGTGGTGGGGACATCACTGCTTTTAACGCTCATTATTACGCTTTCAGTCTCACTGACTCTGCGCTTTTTTCTACCACAGATCGTCCCACTTTTGGGGGCTGATGAGGCGACTTATCAATATACTTACGATTTTTTAACAATCTTTCTCTACGGAGCGATCTTCTCAACGCTCTGTTTTAGCTTCAATAATATGATGCGCGCCTCTGGGTACCCCCGTAAAGCGATGTATACAATGTTATTGACACTCTTAATCAATGCGATTTTGGCACCGCTCTTCATCTACCTTTTTCATTGGGGGATTAAAGGGGCTGCGCTCTCGATTGTTATCTCTATGTTTTGTGGCACTCTCTTTGTGTTGCACCATTTTCTCTACAGCTCAAAGACTATTCGTCTAAAAGGGCGTTACATTCGGCTTGAGGGGAGAATCGTACGGGCAATCTTAAGCATCGGGATGTCCCCATTCATGATGAATATCGTCTCAAGTAGTATTGTCTTTTTAATGATTCAGCAGGTGAGAAATTATGGCGGCTCAGTCGGTGTAGCGGCTTATACGATTGTGAATGTGATGTTGATGTTGGTGGTGATGATTCTGCTTGGGTTAACTCAAGGGATGCAGCCGATTGTGGGGTATAGCTACGGTGCGGGGCAGCTTAAACGATTGCGAGAGGTACTGCTCTACACCATGAAGATTGGGATCGGTGTCGGGGTTGTAGCGATGTTGATTGGGCAGTTTGCGCCTCAGTTGATTATCGCCCCCTTCAATCCCTCTAAAGAGGTTGGAGATGCAACGATCAGCGCT
>JASLFR010000106.1 GCA_030150565.1 Cardiobacteriales bacterium | reverse complement strand
ATTAAGATGGGCGGAATCTCCTCCCGCTTAAGCAGTATTCTATCCTCATTGTGGGTGGGGTAGATTGAGGCGATTAACATCGGCTCAAGACGAATATGGGTAATCTTTTCAGAGGATTCTTGACTCTCAACAGCGCTAATTTTTCCACCATTAAAGGTGACTTTAATTTTTTGAGAAGGCTCAAAACCATCACTATAGGCGAAGGCTCGAGTATACACCTCAACAGTATTATCGATCACACGATAAGTACCAGGTTGATTGAGGCGTGAGGTGGTGCGGTAGTGGATATTCTCCAATTCAAAAATCATATCCTCTTTTTTGACTAATGCACCCACATAAAGATCGAGCGGACGAGCGTAAACACGCGCGGGAAGAGCCCAGCGACGATTCTCAAATTGAGGCGTTACCTCACGATCTGCTTTAACAATAAAGTGAGCAAAGAATGGGATTGCAAGTAGAGAAGCTCCAATGATGACATAAATAACCAAACGCAAAAGATAGCGGATCGCACGATTAATGCGAGCGCCGAGGGACAAGCGTGGGGGGAGGAGTTTCATACAGAGCAAGCCTATCTTTAGTCAATTAAGAATTCTCAACTCTATAATCGGTAGCGAGATAGAGTCATAAACAAGCGCTCATTATATATGAAAAAGAGGGTAATGCGAAATTGTTGCCCCCGCTTTATAAGTGCTATTATACTCCCTTAGAAACAGGCTTTTTATTGTTTGAAATTGTAGAGGAATATTGAGACGAATATGACAGATGAAGCTGGGTCGAGGAAGGGTGAGACGTGGTTACAACGCTTAGGATTTGATAAGGAGCGGGAGGCGACGTTAGACACCCTACTTAAAGAGGTTCAAGAGGTAAAAGAGCGGGATCTGATTGATGAAGATTCGGCGCAGATGATTCAAGCAATTGTTAACTGCTCTGAACTCACCGTTAGAGATATTATGATTCCTCGGGCAAAAGTGGTCATGCTTGAGATTGATGCACCCTTTGAAGAGAATTTAAAGCGCATTATCGATTCAGGGCACTCCCGATTCCCTGTTTTGTCAGAGAATCATGAGGAGATTATCGGTATTCTTCTCTCTAAAGATCTGCTCCCCTATTTTGGTCAGCAAAATATCGATATTCGTACGATTATTCGCCCTGTTGATTATGTTCCTGAAGGGAAGTACGTAATCGCCCTTATCAATGAGTTGCGCACGCGCCGTTCACATATCGCTTTAGTGGTTGATGAGTATGGTTCAGTCTCAGGCTTGATCACTATTGAAGATCTCATTGAGCAGATTGTGGGGAATATTGATGATGAGCATGATATCGCCGCTGATGAGCCAAAAGTGAAGCAGATCGGTGAACGAACCTATATGGTGGACGCACTCATCACTTTAGAGAATTTTAATGAGGTCTTTAAAACCAATCTTGATGTTGAAGATGTAGAGACGATCAGCGGATTGATTATGCGGGAGCTTGGTACTCTCCCTAAAGAGGGGGATCAAGTGGTGGTGGATGGATTGAGTTTCAAAATCTTACCCTATCATGGTAATTTTATTGAGCATGTTGAATTGGAGTATCCTACCGATTTTATCGCTCATGCTGAAAGTGAGTAAAAAAGGGTCGATTTTTTAGTTGACAGGTTTTTGGTGATCGCTATAATAGCAATCCTTAGTTCCTCGATAGCTCAGTTGGTAGTAGCACATGACTGTTAATCATGGGGTCCCTGGTTCGAGCCCAGGTCGAGGAGCCAAATTTAGAAGCCTCAGTGTTTTCACTGAGGCTTTTTTATTATCTCTTTTTTATTGGGAGAATCTTCTATAATTGGGTTCGTTATGGTGGATAAGGATTAATAGTATGCTCCGTTGGTTAACGACTCTGCTTCTTTTTGCATCTCTCTCTTTAACGCTCTCTGCGCAAGAGCGTGTACGGCCAGAGAATGAGCGGATGCGTTTAGAGATTGGATATTATCTCTCTACCCCTTTAAATCGTGAAATTGCAGATCGTTTCTGCCTCAATTTTGAGGCGATCAACCCCTCCTATTTTTGCGAGCATGAATTGATAGGCCAATCGAGGGGTGAAGAGCTCGAGGAGGAGCGCCGTTACGATCTTATCTTGACCTCAGAGCAAAATTTTTACCAAAATTTAGAGCGTGAGCACCGTCTAATTCTCCCAATTTATGAGGAGGTCTACGTTGCGCTAGGGCGTAGAGGGGAGAGTGAACAGATTTTCAGTGATGAAGAGCGAATCGGCATTGTGGATGATGTTGCGACCTTAGAGAAGATTAGGGCACTTTTGAAACGGCTAAATATTAAGGAGGAGCAGCTAGATATTACGCTTGCAACCCCTTCTAATCTTGTGGATCAGTTCTGTAATTTTGATCTCGATGTTGTCCTGCATCTCTCAACACATCCTGACCCATTTGTAAGAAATCTTAATACTGCATGTGATGCAAAATTGCTCCCCCTTAGCTCTTCCGTTCCGAGGCAATTTTTCCAGCGTAATCGTTATCTTTATGAGGCGACGATTCCACAAAACTACTATTGGCGTTTAGATGATTCTGTCAATGGGGTGAGTGAGCGTTATTTTGTTGCGTTAAGAGAGGGGTATCACGAGCAGATTTTTGGTTTAGTGTTAGCAAATTTTTTCGCAGATTTGAGCGCTCACCGCTTAACATGGATGAGCCCTGAGAAGATGAAGCTCTACTTTACCCGCTCTGAAAATCAGCTCGACTCCTTAGCGCTTCCCCATTTTGATCGCTATTTTAGAGCGAGCGCTAATGAAGAGGAGCGTCAAGAATCAAACCAAGAAGAGACGCTCTAATCTTTTGCTAAAAATTGTGATACTACCTCGATAAGTGCATTGTGATGATCCCGTTTTTCAGCATCGATAGAGGTGAGATTCTTCTCGCTCCTGAGCCATGTTCGTTGCCGTTTTGCATATTGACGAGTGGCGATAATTGCCCGCTCAATCGCCTCATCTAAATTGAGCTCATCGATAAGATATTGATAAATTTGACGGTAACCAACCGCTCTTAAAGAGGGGTAATCGAGAGAGAGCTCTGGATAGGTATGTAGGAGCATCTCCACCTCTTCAACGAGCCCCTCTTCTATCATCTGGTGATAGCGCGTCTCAATTGCTCGATTACGAAGCGCTACATTATTATTGTAGAGCCCAAGCTTGAGGGTGGGATAGGGGAGCGGTTCAATATTGGGGAGTTTCCAGAAATGGCTCAATGTCTTGCCACTCATGCGGTAGACGGCGAGCGCTCGGGTAATGCGTTGAGTATCATTAGGATTGAGCCGATCGGCGCTTTCAGGGTCAACCTCTTTAAGTTCTTGGTAGAGAGTGTTTACACCTTCTCTCTCTAACTGATCGTTTAGCTCATCTAATACCTCTGGCGTTGTTGCAGGGATAGGGGAGATCCCCTCCAGCAGCGTCTTAAAGTAGAGGAAAGTTCCCCCAACGAGGAGTGGAATCCGTCCATTTTGAAAGCTCTTTTCAATCGCTTCTCGCGCATCTTTTCTAAACTCAACGGCAGAGTAGCGCTCAATTGGAGTGCAGATATCGATGAGCTGATGGGGATAGCGTTTTAAAATCTCCCGATTCGGTTTTGCCGTTCCAATATCCATTCCACGATAGATCATAGCGGAATCGACAGAGATAATATCAATAGGGAGCTGATCAGCAAGCGCAAAGGCGCTCTCTGTTTTGCCCGTTGCTGTTGGGCCTAAAAGGCAGATTACTTTTTTCTTCATAATGGGTGCAATTTGGTAGACTAAGCTCACTTTAAACGAGTTGAGTGATCGCAAAAGAGAGCAAAAATATGAGTAGAGCGTGGACGAAATTAGAGCATCTTATAGCAAATAAAATTGTAACGCCATCCGAAAAGATGGAGCAGATTGCGGATAATTTTCAGATCAGAATCTCCCCTTTAATGCAGCAGAGAATGGGGGAGGAGGCTGATGATCCTATTCGTGCTCAATTTGTCCCAAGCGAAGCTGAGGCAACCATTTTACCAGAAGAGCTCGATGATCCGATTGGGGATGAGCGACACTCTCCTGTAGAGGGGGTTGTCCACCGCTACCCTAATCGAGCCCTCCTAAAGGTGACACAATTGTGTGAAGTCTATTGCCGCTTCTGTTTCCGTAAGGAGATGATTGGCAATAAGGGGGAGTCGTTGAGCCGTGATGAGCTTCAGAATGCGTATCGTTACTTTTCAGAGCATCCAGAATTGTGGGAAGTTATTTTAACGGGGGGGGATCCGCTCATTCTCTCCAATCAGCGGCTTAGTAGTGTGCTCCATTCATTGGCTGAAATTCCCCATATTAAGACGATTCGCATCCATACCCGTATCCCCTTTATGAATCCCGATCGAATTGATGAAACATTCCTCTCCCTTTGTGAAACGATTATGGAGCAAGGAACGATGATCATCATGGTGCTACACGCCAATCATATTGCTGAAATTGGGAAGGAGGCTTCAGATGCGCTCTTAAGATTGAGGCGCGCAGGGATTCTTTTAATCTCTCAATCAGTCCTTCTAAAAGGGGTGAATGACTCTTTTGAGGCGTTAAAAGCACTCTTTGAGGGGCTCTTAGAGAATGGGGTTAAGCCTTACTATCTTCATCAGATGGATTTAGCACGGGGAACAAGCCATTTCGTGGTGGAGAAAGAGGATGCTCAATCGCTCATTCGTCAATTGCGTCAGAAGCTCTCAGGCATCTCTGTTCCCCATCTGATTCAAGAGATTCCCGAAGGGGAGGGGAAAGTTGTTCTCTATTAAGAAGAGGGGATTACGCCCCTCTAATCTTCATTAAAACAGCTTCCGCATGTTCAGTGACGTGATGGAGCCCAAAGAGAAGATGCCACCCCTTTCCGCCCGATTGCTGCCAAAGCATTGAGGAGCGAACTCCCGCTAAACAGAGCGTTCTGATGTAGTTAGCAACATGTGGCTGCTGTAGATGATGAACATTCCCCCGCACCATAATTTTAGGCTTAAGGGGGCTCAATGTTTGGCGATAGATCTCTGCAAGCCCCGCAATAATATTGTCATGCATTAGGGGGTAGTGCTCTAGCCGTTTACGATTAAGCTCAATCCCCAGAGCGATCTCCTCCATCAGGATTTGATCCCGCTTAGCGCGTCTCTGTAGTGCAGTAAGATTGAGAAAATAGCGCAAAATATGGGGCTGCTGTTTCCGAATCATTCCCGATGTTAATGATTCTAAACCACACTCAAGTGTATTAATTGAGCCGTAGATCGCCTCCACATTTGGAGGATCAGTCTGAAAGATGCTATGGATTAACCCTTCTGCTGCAGGATTTGGCACTTCACCATGTTGTGCGAGCTGATCGATTAAAATAGCGCATTGAAGTACGCCAGCTAATCCGATTGAGCGTCTCATCTCTAATGTATAGCCCATCTTTGATCTCCATGAAATGATCGGGTGAATATTGGTTCTATTGCAAGGGCGCTAAAATAGCATGATTAACTAAGAGTTAATAGCCTGCACCCCTAAAATTCGTATTACTATAGTAGTACACGGCACTTAAAGGATGAATATTTTTTAGAAGTTGCTCTTCGATTCTCTATTGTAGTCCACTTCTTCTAACCGATTTTATCAATAAGTTAATTGAGAGTTTTAGGAGCTTAATAGATTTTATATCGATAATGGTGCAAACTGCACACCTCTTTAGATAGATTCGGCCCTTAATAGTGATTCACCATAAATTTGCATGATTTGTCTTAGAGTTAGTGGGTGGTTGGAGCGAGTTCAACCACCATTTTTATAATTAGTGATAGAGGCGAAGAGGGGAGAGATGGAGAGATTTAGAGGTGACTCACTCGATGAGCGAGCAGGAAATCTTTTAAAGCAGATGCAGAATGTGATTAATGGGAATAATTGCGTTGCCTCTGATCTTAAAGCGAAGCATTGGGAGGAGAGCAGGGCAGAGTTTGAGGTAGTTATTAATTGGCGTTATGAGTATCAAGAGAGCTACACAACAGAGATTGGAAAAGATCAATCTGCCCCCAAAAACTTTCAATTTGATAAATCTCTCTTTAGAGAAGAGATCAATAAAAATGGGGAGATCGCAACTACAGATCCCTCAATTCGAGCCCCTCTATTGGAGGAGATGAATTCTGCTCAAAGCAGTCACGTTCTTACTTTAGCGAGTGAGTCGAAACTGTTAAAGGAGTTTGAGAGGATCAGTTTTTATGAGGAGTGTAATGAGTGTAGCGGAAAGGGGGAATGCTCCTGTAGCGCCTGTTTTGGGCGAGGTTACTCAAGTTGCGGAGGGTGTTCTGGAAGCGGAATTATCTGGGATAGTCGCCGTGTGAGCGATGGAAGAGGTGGACTTTATAACGAATCCTACACTCGAAGTTGCCATAGCTGTAGCGGAAGTGGCAGAACAGGATGTTCATCGTGTGGAAGTTCAGGCGCACAATCGTGTAGCTCCTGTAACGGTACGGGATATTTCACCAATATTTGTGATGGCAAAGCGGTTGCGATTCCAACTATAGAGATCAGCATCGATGCCGTTGCTCATCAATTAGATGCTCTTGAGGAGTGGGCAAACCGTGAGCCACTCTCCCTTTTAGGGACTCTTATCCCTTTTAAAATAAGCAAGATTGAGAGCGGATTGAGTGATCAATATCTCTGTAAAGGAGCGAGTAGCGTGATCACCCTAGAGTGTGAATTAAAAAATAGAACTTACTCTGTTGGCGGATTGGGAACAATTCCATACGCCTTTAACCGTCCCCCACTATTTGATCATCTTTTTGAGAAAAAACTCAACCAACTTAGAAGAAGAAGCGTGGGAGAGACTCTATCACTTGGAGCGGATGAAGCGCGTGATTTCTTCAATCGCTCTCAATCGAATACTGTTTTAGATCAGTCTCTTAAAAGGCTGGCGAAGCTAGAGAGTGATGATAATGAGGAGGCGGGGCGTGAGATTATCTTTACATCATGTGAGGGGTATATCACCAAAGATTCGGCGCAACTCCTCTATAGAGGTTTAAAAGAGACGATTAATCAGGTCTCTCCTCCATATAGTTTAGGGGGCTGGTTGGGGGCGATGTTTCTCTCCTACTATTTTCTCTTTTTCTCCGTCCAATATCAGTTTGAAATAGGGGAAGGGGGGATCTTTAAAAATATACTTCACCTGCTCTTTGCTGTTTTTATGATTGCGATCAGCTTGAAAATAGTCGGTCTCTTTTTAGTGACACCGCTTAGCCAAATCGTCTCTCTGATCCGTCGACGAAAGATACCAAAAGAGTATAGACAACCATTAGATAACTCCAAAATGCGTCGCCTCTTTGTCACTCTGGGATTATGGAGCACAACGATTGCCGCAATTGTTGGAATGTTGGCTCAAAAAGGATTGATACCCCAATGGAATGGCGCGCCTTTAGCGTGGGTAATAGAGCTCTTAGAGTATCTTTTGTTGAAGGTAGAGGGGTTAATTTAATTTGTAATTCAATCAATGAGCGCCCTGCTCATCTCTATCAAAAATAGAATCTCCTAAAAAAGTGTAATAACGCCTCTAAATAAGTTACAGAAATGGCATCTTTTGGCTATTTATGGTGCACTTATTGCGGATAACCCCCTTGCAGTAAAGAAGTTAATGTAATAAAAATATTTGACATCATAGTCAGAATTATCTTAATATAGCTTTTCGGATATATTCACTCAGTAGCCTCTTTAATGTAAAAAAATGGAGATTAGATGGATGTTCAAACAGCAAAATTAAGAGAGATCGCCACAATTCGGAGCGGCCACTCTTTTAGAGCAGCAGTAGAGGAAGTGAAGGGGGGAAATGCGTATGTTGTACAGATGAGGGATGTCTCTCTTGAGGAGGGGATAAATTTCTCATCATTGATGGAAACGGTTCTCTATACGCCTAATTATCTTCAAGCGAACGATATCCTCTTTGTCACTAGGGGGAATAACAATATCGCCCTTTTAGTAGGGGAGGAGGCGAGTCAAGAGAGGATAGTGGCAACCAATCACTTTATGGTGATTGCGCTTAAAAATAAGATTGTTTCGCCAGGCTTTTTAGCATGGTGGCTTAACCAAAAGCCCGCACAACACTATTTTGAGCGGCAGTCAGAGGGGACAGGGATTCGCAATATTCGTCTAACTGTTTTAGAGAATACCCCCATCGCACTCCCCTCTTTAGAGCAGCAACAGGTGATTTTAGAGACAGTGGAGACCATTAAGCAGAAGCGAAATATCTATAAGAAGTTAATTGAAGCAGATGAAAAGATTGAGCGTTATATCGTCTCATCAATTTATAAAAATTAAGGGGAAATTATGGCCAGCAATATTAATCAAAACAGTATCAACAGCGCTCTTTGGGGAGTCTGTAACATCTTCCGTGGAACGGTGAGTGCCGACACCTATAAAGATTACATCTTAACGATGCTCTTTTTAAAATATCTCTCAGATGTTTGGCAAGATCATTACGAAAACTACCAAAAAGAGTATGGGGATGAGCCCGAATTGATTGAGGCGATGTTAGAGACGGAGCGCTTTATTCTCCCCATAGTAGAGATTAAAAATAGTGACGGAGAGGTGGTGGAGACCTTTCGGGCAAACTTCAATAGCCTCTATGAGCGTCGTCACCAGGCGGGTAATGGTGCACGCATCGATTTAGTACTGCATGAGATTGAGGAGGCGAATGGAACAAAACTAAAAGATTCGGGCAAGAGCGTCTTCCAAGATATCTCATTCAATAGTGACCGCTTAGGGGAGGAGAAGCAGAAGAATGATCTGCTCTTCTCTCTGCTTGAGGCCTTTGGGGTAAAGGAGCTCGATTTTAGCCCGAGCCGTATCGGCAATCTGGATGTGATCGGTAATGCCTATGAGTATCTGATTAAGCGCTTCGCTGCAGGTGGCGGGCAAAAAGCTGGTGAATTCTATACACCGCCAGAAGTCTCTGAGTTGATGGCGATTCTACTCGATCCCAAACCAAATGAGACGATCTGCGACCCAACCTGTGGCTCTGGCTCGCTCTTGATGAAGTGTGGCAATAAAGTTGTCACGAACTATGATTCAAAAGCTTATGAGCTTTATGGGCAAGAGGCTATTGGCTCAACCTGGGCCTTGGCAAAAATGAATATGTTTCTCCATGGTGAAGATAATCACCGTTTAGAGTGGGGCGATACAATCCGTAACCCAAAACTTTTAGATAGCAACGGGCAATTATTGCAGTTCGATGTTATCGCCGCCAACCCCCCTTTTTCGTTAAAGCAGTGGGGGGATGAGGCTGTAAAAGATGATCCTTTTAACCGCTTTGATCGGGGCATGCCCCCAAAATCGTACGGCGATTACGCCTTTATCCTCCATATGGTGGAGACGCTCAAGCCAGAAACGGGACGCATGGCGGTCATCGCTCCTCATGGCGTGCTCTTCCGTGCTGGTGCTGAGGGAAAAATTCGTAAAGCCTTGTTGGAAGAGAATCTTTTAGATGCCGTGATTGGATTGCCTGAAAAACTTTTCTACGGCACGGGGATTCCTGCAGCGATCTTAATCTTTAGGATGGATAAAAAAGATGATTCGGTGCTCTTTATTGATGCGAGCCGCGAATTTAAAGCAGGTAAAAATCAGAATGCGCTCTCTAAGGAGAATATCAAGAAGGTGGTCGCCACTTATCAAGAGCGCAAGTTTGTCGATAAATATACCTACTTAGCAACATTAGAGGAGATTAAAGAAAATGATTACAACCTCAATATTCCTCGCTATGTGGATACTTTTGAGGAGGAGGAGCCGATCGATCTTATTGCCGTTCGTAACGAGCGCTTAGCTCTTAAAGCAGAACTTGAAGAGCTAGAAAAGAAGATGGCGGGTTACTTGGAAGAGCTTGGGTTTAATACGGATAAGGAGACTCAATAATGCATGTGCCTGAGGGGTGGGAAATACAAAAATTAGAAGAATTGTGTCTTTCAACAGCTCCTATTACTTATGGGGTTTTGAAGCCAGGTCGCTATCATGAAAATGGAATACCTTTGTTGCAGATTAAGGATTTAAAAGCAGGAAAGGTATTATTGAATGATTTGCATTGTATTTCTTCAGAGTTAGATAAGGAATATCGTAGGTCTAGAATTAAAAAAAATGATATTTTAATTTCTTTAATAGGAACGATAGGACGAGTAGCAAGATACGACTATAGTCACGAGATGAATATTCATAGAAATTTAGCTCGTATACGCACGGAATATCATGAGTATATATTTCATGTATTAAGGTCTGATTTAATTCAGCAGAAAATTAAAAATAAATCTTCAGGAAGCTCTCAATCAGCACTTAACTTATCTACATTAAGAGGATTAGAGCTTTTACTCCCCCCACTCGCCGAGCAAGAGAAAATCGCGGAAATCCTCTCCACATGGGATCGCACCATCGAGCAGACCGAGCGCCTAAAAACCAACGCCGAAATGCATAAAAAAGCGTTGATGCAACAGTTGCTAACGGGCAAAAAACGTCTTCTCGATGAGAATGGAGAACGCTTTAGTGAGGAGTGGAAGAAAACAAAGTTAGGGGGCTTTATTAACGAGTTCTCGCGCAGAAACAAAAACAATAAGATTCAAACTGTCTTAAGCATATCCAACAGAATAGGATTTACATTACCTGAAAATCAGTTCTCTAAACGTGTGGCAAGCCAAGATTTAAGTAATTATAAAATAGTTAAAAAGGGGATGTTTGGATATAACCCCTCGAGAATAAATGTAGGTTCATTGGGCCGTTTAGATGAGCAAGAAGAAGGAGTGCTAAGCCCAATGTATGTTGTTTTCAAAATAGATGAGGATTTCCTTAATAGTGACTACTTATTGTTTTGGTTCTCATCATATGAGGCAAGATATCGAATTGAATCAGGGGCACAAGGATCGGTTAGAGAAACATTAAACTTTGATGCGATGCGAGCATTTCCCTTTAAATTGCCACCGCTGGAAGAACAACAAAAAATCGCTTCCGTTCTAAACACGGCGGATCGAGAGATTGAGCTACTCACTAAAAAAATAGAACACCTTAAGATCGAAAAAAGAGCCCTAATGCAGCAGCTATTAACTGGCAAACGACGGGTTAAGGTGGATGGGTAATTAAATATTAATAACTAGATAAATCCGAAGGGATTAATAAGAGCCAATTCAAATCATTAGAAACAGCACTGCTGAATTGAGTGATTAGAAAATCCCCTTATTTTTTTATTATCGTTAAAACAATCGGGATTGTGCCACTTCGAGGTTAGTTGTTTTATAGCGAAATATTCTTACATCAATTTTTATTTAAAGGGTACGTAATGGGTGGTCAAGCTTTAAAACTCCAAGAGGAGTTCATTGCAAAAATTCCAGCGCTTATGCTGTTAGCAAATATGGGGTGGGAGTATCTCTCACC
>JASLFR010000099.1 GCA_030150565.1 Cardiobacteriales bacterium | reverse complement strand
GTAAATTCTACTGGGCTGAGCTCATAGGGTTGAGAGTCTACAATGAAGAGGAGCAATATATTGGTGTTGTCGATTCATTGATGGAGACGGGAGCGAATGATGTTTTGGTGGTGAGTAATCCAGAGCTTCCTGAGCCTGAATTGATCCCCTATAACACTGAATATATTATTCGAGAGGTAAATCTTGAAGAGGGTATTCTCATCGCTGATTGGGATCTTGAAGAGCTATGATAGAGATCGATATTATCTCGCTATTGCCAGAGATTATTGAGCCTGTGTTTGAGTTTGGTGTTGTCGGGCGTGCTCATCAAGCGAAAGAAGGGTTCAATGTTACCTTCTGGAATCCAAGAGATTACACCAGTGATGTTCATAAAACGGTAGATGCTCGTCCATATGGGGGAGGGCCTGGAATGGTGATGCTCTACGAACCACTAAAAGCGGCACTCGACCATATTGAACAGGAACGAAATTCACGAGGGTTTCGCATCTTTATGTCTCCACAAGGTGAGAAGCTAACTCAGCAGAGAGTGCAGAAGCTAAGCAGAGAGCATAAACATCTGGTGATTCTTTGTGGGCGTTACGAAGGGGTTGATCAGCGTTTGATTGATAGTGAGATCGATCTTGAGATCTCGCTTGGAGATTACATCATCTCAGGGGGGGAGCTAGCCGCTGCCATTTTGGTGGATGCGATTGCTCGTCTGCTTCCTGGTACGCTTGGAAATAGCGCGTCCCATATTGAAGATTCATTTACAGAAGAGAATCTATTTGATCACCCCCATTACACACGCCCTGAAGAGATTAATGGGTTGAGAGTGCCTGAAGTCTTAATCTCAGGAAATCATAAATTGATTAACGAGTGGCGAAAAGAGCAGTCAGAACTTCGTCGTCGAAAAGTTAACAATGCATAATTTAATATAAATGCTTGTTTTTCTATTTGGAATCATTGACAATTGTCAATTAATTCATATTGAGTGATGAAGGAGAAGCGATATGTTAATCATAACCAGGAAGGTAGGCGAGAAGCTGATCATTAACGATAATATTGAAGTTGTGGTGTTGGAGAATCGTGGTGGGCATGTCCGTTTAGGGATTGAAGCACCAAGAGAGGTCTCTATCTATCGAGAAGAGATTTATGAGAGTGCAAAAGAGCAACACTCGCTTCAAGAGCCACAAACAACGACGGAATAAAAAAAACGCTAGAGAATAAAATCTAGCGTTTTTTATTTTTCTAATCTCTCTTTAGAGTGAGTAGTAGAGCTCATACTCTAGAGGATGAGGCATCTGATTAACACGACGCACTTGTTGACGTTTAAGCGCAATATAAGCATCGATTACATCATTACTAAAGACCCCCCCTTTACGGAGGAATGCACGATCTTGATCGAGTGCATCGAGCGCTTCATCTAGATTTCGACAGACGTGGGGGAAGGTCGCTGCTTCCGCTTCATCAAGGTCGTAGAGATTGTGATCCATCGCTTTACCAGGGTCGATCTTATTTTCAATGCCATCAATGCCCGCCATTAAGAGAGCTGCAAATGTGAGATAGGGATTTGCAGTAGAATCAGGAAAACGGACCTCTATTCTGCGCGCTTTAGGATTAGGGATAAAGGGGATGCGGATCGCTGCTGTGCGATTCTTCGCTGAATAGGCGAGAAGAACAGGCGCCTCAAAATTGGGTACTAAACGCTTATAGCTATTGGTAGAGGCGTTAGTAAATGCATTGAGCGCATGAGCATGCTTAATAAGACCACCGATGAAGTAGAGAGCAGTTTTAGAGAGGCCGCTATACTCCTTTCCAGTAAAGATATTCTCCCCATCTTTAAAGAGAGAGATATGAACATGCATCCCTGAACCACTCTCCCCAAAGTAGGGCTTTGGCATAAAGGTTGCCGTTTTCCCCTCCTCTTCAGCAGTGTTATGGACGATATATTTGAGTTTCTGTACCTCATCCGCCTTTGTTACTAAGGTGTTGTAAGCTACCCCGATCTCACATTGGCCTGCGCTTGCTACTTCATGATGATGGACCTCAACTTTGATGCCGAACGCCTCTAAATTGAGGCACATCTTCGAGCGAAGATGGTGAAGCTTATCTTTTGGGCTAACAGGAGAGTACCCCCCTTGAAGAGTTGGGCGATGAGCAAGATTGCTCCCTGTATCATTTCCACTATTTTGGGGCGCTTCATCATTACGAACGCAGTAACCCGCTCTGCCGATCTCGTTGCTGTAGTGAACATGATCAAAGATGAAGAACTCATTCTCAGGGCCGAAGTAAGCAGTATCTGCAATACCACTCTCTTTAAGATACGCTTCAGCACGGCGAGCAAGTGAGCGAGGATCGCGATGGTAGCTCTCCATCGTTTCAGGTTCAATAATATCGCAATAGAGTACAAGCGTTGGGAGCTCTGCCATAGGATCTAAAATTGCAGTCTCAACATCAGGGAGGAGAATCATGTCTGAATTCTCAATCGACTTCCACCCTAAAAAGCTTGAGCCATCGAAGAGTTTTCCATATTGAAAGAGCTCTTCAGTGACCTGATGCGCAGGAATTGTGAAGTGGTGCTCTTGTCCGCCCATATCGGCGAAGCGTAAATCTGCAAATAGAAAATCCTCATTTTTGACCGCTTTTAGAATAGCGTGAATATCGTGAGCCATTGTTTCCCCTTAAGAGACGATTTTTGAGTAGATATAAAACTGATCCATTTTACCTGAATTTAGCGATAAAATCCCAATATGATCACCCCCTGAAAAAAGCTCTTTTCGGGATGTTATTGATCAGATTTTCCTCAATTAATCTCTTCTTTCTCTATTTTATAAAGAGTTGATTGGTAGAGAATCTGATATGATCTTGCCCCCTATCCTATTCTCTTTTAATTGAAGGAAACTTTAGTGATTAAGATTAGAAATCTCTACTTTTTTTATGATGGGTATTGTGCGCTTAATAATATCAATTTAGATATTGAGAAGGGGAGCGTTGTTGGCTTAGTTGGGGCGAATGGTGCAGGAAAAACAACGCTTTTTAAAACGATTCTCGGCTTAGAGACTCCTTTAATCGGGGAGATTGAGATTGATGGAATGAGTACCACCCTCCATCCTCGAAAAGTGCTGCAACATACCGCGTATGTCTCGGATAAGTTTATACTTTTTGATGAATTAACGGTTCTTCAGAGTCTCATTTATCAAGCGGGATTGCATGGCATCTCTTTCGATGAGGCAATTCCTATCTCTAGCTATTATCTTGAGCAATTAGGGCTGGCCAATCATGCGAATCAGTTGACTAAAAATCTCTCGCGGGGGCAGAAGCAACGGGTCGCAATCGCTCTAGCATTGATACACTCTCCGCAGCTTCTTCTATTAGATGAACCCTTAAGTGGCCTCGACCCTATACAGCGTGGAGTGATTAATCAGACGCTAAAGATGTTGGGGGAGAGTGGAGTGACGATTCTAGTATCGAGCCATATTCTTGGGGAGCTCGATGAGTATTGCACCCATCTACTGATGATTAAAGAGGGTGTGATTACAAATTATGAAGCGTTAAAAGAGTCAGGGAGTGAGGTAACTTATCTGGTAGAGGTTAGAAGCCCCTTCTCCATCGATTCTTTTTTAGAACGATTAAAGAAGGAAGTGGAACGGGAAGCACTCTTTCCATTAGAGAAGCTGCAGGTCGATTACTCTCATCTTACAGCAGAGACGAAAGAGTTTAATCTTAAATTTAAGAGCGAAGAGAGTTTAGCGGTAGAGGAGCTTAACCATTTAATTAGGGCCATTCAGCGGGCTGATAGCGCAATTGTAACAGTGACTAAGAAGCGACAAAATTTGAGTGAACTCTATTTTGAGAAGGTGATGGAAGGAGGTATGTCATGAATTATTTAATGAGAGTTTTTCTGAAGAATAGAAATCCCGATTTTTTACGTTTAGTTTGGCTCAATTATAATCCCTTCCGTACGATTCTCTTCTACTTCTTCCTTTTTGCGCTCTATATATTGATGAATCAAGGGTTGCCATTTACTACGGGGGAATTATTAGTTCGGAACGCTTATGGAGTATTTTTTGTAATAGTAGGGACTTACGCTCTTTCAAGAGTGTGGGCTATGGTGAAAAAAGATGCTTCAATTGAGCTTTTAACGCAGCAGCGCCTGAGCTCTATCCCTCCAAGAAAATTGGTTCTCTCGCAGTTTTATATCGCTCTTCTCTATTTAACCCCTGGTTACACCCTTTTTGCTCTACTAGGAGTTTCTGAGTTGCTCTATTTTTCGGGGGGAGATTGGAGTCTGCTTCATAAGAGTGGGCTGATTCGTACTATTCTCAACTTCTATCTTATTTTTTTAGCGATCATTCTATTTTTAATGGTGATGGCATCGAATAGTCGAGAACCTAATTTAAAGAGCAGAGTAGGGGTGCTTTCCCTCCTTACAATGCTATACGGATTGGGTTTTATTCGTGTCATACCTGGATTGATTACTGATCATAGCGGTAATTCCAGTGTAGGAACGAGGGAGTGGTGGGGGATTATCTCGGTGGATTCTCCCTACTTCTCTACTCTTCTTCTCGCTTCTCTCTCTCTTCATCTATTAGTGATGGCATTGGCGAATAAACGGTATCAGATCAATAATCAGAGCCGACAGATAACCGTTTTTCTCATCTTCTTGAGTTTGATGTTCCATGCTTATGGATATTTGAACGCTTTAGGATTGGCTCAAGGAGAAAAGTTCCTCATGTTCCTCTACTTGGGAGTGCAACTTATGATGCTCTTTACCTTTGTGGCATTAACCAATCCAAGCGAGTATATCGATATGAAGCAATTCAATCGCTTTTTTATCTATTTAAAAAAGAGGAACTTTAGAGATATTTTAAATGCTATTCCTACAGGGAGTGCCGTATTTTTGATGACAATTCTGCTCTACTTGATATTTTTCTGGAAGAGCCCCTCTTTTAACCTATTAGTTGCCTTTTCAATGATTATTTTCTTTAGAGATATCTTAGTAATGTTAGGAATCTCCACCTCATTCTTAACAGAGCGAGAGAAGCGCCGATCGATGACTGGTTACCTTTTTGTCGTGACGCTCTTTCTCCCTATGATCCTTTCCAACTTTCTACCAGCAGAATTTATGGTGCTGCTTACCCCCTTTGCAGGACTCTTTTTCACTGGAGGGTTTAGTGATGGGATAGGGATGGGTTATGGGATAATTCTATTGATTCAGGTAGGGGCTGCGGCTCTCTACTTTAATCGACAGCTAAGAAGAGGTCGGCAGATTATAAAACGGCTTTTAACTCTATAATGGTCTTCTTTGTAGAAGATTAAAGAGGAAGAATCGGTTTATGAAAATCGTAACGTGGAATATAAATTCACTCAATGTAAGGCTTGAGCAGTTACTCGATTGGCTCAAAGAGGAGCAGCCAGATATTGTTGCTCTTCAAGAGATTAAGATGGTGACTGAAGCGTTCCCCCTTATGGAGTTCTCAGCGCTCGGTTATGAGGCGGCTGTCTTTGGGCAGAAGAGTTACAACGGAGTTGCGCTCTTGAGCCGTCATCCGATCGAAGAGGTAAGCGAGAATATTGTTGGCTTTGAGGATGATGAGGCGCGGGTACTCACTGCAACGATTGATGGAATGAGAATTATCAATATCTATGCAGTAAATGGGCAAAATCCTGATTCAGAGAAATTTCAATATAAATTGAAGTGGTATCGAGCGTTGATTGAGCAGCTTAAGAGGGAGCAGGAGCGTTACTCTGATCTCATTTTATTAGGAGATTTTAATATCGCTCCTAAAGATGTTGATGTCTACAACCCCGCAACGTGGGAGGGGAAGGTGCTCTGTACCGATGAAGAGCGCGCTCTTTTCCAAGAGATTCTCGATCTTGGTCTCTTCGATGCGCTCCGTTTAGAGGCAAAACCGAGTGGTCTCTACACATGGTGGGATTATCGTAATGATGGATTTGAGCGAAATCGCGGTTTAAGGATCGATCATCTCCTCATCTCATCCTCTGTTGCAAGAAGGGTAAAAGAGAGTAGTGTGCACCTTGCAGTAAGAGCGAGTGAGCGACCATCAGACCATGCGCCAGTTTCTATTGTGTTAACCTGCGGCAATGGTGTAAAGTAGCGATAAATGACCTTGATAAAGATTAGATAAGGAGAAGTGTATGTTTAGCGGCAGTATTGTTGCAATTGCAACCCCAATGTTCCCTGATGGACGAATTGATTATGACTCACTTGAGAAGCTTGTTGAGTTCCATGTTGAGAATAAGACCGATGCGATCGTTGCGGTAGGGACGACAGGGGAGTCGGCAACAATCGATTTCGCTGAGCATCGTGAAGTGGTTAAGCGGATGGTGGGCTTTGCAAATGGTCGCCTCCCAATTATTGCAGGAACGGGGGGTAATTCGACAGCGGAGGCCATTAAACTCACTCAATGGGCAGCTGAAGATGGGGCGCAAGCTTCGCTTTTAGTAACTCCTTACTACAATAAGCCACCGCAAGAGGGGCTCTACCAACACTATCGATTAATTGCCGAGACGGTCGATATCCCCCAAATTCTCTATAACGTTCCTGGCCGTTGTGCATGTGATCTTCTCCCTGAGACGATTGAGCGCTTAACAGAGTTTGATAATATCGTTGCAATCAAAGAGGCTTCTACTTTTGAGCGTGTTGAAGAGCTTGTTCGTAAAGTGGGGGATAAGATTGCGATCTTAACGGGTGAAGATGGAATTGCCGCTGAGTGTGTATTAGCGGGAGCAAAAGGGGTTATCTCTGTAACCGCAAACGTTGCGCCCCTACAGATGCATAATATGATTCATGCCGCTTTAGAGGGGGATCGTGAGAGAGCGCTTGCCATTAATGAAGAGCTTGCAGAGCTCCACCACGCACTCTTTTTACAATCGAATCCTATTCCTGTGAAGTGGGCGCTTGAGCGCTTAGGGAAGATGGGGGCAGGTATTCGTCTTCCGCTTGTACCTCTTGATAAGCAGTACCATTTAACGATGGAAGAGGCACTCCGTAAAGCGAAGTTGCTTTAATCGATCGAATCATCAATTTAAGCTGTTGCGTGCAGAATTAGTGGTATAATTTCCCCCATATTTTTTATGGTTTAAGGACAGAAGATGAAGAATAGAAAACGTATACTCGGTCTTGCTCTGGTGAGCGGTTTAATCGTTGTTGGATGCTCAACGGGTGATATCCAGTCACGTGATAAATTGAATTATCTCTCTGCTAGTTCTGCAAATCCGCTCGAGCTGCCTCCCGATCTGACTAAACGTTCAGATGGGGATCGCCGTGCGATTAATACTTTGAGTCAGTATCGAGCAAAAACAGCAGGTGGTGGAAGTGGGTTAAATGTCCTACCAAACTACAATAAAGTGAAGATGGAGATCGCAGGGGATCAGCGCTGGATTGTGGCGCAACTTCCTGCAGATTTTGTCTGGACTCGAGCGATGCAACTCTTCCAAGAGGTCGGGTTGACGATGGAGAGCTCAGATCCACAAGCTGGGGTTGCAGAGACTGTTTGGGCTGAAAATCGTCCCGATATCTCTGATGGATATCTTCGTAACTTCTTAAAGAGTGCTTTTGGTAACTTCTACTCCACTCCATCACGTGATAAGTATAAATTCCGTATGGAGCGACAAGATCGCGATACTGTACGGGTCTACATCACCCATTACGGTATGCGTGATAAAGCGAGTGGCAGTGATAATGAGATTCATAAGTGGGTGGATCGCCCGCGTGATCCTGAGTTAGAAGCGGAATTTCTCTCCCGCTTAATGGTGAAGCTTGGGGGATCTGCAAATGCAGTAGCGACAGAAGCTGCGCATGAGGTGGTGACTAGCCGACAAGATGGAAATCTCCTTACAGTGAATCGTCCGTTCGATTCTGTATGGCATCAGGTAGGAAATATCCTCGACGATGGGGCAACATATCGCATCATTGAGCAGAATGCAGCAGACCGTAGTTATACGGTAGAGCGGACTAAGAAAGCGAAGCGTGGTCTAAAATTTTGGAAAGGAAAGTTTGATGCTGATCGCTTCACTGTAAGAGTTTCAGGCTCAGCTCGTGAGAGTGCGATTGAAGTGACGCCCCATGGCGATGCAACTTATCAGCAAGCGCTTATTGAGCGGGTGAAGAATAATCTTCATTAATGAATCCTCTATCGGTTGATGAGTAGAGAAGCGTCTGACATTGTCAGGCGCTTTTTTATCCTATAAATATTTCTCTTCTCAGAAGGTGAAAGGAGCATAAGAACAGATGGCTAATATTGAGAGACTCTCTCCTCACGTTGTCAATCAGATTGCGGCGGGTGAAGTAGTTGAGCGCCCCGCTTCAATCGTAAAAGAGCTGGTGGAGAATGCCCTCGATGCTGGTGCAACAGAGATTGAAGTAGAGATTCGTTCAGGAGGGATCGATCTAATATCGGTGAAAGATAATGGGCATGGAATCTCTGCGGATCAGCTAGCGCTCGCCTTAACAAGTCATGCAACCAGTAAGATCCGTTCGACGGATGATCTTTTAGTGGTGAATAGTTTAGGATTTCGAGGGGAAGCGCTACCAAGTATTGCATCGATTGCTCGGCTCTCCCTCACTTCAAGAAAAGATGGGGCGGATTACGCCTATTCAATTATCACGGAAGGGGGGGAGCAGCGGGGGAATCCTATACCAGCGCCACGTGAGGTAGGAACAACGGTGGAGGTGAGAGACCTCTTCTTCAACATTCCTGCAAGACGTAAATTTTTACGCACAGAGCGTACGGAGTTTGGCCATATTGAGGAGTTGATGAAGCGTTTTGCGCTTCGCCATTTTGAGGTTGCATTTACCCTTATCCACAATGGGAAGATAATTTTCGAGCTTCCTATCGCAGATGATTTAGATGGAAAAGAGGAGCGAATCGCTCAACTCTTTAGTGAAGAGTTCTTAACGGCAAGTTTCCATTGCCACCACTCTCAAGAGTTGCTCTCTGCTAATGATGATGAGCCTAAATGTTTTACGCTAGAGGGGTGGATCGCAAAGCCGACGTTTCATAGAAGTAATCGGGAGTGGCAATATCTCTATGTGAATGGCCGAATTGTTTACGATCGAATTGTAGCGCACGCTATTCGCCAAGCGTATCGAGATGTGATGTATGGCGATATGCACCCTTCGTTTATTCTCTATCTTACGCTCGATCCCACATTGGTCGATGTGAATGC
>JASLFR010000085.1 GCA_030150565.1 Cardiobacteriales bacterium | reverse complement strand
AAACGGTCATACATTTGACGCTTTTCATCATCTGAGAGCACTTCATACGCTTTTTGGATCTCTTTAAATTTCTCCTCAGCTTCCTCTTTATTATCGATGTTGCGGTCAGGGTGATGCTTCATCGCAAGACGGCGATACGCTTTACGAATCTCCTCTTGAGTTGCGCTTTTACTAACGCCAAGAACCTCATAATAATCTCTTTCAGACATGTTCTTCTTTTACCTTTTATTCAAATGATGTCGTTAATGGAAGACGCTTTACCTCTTAATAATTATTTATGGGAAATTATGAAGAGGTAAAGGGTCTAGGATAAAAGGATACTCCACTCGTGGGAGTGGAGTATCGATCAATTTTATTATTAATTAGAGGGGAGTTTGGTTACTTCTTCTCATCCTCTTTAACTTCTTCAAATTCAGCGTCGACAACGTTGTCATCTGCTTTTTCAGCTCCTTCAGCGCCTGCTTCTGCCTCTTGTTGCGCTTCTGCATACGCTTTTTGTGCGATTGTTTGAGCTGCTGCAGTTAATGCTTCTGTCTTAGCTTCGATAGCAGAGATATCTTCCCCTTCCATCGCTTCTTTAAGCTCAGCTACTGCCGTTTCAACAGCAGATTTCTCCTCGTCGGTCGCTTTATCGCCAAGATCTTCAACAGCTTTCTCAGCGCCGTGAATCATCTGCTCTGCAGTGTTACGCGCTGTTACGAGTGCTTGGAACTTCTTATCCTCTTCAGCGTGCATCTCTGCATCACGTACCATCTTCTCGATATCTTCATCGGAGAGCCCCGTTCCTGATTTAATCTCGATCGATTGCTCTTTACCAGTCGCTTTATCTTTAGCAGAGACGTTGATGATTCCATCTGCGTTGATATCGAATGTTACTTCGATTTGAGGTGTACCACGTGGCGCTGGTGGAATATCGGTTAGGTCAAATTGACCAAGAGAGTGGTTTTGTGACGCTTGTGGGCGCTCACCCTGAAGGACGTGGATCGTCACCGCAGGTTGATTATCTGCCGCTGTTGAGAAGACTTGACTCGCTTTCGTTGGAATCGTTGTGTTCTTCTCAATCAATTTAGTCATAACGCCACCCATTGTTTCAATACCTAATGAGAGTGGAGTTACATCTAGGAGTAGAACATCTTTTACATCACCTCCTAAAACACCCCCTTGAACTGCGGCACCCGCTGCAACAGCCTCATCAGGGTTGATGTCACGGCGAGGATCTTTACCGAAGAACTCTTTTACTTGCGCTTGTACTTTAGGCATACGGGTCTGACCCCCTACTAAGATCACATCATCAATCTGTGATACTGAGAGGCCTGCATCTTTAAGTGCTGTGCGGCAAGGCTCAAGAGTGCGTGCAATGAGATCTTCTACAAGTGATTCAAGCTTTGCACGGGTCATCTTGATATTTAAGTGTTTAGGACCAGTGCTATCTGCTGTGATGTAGGGGAGGTTGATCTCTGTTTGTTGAGCGGTTGAGAGCTCAATTTTTGCATTTTCACCCGCCTCTTTAAGACGTTGAAGCGCTAAGGGATCATTCTGTAAATCGATGCCTGACTCACGCTTAAACTCTGCAACTAAGTAGTCGATAACCGCTTTGTCAAAGTCTTCACCACCAAGGAAGGTATCTCCGTTAGTTGAGAGTACCTCAAATTGCTTATCACCATCGAGGTTAACTACTTCGATAATAGAGACGTCAAACGTTCCGCCCCCTAAGTCGTAAACAACGATTTTACTCTCATCTTTGGTAGATTTATCCATACCATAAGCAAGAGCGGCAGCAGTTGGCTCGTTGATGATGCGCTTAACATCTAACCCTGCAATCTTTCCAGCATCTACAGTTGCTTGACGTTGAGCATCATTGAAGTATGCAGGAACAGTGATTACCGCTTCTGTTACCTTCTCACCTAAGTAATCTTCAGCAGTCTGCTTCATCTTCATTAAGACACGCGCTGATACTTCTTGAGGAGCCATCTTTTTGCCCTCTTGAACCTCTACCCACGCATCACCATTGTCCGCTTTTACAATTTTATAAGGGACAAGACCTTTATCTTTCTGAACTTCACTATCTTCAAAACGGCGACCAATTAAACGCTTAATTGCAAAGAGCGTATTTTGTGGATTAGTGACTGCTTGACGTTTTGCAGGTTGACCCACTAAAACCTCATCATCTGTATAAGCAACAATTGAGGGGGTAGTACGATCCCCTTCCGCATTCTCAATGATACGAGGTTTATCCCCATCCATGATTGCTACACAGGAGTTGGTTGTTCCTAAGTCGATACCAATAATCTTAGCCATATTTAATAACCTCTTTTATGAATGAATATATAAGTGGAATCTTAATAAAATCTATTGGGAGATCCTTCATCTCCCTCTCTACGGGGTAATATGGTGCTCTTTTTTCTGCTTTCAAGTCTGAAGATGAAAAATGAGCAATAAAAAACCACTCAAATTTGAGTGGTTTATGTAAGTCATTGAATATGTTCTATTTTTAGTAGTCTCGAGGCCCAAAAATATCACTTCCAACACGAATGATGGTGGCTCCTTCTGCAATGGCGAGCTCTAAATCACCACTCATACCCATAGAGAGTTCATTGGCATCAGCACTTAGTAGTCCCTCGGCTTGAGCCTTCTCTTTCAATTGGCGAAGGAGAGCAAATCCTTTTCGAACAGCATCGGGATTATCGCTATTTAATCCAATGGTCATTAACCCTTTTATTGTTAGGGTGGTGAAGGGGGTAAGCTCTTTAAGAAAAGGGAGTAATTCATCTGGTGCTAATCCCTGTTTTGATTCCTCTCCAGAGCAGTTGACCTGAATGAGAATAGAGCGTTTAAGATGATTTTTTAATGCGTAATTATGAATGCGCCGTGCAATGCGGATGCGGTCAACCGTCTGAATTGTATCAGCTATCTGAGTCACTTCATTCACTTTATTCCCTTGCAGAGTGCCGATAAAGTGGGTCTCTCGAGGCATTACTTCATTATTGAGAGAGGTGGAGAGATGGGGCGCTTTCTCTACCAGCTCCTGAGCACGATTCTCTCCAATCAATCCATACCCTAAAGAGAGTGCATAGTTGATCTCTTCCACTGAGCGTGTTTTTGTTGCAAGGAGGAGCTTGATCTCACTAGGAGCTCGCCCTGCAGCTTCTGCAGCGTTGTGGATGCGTGCCATCACCTTTTCAATATTCTCTTTGATGTAGCGATATTGCTCCATGATCACTCCTTAATAGTCGATATCGAGCGAGCGAAGCTTGCGGTAGAGGTTAGTGCGCTCCATTCCAACAAGATCGGCAAGATTAGCAATATTTCCTCCCGCTCTCTTATATTGCGCTAAGAGGTAACTCCGCTCAAATTGCTCTCTCGCTTCCCTTAAGGGGAGATTTAGGGAGAGTTTAATGAGGTCGTCTGAGAGCATCTGTGGGGGAGCTTCCCGCTCTAAAGTCTGATTCACCTCTTCGAGCGTCACCTCTTCACTCTCACCAAGAATGAGAAGCTCTTTGATCAGATTTCTCAATTCAAGATAATTCCCATTCCAATGGTGATTGCGTAGACGATTCTGCGCCGCAATGGAGAAGTGGCGATACGTTAGATGCTCTTCATCGCTAAAGTAGTGGACGTAGTAACTGATTAGCTCTGGTACATCTTCAGGATGTTTATTGAGCGGAGGTAGGGTGAGTTGAGTCTCATTAATTAGATGCCAAAGCGCCTCATCAAATTCGCCACTCTTCACCTTCTGTTCCAAAGAGAGGTGTGCTGAGAAGAGGAGACGATAGCGATAGGGGGAGAGCGCTCCATTATTCTCCGTCAGCTGATGCCCTTTGGTTAAGAATTGGTAGATAAATGATTGGACATCACGATTCCAATTCTCCACATGGGAGAGGTAGAGAAAACCGATAGGGTGCTTCTGAATCAATCCCTTCTCTTCACTGTCGCCATAAATAAGCGCTTCTAATTGTGCAAGATTGCCATTATTGAGGGTGAGCTCAATGAAGGGCTGCTCCTTTTCTGCGGTTAAGCTGTGGAAGTAGCTGGCTAATCCTTTTAGAGGGGCGCCATGTTCAGAGGTGAGTAGTAGATTACTCTGGCTCTGTGCCACCTTTATGAGTCTCTCTTTAAAAGTAGTGATGAGAGGAGAGCGACCGATCGGCTCAAACGGGAGTGGCTTTGGAGTATTGAAAGCGCTACTTGTGGGGAGCGCGGCTACAAGCTCTTTTGGGCTCTCTTCAAGCGTTTTTTCCACAACCATTAGGAGTTTAGCGAGGGTGAGCGGTTTTTCTAAAAAGTCTGAGGCTCCCAGCTTTGTCGCTTCAATCGCGTGCTCGAGCGTACCGTGCCCACTCATCATAATAACAGGGGAGAAGTTCTCTTCACTGCGCCACTCCTCTAAAAGAGAGATGCCATCGATATCGGGCATCCAGATATCGAGCAGGATAAGATCAGGCGTGCGTTCACTCTTTAGAGCTCTTGCTTGAGCGCCATTGTAGGCAACCCCAACATCGTAACCCTCCTCTTCGAGGATCTCACTGATGAGATTGCAGATATCTTCTTCATCATCGACGATTAAAATATAGGGTGTTTTCATATCATCATCTGCCTTCTACTCTTTAGAATCTTTACTCTTTTTACTACTAGCGGTCACCTTTTTTGTAGCACTCTTCTTACTCTCACTCTTTTTAGTAGTGGTGCTCTTTTTAGCAGGCGTTTTTTTATCGGTACTCTTCTTTGTCGTTGTCTTCTTTTTACCCCCTCGAGCACGCTTTTCAGGAGCAGCTGCGATCAATGCTTGGCACTCCTCTAATGTAAAGCTTTGAGGGTCACGATCTTTAGGAACTTTTACATTCTTATTGCCATCTGTGATGTAAGGACCAAAACGACCATTAATGATGTTGATCTCTTCATCTTCACTAATTTTAAAGGTCTTGAGGAATTTAGCCGCTTCCGCCTTTTTGTGAGCTTCTACAACCTCAACAGCTCGCTCAAAAGTGACAGTGTAGGGATCATCCTCTTTTAAGGAGGCGAACTTTCGAGGCCCGTACTGAATGTAGGGGCCAAAACGGCCAATATTGGCGCGGATCTCATAACCATCTTCCCCCTCTCCTAAGATGCGGGGGAGTTTGAAGAGTTCGAGTGCCTCTTCAAGCGTGATGGTATCGATTCTCTGATTAGGGCGGAGGGCTGCAAATTTTGGGGCTTCCTCCTCCTCCTTCTCACCCAATTGCGCAAATGGCCCATAACGACCGATACGAACTGAAATCATTCGCCCTGTCTTTGGATCAGGCCCAAGTTCACGGCGCTGAGCAACCTCTGCACGGCTGACATTCTCCTCCTTATCTTCACAAAGAGCGATAAAAGGGCCCCAGAAGTCGTGAAGAAGGGGTTTCCACTGCCGTTCGCCACGAGCAACTTCATCTAGCTCATCCTCTAGGCGCGCTGTAAAATCATAATCCACATATTGTGTAAAGTGCTCAGAGAGGAATTTAGCAACAATCATTCCGATATCTGTCGGGGAGAAGCGGCGATCATCTAACGTTACATACTCTCTCTGCTGTAGAGTGGAGATGATCGATGCGTATGTTGAAGGGCGCCCAATCCCATACTCTTCCAGTGTTTTAACAAGAGAAGCTTCTGTATAGCGGGGTGGGGGTTCAGTAAAATGTTGTGTAGGGGTGATTGCTTTTAGATCAATCAGTTCACCCACCTCCACTTCAGGCAAGAGGCGATCCTCTTCCGCCTTCTCATCATCACTATCTTCAAGATAGAGGCGCATAAAGCCAGGAAAAGCGATGGTTGAACCTGTGACACGGAAGAGGGATTCCTCCTTATCTCCAAGATCAATTGCAGTCGTATTCATAATCGCCTGCTTCATTTGGGAGGCAACGGTCCGCTTCCAGATCAGCTCATAGAGTCTAAATTGCTCTGATGTTAAATACTCCTTTACCGACTCAGGAGTGCGAGCGACAGAAGTTGGACGAATCGCTTCGTGCGCCTCTTGAGCATTCTTCGCTTTCGATTTATAGATACGGGGGGATTGAGGAAGATACTCTTTCCCTTCCACTTTTAAGATGTAGCTCCGAATATCATTTAACGCCTCCTCAGAGAGTGTTACAGAGTCGGTACGCATATAGGTGATGAGACCAACACTATCCTCGCCAAGACTTACCCCTTCATAGAGCGTTTGGGCCGTTCGCATGGTACGCATTGCGTTAAAACGTAATTTTCGTGATGCCTCTTGCTGAAGTGTTGAGGTGGTAAAAGGGGGCGCAGGATTACGGCGTCGTTGCCTTTTTTCGATATTCTCGACAGGGATTTTTGAGCCATACTTTTTGAGCAGTTGCTCAACCGTCTCTGTAGCGCTCTTTTCGTTATTGATTGTAAATTGCTCAACCTTCTCTCCATTTAGGAGCGTTAAGCGTCCACTCATCTCACTTTTTTCTTTGTTGAGTTGAGCTGTGATTGACCAATACTCTTCAGGATTAAAGGCGCGAATCGCAAGCTCTCGCTCGGCGATTAAGCAGAGTGCTGGTGATTGAACTCGACCAGCGGAAAGACCTGGGCTAATCTTCTTCCATAAGAGGGGGGAGAGATTGAAGCCTAAAAGATAGTCAAGTGCAGAGCGCGCTTGTTGAGCATCTACAAGATCCATCGAGAGTTCTCGAGGATTTTCAACCGCATGGATGATGGCAGATTTTGTAATTTCATGAAAAATAACGCGGGAGACTTTTTTCCCCTCCAGCGCATTCTTCCCTTTTAGATACTCTAAAATGTGCCACGAGATCGCTTCTCCCTCTCTATCAGGGTCCGTCGCAAGGAGAAGATTGTCAGCCTTCTTCAACGCCTTCTCAATCTCTGAAAGATGCTTTTTATTGCGCTCAATCACCTCATAATTCATCAAGAAATCATGATCAGGATCGACAGCACCCTGTTTCGATGCAAGTGCGCGTACATGCCCATAGGAGGCGAGTACCTTGTAATCGGGCCCAAGATATTTCTCAATAGTCTTTGATTTTGCGGGCGACTCAACAATAACTAGTGATTTGCTCATAAATGCCAATTAGATCCTAATGAATGGTCGATTATAAAAATAAAGAGAGAATTAATTGCATCGTGAGGATTCTACTATAGGAAAGAATTCCCTCAGTGCAGATGCATTTTTGCTATACTTTACAAAAATTCTCTATCGATTAGAGAGAAGATGAAAATAGCTTATGGTGGCCTATTTATCGCTTATTTGAGCGGTTTTTATCCACCATCAGCAAAGTTTCTATAAACGTTATCTTATTTTATTGAGAGTTGCACATGTATTTTGATCAGAGGAAGAAAAAGCGCTCGTTCTGGTGGCTCTATTTAGGGCTTGCGATCGTATTTATTATTTGGGTGATGTTAGATGAGAATAGTGTTGAAGATAGCTACCCTTTAACAATTCCTATTGAGCTCCCTCAAAATGGTGAATAGTGAGCGTAGAGAGGGGGAGCGAAGAAAACCTAAGGCGACAGGAATTGCCCGCTTAATGAATGCTGCGGGATACTCCTTAAAAGGGCTTCAGTACACCTTTCGCTCAGAAGAGGCGTTTCGGCTCGAGATCTATCTACTCCCTATTGTATTAATTGCAGGGTATCTCTTTGCTAAAGGGGATGGGGTTAAGTTAGCTCTCCTTTGGGGGAGTTATGGGTTGGTGCTTCTGATGGAGCTCGCTAACTCAGCAATTGAGGCGGTAGTGGATCGAATTGGGGAGGAGATACACCCCCTTTCAGGAGCGGCAAAAGATATCGGTTCAGCTCTTGTCTTTGTAGCGTTATTGATGATGGGTATCATCTGGAGCTTACTGATTTTTTATTAGAAGAGTATAGGAATATTTGACAATGATAGTGTTAGGAATTGAGAGCTCGTGTGATGAGACTGCAGTAGCCCTATATGAGACAGAGCGAGGATTGCTCTCCCATAAAATCTACTCCCAAATTCCGCTACACGCTCAGTATGGAGGGGTTGTGCCAGAGTTAGCTTCCCGTGACCATACTAAAAAACTTCCTCTTTTGGTTGAAGAAGCGATTGATGAGGCGGAGTTAACTTATAGTGATATTGATGGAATCGCTTTTACGGAAGGACCTGGTTTGATCGGTGCTCTGATGGTGGCGGCCTCATATGCGCAAGGGTTAAGTCTTGCGTTGGATTGCCCTATTTTAGGGGTGAATCATATGGAGGCACACTTGATGGCGGTAATGCTTGAGGAGAGACGCCCAGAGTATCCCTTTATTACGCTTCTTGTTTCGGGGGGGCATACTCAATTAGTTTTGGTAAAAGCGTTTGGAGAGTATCAACTTTTAGGCGAATCACTCGATGATGCGGTAGGGGAGGCGTTCGATAAAACTGCAAAAATTATGGGTTTGCCATATCCAGGTGGGCCAGAATTAGCAAAGATGGCGGAAGGGGGGGATCCTAAACGTTTTCCATTTCCTCGCCCTATGCTCGATCGCCCAGGTCTCGATTTTAGTTTTAGTGGTATTAAGACAAAGGCACTCTTGACAATCGAGGCGCATACAGAAGCGGATTATCCCGATATTGCTGCAAGTTTTCAGGCAGCCCTTATCGATACTCTGATTAAAAAATCGATCCGAGCGCTTGAAGAGCATAATGTGAAGCGATTAGTTGTGTCGGGCGGTGTTGGCGCAAATCAGCATTTGCGTGAAGAGCTAGCGCGTTACTCTGATGAGAGTGGTGTTGAGGTCTATTTTCCTCGCTCTGAATTCTGTACCGATAATGGGGCGATGGTCGCCTATCTTGGGCATGAGCGTTTTATGCGCAAGCAGCGTACTCAAAAAGTGAATTTAAAGGCGCGTTGGTCTCTTGAAGAGCTTGATGCATTGGAGACGGGTGATGAATTTGCAGAATCTTAATTTAGAGCGCCGTTGGAATGAGTTGATTAATACGCGTCGGATTGGCGTCGATTATATTCAGGAAGATCCGAGTTATCGAACGGCGTTTCAGCGAGATTTTGATCGAATTATCTTTTCAGCTGCTTTTAGGAGATTGCAGGATAAGACGCAAGTATTTCCTTTAGCGCAGACTGATTATGTGCGAACACGGCTGACTCATAGCCTTGAGGTGAGTAGTGTATGCCGAAGTTTAGGGACGATGCTTGGTGAATATCTGATTGAGAAGTACCATTTTGATGAGGAGTTAACACCATCGAGCATTGGAGCGATTTTGGCGGCGGGAGCGCTTGGGCACGATATTGGGAATCCCCCCTTTGGGCATGCAGGGGAGGAGGCGATCCGCCGTTTCTTTGCAACTCATGAGAGTGGTGTTCGGGCGATTGAGCATTTTGATATCGCTCGACAGAATGATTTTCTAAATTTTGAGGGGAATGCGCAAGGCTTTAGACTTCTCACACATCTACAAAATAGCGGCAGTATTGGAGGCTTGCAGCTCTCGCTCCCTGTTATTGCAAGTTTCACCAAGTATCCTTGCTCAAGCTATTATCAAGGGGAGCGAACCTCTATCGCTTTTGCTAAATATAACTATTTTCAGGCTGAAAAAGCGCTCTTTGAGGAGTTTGCTCAAGGGATAAATCTTCTACCTGTCGAGGGGCATGAAGGGGCGTGGTATCGCCATCCTTTCGCTTACCTTTTAGAAGCGGCGGATGATATCTGCTATTGCCTTGTAGATATTGAGGATGCGTACCGTTTAGGAATTATTGAAGAGGGGGAGGCGAAGCAGTTCTACCAGCGGATTATTGAGACGCACACTAAATTCCCCTCTAAATATGATCGAATCAGTCGTGAAAAGGAGCGAATGGAGTATCTGCGCGCTTTCACGATCGGAATTTTGATTGATGAAGTGATTGCAACTTTTAAAGAGAATGAAGCGCTTATTTTGAGTGGGCGATGTGAAAAAGAGCTTTTAGAGATGGTCCCTTCCGCTTCTGTTATTGCTGATATTAAACAGTTTGCATATGAGAAGATCTATATCTCCCCCCCTGTTTTAGAGGTGGGAATTGCAGGATTTAAAGTTTTAGAGACTCTTTTAGAGGCATTTGTAACAGCAATTAATTCTGAGTATTCGGGTAGAAGCAGCTCTCACAGCCGAATGCTCGTCAATTTTTTGCCTGACCAATTTCTTGGTGAAAATCGCACAATTGATGAGGATCCTTATTTGAGAATACTACGCATAACAGACTTCCTCTCAGGCATGACGGATCGCTATGCGGTAAAAGTATTCAAAATGATATCGGGGGTTGATTTGCCTGCATAACTATAGTGAAATGTAGGGCGCAAGTTTTTGTGTCGTTACGCTGATATTTGGCGTAGAGCAGGGCTTTTTGATTAAGGTCAATGGGTTATAAAATGCTTTGCGTAGAATAGAGGTTGACGCTTGGATGTGTTGTTTTGGGTCGTTTTTATTTTTCTTGTTTTGGGGGAACTATGGGACAAACTAATAGTCTTCATACGGAACAACGATACGAATATGGAGTCGTTCGCGCCTTCGTAATCAGTACGTTGTTTTTCGGCGCTTGGGGGCTGTCCGCAGGGTTATGGGCGGCGCTTGAGTTAGCATGGCCTGCATTAAACTTTGACCTTCCTGGTTTGACATTTGGTCGATTAAGACCGGTGCATACCACGATGGTCATTTTTGGTATGGGGGGCTCCGCATTAATCGGGACAGCGCTCTATGTCGTGCAGAGAACAAATCACGTAACGCTTGCTTATCCTAAGTTAGCTTGGATTGTCTATTGGGGCTGGACGATTGTCTTCACCCTCGTTCCAATCAGCTACATGATGGGCTATACGCAAGGTAAAGAGTACGCTGAGTTTGAGTGGATCTTTGACTGGCCTGTAGCGGTGATCTGGGTACTCTTCTTCTGGGTATTCATCAACACCCTTATCCGTCGTAAGCAGAGCCACATGTACGTTGCAAACTGGTTCTATTTAGCCTTTATCGTTGCGACAGCACTGCTCCATATTTTTAATAATATGTCGTTGCCAGTATTTGGTGCAGGAACGATCAAATCTTATAACGTCTTCTCAGGGGTTCAAGATGCGATGGTTCAATGGTGGTACGGTCACAACGCAGTTGGATTTATTCTGACAGTAGCGTTCTTAGGAATGATGTACTACTTCGTACCTAAAGAGGCTGGGCGTCCTGTCTATTCCTATAGACTCTCAATCGTTCACTTTTGGGCGTTGATCTTCCTCTATATGTGGGCGGGTGCACACCACTTACACTGGACTTCTCTACCTGACTGGGTAGCGTCGCTCTCGGCGAGCTTCTCAATTCTTCTTTGGTTGCCATCATGGGGTGGTATGATCAACGGAATTATGACGCTTTCAGGTGCTTGGGACTCAATTCGTACGAATCCTATTATCCGTTTCATGGTTGTATCGCTCTCATTCTACGGAATGAGTACCTTCGAAGGTCCTTTAATGAGCTTACGTTCAGTAAACGCACTTTCACACTACACTGACTGGACAGTAGGTCACGTTCACTCAGGTGCTTTAGGTTGGGTTGCGATGATTACTTTCGGTTCGCTCTACCACATGGTTCCTCGCGTCTTTGGTGCGAAGATCTATAGTGAGCGTTTGATCTTTACTCACTTCTGGTTAGCAACCATCGGTATCGTTCTCTATATTGGTGCACTTTGGGTTGCAGGGATTGGTCAGGGAATGATGTTCCGCGCATTTGACCAAGAGACTGGAACACTTGCATATCGTTTCATCGAAACTGTTGAGTTCATGCACATTCCCTATATCTTCCGTGCATTAGGGGGCGCACTCTTCTTGTTAGGTGCATTAGTGATGATCTATAACTTTGTGAGAACGATGCTTCAAGGTACTAAAGCGCAAGCGGATAGCAATGCACGTATCCCCGTGATCACTGCTCACGCTTAATCGATAGGAGAATAGTTAAAGATGATTAAACATGAACGTTTAGAAACAAATAGTGGACTTCTCCTACTCTTTGTTCTCGTCATTATTAGTATTGGTGGATTGATCGAGGTTGTTCCACTCTTCTATATTGATGGAACAATTGAGGAGGTTAAGAAAGAGATTCCCGCATATGAGACTGATGCAGATGGTAAGTTTGTATTAGATGAGAATGGGAAGAAAGTGCCTATCTATATGACTGATGAGAATGGTGAGTTCATCCTTGATGAGCGTAACCGTAAGATTCAAGCAACACGTAAGGTTGATGCTATTCGTCCTTACACCCCGCTTGAGTTGCTCGGTCGTAACATCTATGTAGCTGAAGGGTGTTATACCTGTCACTCGCAGCAGATTCGTCCAATGCAGGATGAGTTTGAGCGTTACGGACATTACTCATTAGCCGCTGAGTCGCAATATGATAAACCATTCCAATGGGGCTCACGCCGTATTGGTCCAGACTTAGCTCGTGTAGGTGGAAAGATGGATAATCAGTGGCACGTTGACCACTTATTCAAACCACAAGATCGTGTAGAGCAATCAATCATGCCTGCATATCCTTGGTTAGTTGAGACACCACTTGATTACGGTTCTGTAGAGCAACACCTTAAAACGTTACGTCGTTTAGGGGTTCCTTATTCCTTAACGGAAGAGGAGTACCAAGCAAACGTAGAGCGCTTTGGTGAAGATGTCGCAATTCAGTTAGATATTGGATTAGCGAAGAAACATCTTGAAGCTGATGCTGCAGAGATTCGCAAAACATATGAGCATGACAGCAAGCAACCAGGTGTTATCACAAAGGTTGATGCGCTAATCGCTTATTTGCAAGTACTCGGAACAATGGTTGAATTTAAAGATGACCAAGGTTTTGAGTTCAGCGAATTCCGTTAATTTCAAGAGATAAGGGGTAGATGATGGATAAGGTTCATGAGTTTTTTATGTGGTTTACAGATTTAGGGAATAGTAAAACAGCAGCAGCTGTACTCTTCTCTACAACATTTGTACTTATTCTCATCTACACCTTTACTGGAAAAAAGAGGCAGAAGAAGTTTGATGATTATCGATACATCCCTTTTATGGACGAAGACAACGCAAATCTCGATGAGATTAAAGCGGAGTTAGAGAAGAATAAGGATCATGTATAGTTCAGAGTTGAACGCTTTTGCTGAGCTAATCTGAGGATTTAATTATGAGTGAAAACTTGAAAGATAAAGTAGGAAAGCAGCCTGTTGAAGAGCAGCAGATTACTGGTCACGTCTGGGATGAGAATATTTGTGAATATAATACTCCTCTTCCCCGTTGGTGGCTCATCTCCTTCTATGCAACGGTTGTTTTCTGTTTAGGGTATTGGATTCTGTTTCCTACATGGCCACTACCAAATTCGTACACACGCGGTATGAAGAAAGTAACAGTACAAGAGCGTGTTGTAGATGAAGAGGGCAACTATGTAACAGATGGTCAAGGGCATTATGTTACTGAAGCTAAAGAGGTGAACTGGAGTACACGTAGCCGTTTAACAAATGAGTTACAGAATTCTAAGCAAGCAAAGATTCGTCAAGAGAACTTCAAAGCTTTGATGGAGACAGATGTTGAAGAGATTTTAAATAATCCAAAACTCGTTGAATTCGCATCAAAAGCGGCAGCAGTTCCCTTTGCAGATAACTGTGCGACCTGTCATAACTATGATGCATCTGGTCATATTGGATTCTATCCAAACCTTGCGGATGATACTTGGTTATGGGGTGGTACCGTAAAAAATATCGAGCAGACTATTACACTCGGTCGCCGCGGTAACATGACAGCGGGTCATCTTCTTATGACACCTGCAGAGATTGATGATGTTTCACGCTACGTTTTAACCTTATCTAAAGATCTAAATGGAGAGCCTAACTACATCGCTGACGAGCGTTCAGCACGAGGTGAAGAGCTCTTCTACGGTAAGGGAACTTGTTATACCTGTCATACAACGCCAGATCCTAATGATATGAATGCGCGTATGCCAGCAACAGGTAACTACGGACGTGGAGCGCCTGATTTGACTGACAGCGTTTGGGAGATTGTTGATGTGAACTCCTACAGCACACAAGAGGAGAAGGTAGCAGCCATTATTCCTCAAGTGCGTGACGGGGTTGATATGAATACAACAAACCGTGTTATGCCAGCGTGGGAGGGTAGACTCTCTCCAGAATTGATTCGTGCTCTAGCCATCTATGTGCATGAGCTCGGAGGCGGACAGGGCGCTGAGTAAGAGAGATAGAAAGGATTTTTAAGAGATTAAAAATCCTTTTTTTATTCCCTAATTGTCAATAAAAATCATTATTTTTAATAAAATTTACAAATATTCTATTAGAATAATAGGCATTTAATTTTAAGGGTAAAGGATAGCCAATTATGAGTGCACAGGAACAAGAGCTCTATGCCAAACGGGAGCCAATCTATACACGTAGCGTAAAGGGGAAATTTAGAACTTTTAAGAGTTCGATTCTTCTATTAGCTTATGCTGTCTTCTTTATTCTGCCGTGGGTTCCATGGGAGCGACCTGAAGGGATTCCCAATCAAGCAGTTCTCTTTGATATCCCTAATCGTATTTATTACATTTTTAACCTTCCAGTCCATATACAGAATATTATGTGGCTTGCGGGTGTTCTGATTCTATTTGCATTAACACTCTTTTTTGTTACGGCAATTTTAGGGCGTGTTTTCTGTGGATATTTCTGTTTTCAGACGCTCTGGACGGATGCATTCATCTTTATTGAGAGCTGGATTCAGGGGGATCGAGGCAAACGAACGAAGCTAAATGAAGGGCCATGGACTCGGGAAAAGATCGTAAAAGTGGGGGGAACATGGTTAGCATGGCTACTCTTTGCTTTCTGGTCTGCGTTTACCTTTACCGCTTATTGGACCTATGCGCCTGCCTTATTAGTAGACTTTTTCACAGGTGATGCTCCTTTTGCAGCATATGCAACGATTGCGCTCTTAACAGCAACTACATTTTTAGCAGCAGGCTTTGCTCGTGAGCAAGTCTGTACCTACATGTGCCCTTATGCTCGTTTCCAGGGGGTTATGTTCGATAAAGATACCTTGATCGTCACTTATGATCGTGAGCGTGGAGAGCGTGAGAAGGGGCGTGCTAAACCGATTCGTGATCTTCGTGATCATGAGTCTCGTGTTGAAGCGGGATATGGTGATTGTATCGATTGTGATCTCTGTGTTCAGGTCTGTCCTGCAGGAATCGATATTCGTGAAGGGATTAACTACAAATGCATTACGTGCGGGCTCTGTATCGATGCCTGTCACAATGTGATGACACGTGTTAAATATCCAACAGGTTTAATTCGTTACGATTCAGAGCGAGGCTTGCAGGGGGGTAAAACTAACTTCTTTAGCCCGCGTAATATCGGTTACGGTGTGGTGATGATTATCGTTTCGAGTGTCTTAGCATGGAGTGTCTTTACACGTGATGCAAGCTCTGTTGCTGTAGAGCATCAGCGCCGTCAAGTGACGCTTTTGGCAAATGGAGATATTCGAAATGGGTACAGCTTTAAGTTGAATAATAAATCATTGGAGACTCAAATCTTCAATATCTCTTTAGAAGAGGATCCTGAAGAGTATCAACTTAACATGCGTTATAACGATGTGAGACTCGTTTCTGGTACCAATGGAATGACAATTACTGGAACGGTGAGTATGAAGCCTCAAGTTGAATCGACAGGTCATATTACCTTCAAGATTACAACTATTGACGAAAAGAGCGGTAGAGTAGTGGAAGAGGAGTACGTTACAACCCGTTTTGATGTTAAATAATGGCCAATCAGGCCACCTAATGAGTCAATTGATTAGGAATACATCAGCGATGTATTCCTAATTTTTGCTTATAAGGATCTAAAATTATCCAATCTACCCTTTAGGGTTTATCCAAATATTATTTATGTAAGGAGATCAATAGCGTCATGGATGCTCTTATAATTATGTCGATTGGAGTGGTGGTGATCTTTTTTGCCTGCCTCTTCTTAAATAAGGTGATTAAGTTCTCTCCCGCACAGGCGGCGAGTATTGTATCGCTCATCAGTTTAGCGGTTATTATTCCCTACTCGATTGCGGTACTCCCTGGAGCGGATAAATTTGCGCTCTATATCAGTAGTGCTCTTATCACTACCTACGCTTACTATCTGATCGGTACAGGGGGGCGAAAAGCGCTCTCTGACAATGAAGGAAAGAAGATTCATTGGGCTCCTGTCACCATTATCGGATTTTTCCTCTTTCTTTTAATTGTTGATGGCACATTTGTGGTGATGGCAGAGAAGGGCTTTAGCTATAAAAGAACTCGAAAAGATGGACAGGAGATTGAGGTGAATAACCGATTCCCTGGAGAAGTTCCTAACGCTTATCACAAAAAAGAGGCGTATTACAATGAGTATCAAGATCGCCTAAATGAACAGATTGCACGTGGCTGGCAAGTCAATTTTGGGTTTGAAGAGAAACCTTATCAAAATCAGGATAATTACTTTTTAGTTCGTCTTTTAGATCGTGATGATAATCCCATCAACGATGCGGAAGTTGTGGTGAATTTCTACCGTTCTGCTGAGCAAGAGTTACGTAAAGAGATTACATTAACGATGGATGAACCTGGTATTTATGTTACTCCCATCTATTTTGAGCGTCGTGGTCCTTGGGGGATGGAGCTTCAGATTAGAAAAGGGGATGATCTGCATGAAGTTGTAGGGCGTACCATGATTGAGTGCCCTATTGGTGAAGAGTGCTATAAGCCTGAAACACGTAAAAAGGGATAAGAGATGAGTAGAGCAACTGAGCGTAGCCACTGCTACCACTGCGATCAAGAGATGCGGGGAACGGTTCCGTTTTATGCCACAATTGAGGGTGTAGAGCAGCCGATGTGCTGCGCTGGTTGTAAAGCGGTTGCCGAGTTAATTGTCGATTCAGGATTTACTAAATATTACGATCATCGTGAGGCGTGTGCAGTTCGTCCTGAGAGCTTAGGGGAGCTGATTCCTGAAGAGTTGCGTCAAGAGATGCATTTCTACGATCATCCCGATATTGCAAGACAGTTTGTTACTGTAAAGAGTGATAACGAGCATGAAGCGTACCTCATCGTCGATAATATTGTCTGTGCCGCGTGTGTTTGGCTCCTTGAGCAGGCATTAAATCGCCTTAAAGGGGTGCATCGTTTTGATGTGAACTATACAACGCATCGAGCGCATGTAAGTTACGATCCTACAGAGATTAAGATCTCTGAAATTCTTCT
>JASLFR010000128.1 GCA_030150565.1 Cardiobacteriales bacterium | reverse complement strand
TACTTTTGTAGGATCTAAGATTCCCATCTCAACCATATCGCCATACTCGCCTGTTGCAGCATTGTAACCGAAGGAGTCTTTCCCCTCTTTTACTGCGTTGAGTACAACGTCAGCGGGCTCACCAGCGTTAGTAACGATTTGACGAAGCGGCTCTTCCATTGCGCGAAGGGCAACACTGATACCTGCATTTTGGTCATCGTTCTCACCTTTGAGCTCACCAATGCGGCTCAGTGCACGAACGAGAGCAACACCACCACCGGGGACAATTCCCTCTTCAACAGCGGCGCGTGTTGCGTGAAGAGCGTCTTCAACACGAACCTTCTTCTCTTTCATCTCAACTTCTGTAGCAGCACCTACTTGGATAACGGCAACACCGCCAGCAAGTTTCGCTACACGCTCTTGAAGCTTCTCTTTGTCATACTCAGAGGTTGCTTCTTCGATCTGTGCTTGAATCTGTTTAACACGCCCTTCGATGCTCTCAGCTGAACCTGCACCATCAACGATTGTAGTGTTGTCTTTATCTACAACTACACGTTTCGCCACACCGAGCATATCGATCGATGCTTTCTCAAGGCTCATGCCGAGCTCTTCAGAGATCACCGTACCTCCTGTGAGGATTGCGATATCTTCGAGCATCGCTTTACGGCGATCACCAAAACCAGGTGCTTTAACAGCTGCTACTTTAACGATACCACGCATGTTGTTGATTACTAATGTCGCAAGCGCTTCCCCTTCAACATCTTCAGCGATAATTAAGAGAGGACGACCCGCTTTTGCTACCTCTTCTAAGATGGTGAGCATCTCACGGATATTTGAGATTTTTTTGTCGCAAAGAAGAACAAAAGGATCTTCTAATTCAGCAGCCATCGACTCTTGGTTGTTGATGAAGTAGGGGGAGAGGTAACCGCGATCAAACTGCATCCCTTCAACTGTCTCAAGAGCATTCTCTAGACCTGAACCCTCTTCAACAGTGATAACACCCTCTTTACCCACCTTTTTCATCGCTTCAGCAATGATTTCACCAATCTCGCTATCTGAGTTTGCAGAGATCGTTCCTACCTGTGCGATCGACTTATCATCTTCACACGGTTTTGAGATGTTGCGAAGTTCTGCAACCGCAGCTGCTACTGCTTGGTCGATACCACGCTTAACATCCATAGGGTTCATGCCTGCAGAGACAGCTTTCATCCCTTCACGAACAATCGCTTGAGCTAAAACAGTTGCTGTCGTTGTACCATCACCTGCGGTATCTGCAGTCTTTGAAGATACTTCACGCACCATCTGTGCACCCATGTTTTCGAACTTATCTTCAAGCTCGATTTCACGTGCAACGGATACCCCATCCTTTGTAACAACAGGAGCACCAAAGCTCTTATCTAAAACAACGTTACGCCCTTTAGGACCAAGTGTTACTTTTACTGCGTTTGCAAGTGTGTTGATTCCCGCCACCATACGTGTACGAGCATCTGCACCAAATAATACTTCTTTAGCCATAGTGAGTTTACCTCTAATTTAAAATTGAATAGTACGATTAAAATGAGTGTGGAAGATGGGGAGGATTACTCCTCGATCACCGCCATGATCTCATCTTCACGCATTACAAGAAGCTTTTCGCCCATTGATTCGACCTCTGTACCAGAGTATTTACCAAAGAGCACTTTATCGCCAACTTTTACATCAAGCGCTTTAACATCGCCATTTTCAAGCATTTTACCGTTGCCTACCGCTAATACTTCACCGCGTGAAGGCTTCTCTGTTGCTGTACCTGGGAGAACGATACCACCCGCTGTTGTCTCCTCTTCCGCTTCTCTTTTGATAATGACTCGATCGTGTAAAGGACGTAATTTCATTTTTAATTCCTCTTATTCAATTTCAATAAATGTTAATGAGTGAATGGTTATACGTTGATTTAGCAAAGGGCCTTTTGCGCCTTTTAAAATCGTTGCAAACACTTATTCCACTTTGCTGTTCCGTATAATGGAGATAGAAAAAGGGATTTCAAGAGTAGCGGGTGTAAAATAATTGATCAAAAACAGCCGAAAAAGAGTACTTCCACCCCTCTCAATTTGGGTGATTAATCGGTTTTTCAATTCAGAAATCAATTAGGATAGATCTAAATTTAACGATTAGCTGTGAAATAAAATTACGATGAAAATAGCGATAACTGCATGGAAGAATCGAGCGATTCACCACTCTGTTTGGCAATTAACATTGCCGATGATTCTATCGAATATCTCTGTTCCGCTGGTTGGAATTGTTGATACTGCTGTGATGGGGCGCCTTCCTGAAGCGGATAATATGGCGGCGGTAGCGCTCGGAAGCGGGCTCTATCTCTTCTTGGTTGGAATTCTCAACTTTTTACGAATGGGGACGACAGGGTTTACTGCGCAAGCTTCGGGGCGGGAGGATGGAACGCTTCTTCGCCAAATTCTGCTGCAGAGCTTAATTTTGGCGCTCCTCTTTGCCCTAATCTTAGGGAGTTTGGCGCAGATCTATGCGCCGCAGCTACTTGATCTATTAAATCAGAAGGAGCAACTCGATCTCTCTTCCCCCCCTCCACTCTATCTTGAGGAGGCGGCTCATTTCTTCAATTGGCGTTTGTGGGGGTTACCTGCGGCGCTTCTCAATTTTGCACTTGTTGGATGGTTTTTGGGGCGTCAAAATGCCAGAGTTCCCCTTCTTATTATGATCACTACTAATAGTGTCAATATGGTGCTCTCTATTCTCTTTGTCTTAAAATTTCATTGGGGTGTTGTGGGGGCGGCACAAGCTGCGGTGATTGCGGAGTGGGTCGGTTTTTTGGTGGGATTGATCGCGCTCTTAAGAAGACTTCCCCTTTTAGAGGGGGGGTGGAATCTATCCCCTTTACGAAAGATTGGTGCTTGGAAGCCCCTTTTGATGGTTAATGGAGATATCTTTCTACGAAGTTTAGCGCTGCAGATCGCTTTTCTGCTGGTAACTCTGCAAGGTGTGAGAATTGGAGAGAGCACTGTTGCTGCAAATATGATTATTCTTAATGGGCTTCTTCTCACCTCCTATCTTCTTGATGGATTTGCTCATGCGATCGAATCCCTCTGTGGGCGAGCAATTGGGTTGAGGCGTAAATCTCTTCTCTATGAGACGCTCGTTGTTGCGGGAGGGTGGGGATTAATTGTTAG
>JASLFR010000025.1 GCA_030150565.1 Cardiobacteriales bacterium | reverse complement strand
TTCAATGGGGGGAATCGTGACAACAATCTTTGTGCCCCGCCCCATTTCACCGCTATGAATTGTAATTGTTCCGTTATGTTCTTCAACAATTTTCTTCACAACTGCTAAGCCTAAGCCCGTTCCTTTGCTCTTTGTAGAGACATAGGGCTCAAACATATTTTTAATTAACGCCTCATCAATGCCAGGGCCTGTATCCTCAACAATCAGCTGAGCGCTCCCCTTTTCATTCCATTGAGTGGTGACGGTAATAATATTCTCATCAATCCCATCTTGCCGCTCTTCACACGCCTCTACCGCATTCTTAATGAGATTGTGGAGTAATTGCCTTAAACGAATCGGATCCCCCAGCACAAATAGGGGGCGATTTTGGGAGATTAGATCGATCGAAACCTCTTTATGCTCATGGTAGAGATAGAGCACCTCTTCTGATAACTCATTCAGATCGATTCGAGTCAGACTCAATTTAGGAGCACGCGCATATTGGCTAAAGGCGTTTACCATCTCCTTCATCGCATTCACCTGATCGATAATCGTCTTTGAGGAGCGTGCTAGAAGCTCAGCCTCTTTCGGCTCAAGTTTATTGGAGAGTCGTAGCTGTAACCGCTCAGCAGAGAGCTGAATCGGAGTGAGGGGATTCTTAATTTCGTGAGCAAGGCGACGCGCCACCTCCCCCCATGCAGATTCCCGCTCAGAGTTGATTAGCTGGGTGATATCATCAAAAACAATGATATACCCCCCTCGCAAGCCGAGTTGCTCCTTCTGCAAAGAGGCTCGAAGGGAGATGATCTGCTTCGCTCCAGCATGAAAACGGGAGATCTCGGTGCGCCAATCCTCCTCATCATCATTTAGCATGGTAAAGAGGGGGGTGAAAAAGCTCTCTAAATGCTCAGGCATCTGCTCCCTCTGATAGAGCGAGAGGCTAGAGAGCTCCTCCTCTGTTGTTCCTAAAATATGGAGCGTTGCATCATTAAAAGTGCGCACATACCCCCTTCCATCTAGTACTAAAACCCCCGATGAGAGCTTCTCTAAAACAGAGGCTAGATAGGAGCGCTGCATCTCTAGTTTATGTTGTGAATCGAGCTCAGCTTCATGCGCTTCCCGCAATTTTAGAATCATCTCATTGAACGACTCAGTTAAAAACCCGATCTCATCCCGAGCGCTAACCTTAATGGTGCGATCAAACTCCCCCTCTGCAATCGCTTTCGTTGCAAATGAGAGGCGAGTGATTGGATTAACAAGGCGACGAGTTACAAAGAAGCTCCCCCCAATCGCTAAGAGAATAGAGAGGAGCGAAACCATCCCCAAAAGGGAGATTACATTCATCTTTAAGGGACCCCGCAACGCTTTATACTGCTTATACTTCTCAACAGAATCTTGAGTTGAGAGCCCAAGCTCTGTGTAATTTGAGGGGACTTCAAAGAGTGCCTGAATAATTTTAGGACTCCCATAATCGATGCGAATCACAACCCGCACCTGCAACTCACCACTCAAAAGGGGCTCAAGGCTCACATACTCCATTCCTTGAGCGGCAGACATTAAGAGGACATTATCAGGGCGCTCTGGCAGAACCTGCTCCATATCGCTCGAACTTGTCGCTAATAATCGCCCTTGAAGGTCAAAAACTGCCACATCTTTCGCATTCGCTTCATAACGGATGCTCTCTAACTGATAAGGGAGGTCAATAAAGGGGACGTAAGCGATCTTCTCCCCAATATATTGGGTAATGCTAAGGGCATCGAGCCTACGCACATCAAGAGCCGATTGGGCAAGCTCTAACGCATCATCAAACCCTTTATCGAGCGATTCATCAAACCAGCTATCGATTCCCCGCGTCAACATCAATCCTGAAAAGCTAAAGATGATTACTAAAGGGAAGATCGCAAGCCCTGAGAAGAAGAGCATCATTCGTGCGTTGAGTCTCGCCCCTAAACGTTGACGCCGAACACTTAAAATCAGATAAATCAGATAGTAGAGAATCAGCGAAATTAGGAGGATAAAGAGCGCTAATCCCGCTAAAACAAGCCATGTATAGTAGCGAGAGTAGAGGGTTGCCGACTCAATCGCCCGTGCCATCAATCCTAAAGTGATGATGAGAAAGAGGGAGAGAAAAATAAAGGCGATCAGCCCCTTATTTCGCAGTGCAATCATAAATCGACCTCAATAGGAAACGCCACCCAACCACTCGTTAACTGCCAACGGCGGGAGAGATAAGCGGGAATTCGTAACGGAGCGGGAAGTGCCTCAATATCGAGCCGAAGACGCGCCGAGCCAAAATAGCGGATCACTTCATCACTCTTAGGAGGGGGGATCGCCAACCCTTTCCGCTGCTTAATCTGTGCAAGGGCAAGAGAGAGCGTGGGATAGCTCTTCTGCCACGTCAATCCCCCATCATGTACTACATACTGCTTTGAGAGTGCATGATATTTGAGGGTATAACGATAGCTACGCTCCACAATCACTTTCGGGGGGCCAAATCTGCGAGGGGTACTTAGACGAAGTTCATAAACAAAGGTGAAAGGAATCCCATTATTGAGCATCTCTTTTTGATCTTCATTGAGCTCAATAGCGCTGGTAATCGTCACACTTTTACGCTTGAGCGGGGTGATCTCCTCAATTAAAAGAAGGGATTGCTCTGCAAAAAGGGGAGCTGAGAGCGTTAGAAGCAGAAAGCAAAAGAGAGATCTTAAAAAGGCTCCTCCCCCCACTACTCCCCTCTCTTCTCTAATAGAGCGTAGTAGAAACCATCCAGACTCCTCTCCTGCTCAAAATAGAGCGGAAGAATCTGCGTTCCAAACTCCTCTTCGATCCCAAAAGGGAGATTCAAGGGGTGATGAATCGCATCGGTATGCTGCTTCATAAAGTGGCGAATCTGCTGCTCATTCTCCTCTTTTAAGATGGAGCATGTAGCATAAAGCAGTCGACCATTAGGCTTTAGAAGGCTCCACGCATGGTTGAGAATTTCACGCTGCTCTAAACGTAACGCCTCGATATCTTTAGCACGACGATGCCGCTTAATATCGGGTTGGCGATGCATAATGCCTGTTGCTGAACAGGGAACATCGAGCAGAATAGAATCGAAAAGAAGATCACTTGTAAATGTTTGAGCAGTTGAAGCGATCAATTGCACCGCTTCAGGTTTTGCTCCAAAAATTCGGGTTAAATTTTCCTCGACATAAGCAAGACGCTCAGCTGAACTATCGAGTGCCACAATGCGCTCCAACTCTGGAAATTGCTCTAAAAGAGCAGAAGTTTTCCCTCCAGGAGCCGCACACGCATCTAAAAGAGCCCCCCCTTTAGGTGGAGCAAGAAGAATTGACGCCAGTTGAGGTGCAGCATCTTGAATGCTCACCCATCCTTCAAAAAAGTGGGGTAACGCTTCCACTCGAACAGCCTGCTCTAATACAATCGCACTCTCCACAAATGTGTGGGGTAACGCTTCAATCCCCTCCTCTTTTAAGAGAGAAAGGTACTCCTCTCTCGTCGTTTTAGAGAGATTGACCCGCAGAATCATCTCAGGGTGGAGCTGAAAAAAGGTCGCGATGCTCTCAAGATGCTCCTCCCCCCAAGCGTTTCTTAAACGCTTCAGTAGCCACAAAGGGAGATTATAACGCCCCGATTCACTCTTCGCTTTAGGGAACTCTCCCCGCTGTATTCGGCGCAAAATAGCATTCGTAAGCCCCGCAGCCCAAGGCTTATTCATCAATTTAATGAGATTCACCCAATTATTTAAGAGCGCATGCTCAGCCGTTGCCATCTCTGTTAATTCATAAGCGGCAAGGTAGTGGGCAAGCTTCACCTCCATCTCGGAAGGTTTAATCGGCTTTTTCAGCATCTGATTAACACGATCCTCAAGCGCATCAAATTGGCGCAATGTGCCAAAGAGAAGATGCTGCACAAAACGGCGATCAGAATCCCCCAACGAGCCCCCTAAATCGGCAACCACATCACTCAAAGAGCGCCCATTAATCACCGCTAAAAGCGCTTGAATCGCAACATAACGGGGGTTTTTCTCTAATTTACTCATGCTTTCCTAATACTTCTTTCTCAATTAAATTTCCTTGCAGGAATTGGGCGCTCTCCATTCGTCTTTTTCCAGCTGCTTGCAGTTCAAGCACTTCAAGATCGTAATCTTTGGTACTGATAAAGAGTCGGCTCTCCTCTGTAAAGATCGTTCCAGCTTCATGACTGCTCTTCCTCTCTGTAACCACCACTCTAAAGAGCTTTAGAAGCGTGCCATTTAGGTAGGTAAAGGCGCCAGGATAAGGATTGAAGGCGTGAATTTGGCGTTGTAACGTTTTAGCTGTTCGATGCCAATCGATTAGTGCTTCATCACGGGTAATCTTCTCAGCGTAGGTTACCCCCTCCTCCGACTGAGGTGTCGGTCTCTGCTCCCCTTTAATGATTAGAGGGATCGTCTTCAGTAATAGATTCGCCCCTTCTACTTTTAGCGTATCGTGAAGCTCTCCTGTACTCATCTCTGGCGTGATCGGAACGCTCGATTCCGCCCAAATAGGACCAGTATCGAGCCCAAGCTCCATCTGCATAATCCCAACGCCCGATTCCCGATCCCCCGCTTCAATCGCACGATGTAAAGGAGCAGCTCCTCGCCAACGGGGAAGAAGTGATGCATGAATGTTGATACAGCCGTAAGTCGGAATATCGAGCACTTTTTGTGGAAGAATCAATCCGTAAGCTACCACCACCATTAAATCAGGCTTTAGCGCTGCAAGTTCTGCTTGCGCCTCCTCACTACGTAAGGTTTGTGGCTGAAAAACAGGGATATTGTGCTCAACAGCCACTGTTTTTACGGGGGTAAATTGCACCTTTTTCCCCCGTCCTCGTGGACGATCTGGCTGGGTGTAGACCCCTACAACCTCATACTCACTCTCAATAAGGGCTTGTAAGGTTGGCACGGAAAAATCGGGGGTTCCTGCAAATAGAATTCGTAAACTCATAGATGATCCATTCCCTCTAGAGAGCTCTATACTCTCTTTGGCATTCATTTTTTCTCAATAAAAAAATGGCTCTTTCGAGCCCTCTTCTCTAATCGCTTTGATTCGCGTTAATCCCTCGCCTGCTCACGCAAGACCCGCTCAAGCTTCTTCAAAATTCGCTCCTGCTTTAAACGGGAGAGATAATCGATAAAGAGTACCCCCTCTAAATGATCGATCTCATGCTGAATACAGCGCGCCCAGAGCCCATCTAGCTCCATCTCAAAAAATTCTCCTTCAACATCTTGCGCACGCACAGTAATCTTTGCTGCTCGAGGCACAGGCCCCCCTGTTAAGGTTGGAAGTGATAAACACCCCTCTTCAGCCTCCTCCTCCTCTTCAGATTTAGCGATAATCTCTGGATTGATAAAAATATGGGGCTGATTACGCTCCTCAGAGCAATCCGCAACAACGACTCTCTGCAGAGAATCCACCTGATTTGCAGCAAGGCCAACCCCTTGATAATCGTACATCGTCTCCACCATGTCGGATGCAAACTCTTTTAACTCAGGGGTAAATTCGGTTACAGGGAGCGCCTTCTCTCTCAACGTTGGATGGGGCACAGCGACAACATTTAATACTGCCATCTCTCTTTATTTATCCTCTTATTCTCTCTAGTATAGGGCGATAAAATGATGCAAAGTTATCCTCTTAAACAAGAGGTTAATCCCTTTTTATGCTCATTTTATAGCCAAAAAGTAGTGTACTAACTGCGGCAAATACTATACCCTTTCCATTTCATGTAGTATATATTGCCAATCCCATATTATAGTCATTATATTCACCATTTGTTATCGCATTTTTGCAGAGCGAATGATTTATTAGGAACAGTTCAATGAAGATAAAAAGTTTACTCGCAGCCATCGCATTAATGGCTTCATCAATCGCATTCTCAGCCCCGATTAAGGCAGACGCTCCCCAATCATATACTGTTAAGAGAGGGGATACTCTCTGGGGCATTGCGGGGATGTTTCTTAATGAGCCGTGGCAATGGAAGTCGATCTGGGCGGATAATCGTCAAATCAAAAACCCTCATCTCATCTATCCTGGAGATCAGATCTATCTTGAAAATGGAAAATTGATGATGCGTCGTGGCACTGCTGCTCCCGCTCAAGTGCGTGAGACTCGCCTTAAGCCAGGTTTAAGAGAGATGCCTCTTGATGTTGGGATTCCTGCAATCTCTTACGATCGCATCAAGAGCTCATTTGTTCATGTCGATTTTCGTAAAAAAGAGGAGATCAAAGATCTTCCCTATATCGTAGGTACAGAGCAAGAGCGCATCATTGGTGCTAAAGATCGCCGAGTCTATATCAATCAAGAGCTTGAGTTAGGTAAGGTTTATAACGTTTACCGTGAAGGAGAGACCTTTAAAGCAAAACGTGGTGCGCGCAACAAGATGATCGAGCTTGGCACAGAGCTCACTAAGACAGCTGAAGTGCGTATTGAGCGTAATCAAGATGGCTTAGCAACAGCTCAAGTATTGATGATTGAGAATCGTGGCCCTCAAGCGGGTGATCGCTTAATTCTTAAAGAGCGTGCATATCCTGCATTCTATTTTGAACCCAAAGCAGCTCCAGCAGGAACAGAAGCAAAAATCATCAGTATGCCTCGTGCAATTATGAGTTCTGCAAAAGGGGCGACTGTTGTTCTTGATCGTGGATTAGATGCAGGTCTCGAGGCGGGAGATGTTCTTCTTGCTCAGACAAACCCAATCTACACTAAAGATCCTTACACAGGTCAGCGTGTTGCACTCCCCTCTGAAGCGGTTGGGACAGTGATGATCTATGAAGTCTTCGATCAGGTGAGCCTTGGAATTGTGATGGAGGCGAAAGATCGTGTACAAGTAGGAACTTATGCGATCGCTCCAAGCTCAGGAGTGAGCCAATAAATCGATCAAAAAGGGGGAGTAAATTCCCCCTATCTCTGATTAAAAGCATATGAAGTGATGACTCATATGCTTTTTTCTTGCCTTTATCAGAATGCTCTGTTTAATATGATTGCTAGATAATATATTGAAAGGGGCGCTCTTTTCTTATTGCGGTAGTGTGATGAAGCCTCTCGCAATGAGGCAAGAGCGTTTTTAAATGATAATAATTAAAAAAGAAAGTGAGAATTGTATGATGCATACCTTAGTCATTAACTGCGGCAGCTCCTCCCTAAAATTTGCGCTAATCGATTCAGAGAGCAAAGCAACCACAACGGAGGGTTTAGCAGAGAATTTAGGGGGAGAAAATGCTCAAATCACCACCATTTGGCAAGGTGAGAAGAGCACTTCAGCATTAACCAAAGGGGACCATTTAGGAGCAGTAGAACATATCTTCTCCTTTCTCGATCAACATGGATTAGCTAAGAGTATTGAGGCGGTTGGACACCGCATCGTTCACGGAGCGGATCTCTTTAGCTGCTCGGCGATTATTGATGATGAAGTGATTGCAGGCATCGAGCGCTGTGTTCCTCTTGCCCCTCTTCATAACCCCGCCCATCTTGTGGGGATTCGTGCGGCGATGAAGGTTCTTCCAGATACTCCTCACGTCGCTGTTTTTGACACCTCATTCCATCAAACTCTCCCTAAAAAAGCGTTCCTCTACGCACTCCCCTTAGAGCTCTATCACGAACACTCTGTTCGTCGTTACGGATTCCACGGCTCAAGCCATCGTTACATTACAGAACGTACAGCTGAGCTGCTCGATCGCCCCATCAATCAACTCAATATTATTAGCGCCCATCTAGGGAATGGGGCTTCAGTTGCCGCCATTTTAGAGGGGAAATCGATCGACACCAGCATGGGGCTCACCCCGCTGGAAGGATTGGTGATGGGGACTCGCTCAGGAACGATCGATCCTGGTATCTTCCGCTTTCTTGCAAAAGAGCTCAATATGGATATTGAAGAGATCGATACCCTACTCAATAAAAAGAGTGGGCTTTTGGGGCTCTCAGGCCTCTCCAACGATTGTCGCACCCTTCAAGAGGCCGCAAATGCAGGAAATGAAGCGGCTTTTTTAGCGCTTGAGATCTTTATCTACCGCATCGCTAAAACGATCGCCTCCTACCTCGTTCCCCTTCCCCATGTGGATGCTGTTGTCTTTACAGGGGGGATTGGAGAAAACTCCGCTTTTGTGCGCAAACGGGTCTTAGAGGAGCTTAAATTTATGCGTTATCAGCTCGATGAACCTGCCAATCTTGAAGCGATTGGGGGGGGCGAAGGGGTGATTGCAAAAAGCTTCTATGAAGATCACTTTGGGGTCGCAATGGTTGTAGGTACTGATGAAGAGGCGATGATCGTTCGGGAGACCCTCGCACTTGTTCGTCCTTAATAAATTCCGATACTGGAGGCTAAATCATTTATGAATATTCTCTTTATCACCCCTGTTGGATTAGTGAATAATCTTGCACCCATCTCTTTTGGTCTACTCCGTGCACTGCGCAATAGTGGACTTAAAGTTGATTACTTCAAGCCGATCTCAACAGCACAAGATGAGAGCAATTTTGAGATCTATCAGCACCTCTTCAATCAAGCACACCCCGAACCACTCGATCAAAAACGGGTAGAGAGTTACATCCGCAATAATCAGTATGAGCAGATTTTAGAGGATATCATCGCTTCAATCGAACAGTTCGATCGCAATGATACCGATCTTCTCATCGTTGAGGGGCTCAATAATGATCGTAGAAACCCCTTCACAACGCGCCTAAATCTCGATATTGCGCGTACACTCTCAGCAGGGGTGATCTTTGCTGGGAACTCTGGGGATAATAGTGCCAGCGATGTAGCGGAGTATCTCGATCTTCAGACCGAACTCTATAGTCAAACGCACACTTGGTACGCAGGCTACATTCTCAATCATGTAAGCAATGTAGAGCATGTGAAGAATATTGCCGATGAGTGCCAAACAGAAGCGGCAAAAGCGCTACCGAGCATCGGGATTATTCCACAAAATTGTGAGCTCACCACTCCTGAATCGGTGGTGCAATTTATCGCTCAAAATATGAGCACTATCGAACTTATCGAAAATCTTAAAGAGGAGCGGATCGCTAAAATGCCCCCCTCAATCTTCCGCTACTCTCTACTAGAGAAGGCTAGAAAGGCGGATAAACTGATCGTTCTACCTGAAGGGGAGGAACCAAGAACGATTCAGGCAGCCATCATCTGTGCCGAGAAAGGGATCGCTCGCCCGCTCCTATTAGGAAATCCAAGCATAATTAAAAAAATCGCCCAAGAGCGTGGATTAACGCTACATGAGCGCATCACCATAAAAGAGCCGACTGAGGCGCTTCAAGCTAAATATATTGATGGATTTGTCTCACGTCGTGCGCACAAAGGGGCAACCATCGAGACCGCTAAAGAGGCGCTCAAAAATAGCGTCACGCTCGGCACAATGATGCTTGCTGAAGGGGATGTAGATGGATTAGTTTCAGGTGCGATTCATACAACAGCTGACACCATTCGCCCAGCGCTTCAATTGATCGGTACCGATGAGCGCTCCTCCATCGTCTCCAGTATCTTCTTTATGCTGATGCGGGATCAGGTTCATATCTATGGTGATTGCGCTGTAAACCCATCCCCCACACCTGAGCAGCTCGCTGATATTGCACTACAATCGGCACAATCTGCGACCCAATTTGGCATCGACCCAAAAGTTGCTATGATCTCCTACTCTACAGGCGCTTCAGGCGCTGGCCCTGCGGTAGAAGCGGTTGCTCAAGCAACAGAGATTGCAAAGAGTCGAGCGCCACATCTAGCGATTGATGGCCCACTACAATTTGACGCGGCGTGCGTGCCTGAAGTGGGACGCCAAAAAGCACCCGAAAGCCCTGTTGCAGGCTATGCAACGGTCTTCATCTTCCCTGATCTCAATACAGGAAATACCACCTACAAAGCGGTTCAACGCTCCGCGAATGTGGTGAGCATTGGGCCGATGTTGCAGGGGTTAGCAAAACCTGTCAACGATCTCTCTCGTGGCGCTTTAGTAGATGATATTGTCTACACAATTGCCATTACAGCGCTACAAGCAGAGTAAAAAAGAGAGCATGAAAAGGGGCTGATTAAACTCAGCTCCCCTATTTTCCACTTCTCTTCTATAATAGCCCCCTATTTCTCCACTTATTTATTGGTAAAAAGGATTTAGGTCGTGCCGATTATTCGTCGCCAAAAGAATGAGCCTTATAGCGCTCAACAGATGTATCAACTCGTCAATGATGTCGATGCCTATTCGGAGTTTCTCCCATGGTGTAAAGGTTCTCGTGTAATTTCTGAGAGTGAAGAATCTATGGTGGCTACCATCTTAATGGCAAAAGGGCCTCTAAATCGCTCATTCACCACTCGTAACCGTTTAGTCTCGGGGCGCTCAATTGAGCTCAATCTTGTCGATGGCCCTTTTAAACATCTCAATGGTTTGTGGGAGTTTGAAGATCGTCCAGAAGGGGGATCTACAGTAAAACTGATGGTGGATTTCGATTTCTCTTTTGGACCTGCACGCCTCATTTTGACCCCTATTTTTGAGAGCATAGCCTCCTCATTGGTAAGTGCCTTTAGCCAAAGAGCTCGAGAGATCTATGGATAATCGAACCATCACATTAGAATTTATCGTTGCCACCCCCACTAAGCAGAAGAGCGAAGAGATTAAGCTCCAAAATGGAGTGACCCTAAAAGAGGCGCTCCCCTTCTTTCAGCTCTATCATGAAGCGGTAAACATTTACCCTCAACATGAGATTGGAGTATTTAATCAGATTGTTGATGAGGATTATCGTCTACATGATGGGGATCGCATCGAGCTCTATCGCCCTTTGATGATCGATCCAAAAGAGGCGAGAAAAATTCGTGCAGAGCGGCAAAGAGAGAAGGAGCGTAAAACAAAGTCGTAAAAAAGAGCCCTTTTAGAGGGCTCTTTCATATTGGGGATCTCCCCTTAACTAAACTCTAATTGACGCCATATCTCATACAATCCTATCGCAGCGCTATTAGAGAGATTGAGCGAGCGCCCTCCCCCCCGTTCACTCATGGGAAGACGGAGACGCGCCTCTTCATCATGATGCATCAATACCTCTTGTGGTAAGCCTCGCGATTCTGGTCCAAAAATCAATCCATCTCCCGCTTGAAATCTAGCGTGATAGAAATTTTTAGAGCCCTTCGTTGTCATGGCAAAGGTGCGCTTAACGCCACTCTCTTCTAAAAATTGAGCAAACGACGCCCAAATTTTCACCTCTGCCCACTCTTGATAATCGAGTCCAGCACGGCGTAACGCCTTATCTTCAAAGGTGAAACCGAGAGGCTCAATAAGGTGAAGATTCGCCCCACTATTTGCACAAAGACGAATAATATTCCCCGTATTTGGGGGGATCTCTGGCTCAAATAGAATAATGGAGATATCGTGCATCGAAAGATCATTCATCAGTTAACAACCCCACACCCTTTAAAGGTTTTCCCCCCTAAGGTTAATGTGGTTTGATAACCGCTCCCGTTACAGCGATTTGGGGAGAGTGCGATTACAATCGTGCCATCAGGTGAACTGATTCGGGCTGTTCCATTCTGGTTACTCCCCTGCCAACTTAAACGGCGACTCTCGGAGATGCTCTCACTACTACTATTAAACTCAAACGCACGCCCTTTTAAGGATGCTAACCAGTGGGGGCTATTTCCAGAGAAGACGATATCGAGGTTGGTAGCATTTTTAGGGACTCTAAATCCCTGTTTTGGCACATTAGGATTGGGAATTGCCGCCTTTTGAGGCGTTTTAACTTCTGCCTCCACCACCTCTTTCTCTTCAATCTCTGGCGCTGGGGGGACATAACGATCAAACGCAGTTCCTTGATTGAGGGCACACCCTTTCAGCTCATCTCTTTCTGTACGAATAGTGACGCTATAAGGCTGACTCTTATCCGCAACATGGCAAAGATGCTCTCTAATCTCAACGGTGATATTCCCCTTCTGACTGCTTAACGTTAAAACACCCGCTTCCGCCTTCTGATCCCATCTTGTAGAACGCTTATCAGAAATCCCAATCGCACTCAATTCAAAACGGCGATTACTCAATGCTCCACTCCAATGAATAGGATCATCCCCTTCAAAAACCCAATCGAACTTCACATTTTTTTCAGGTACAAAAGGCTCTTTCTCCTCCTTCTCTACCCCCTCCTCTTCTCGCTCAATATCGTTCTGACTCTCCTCTTCTACTGCTTCAACTAAGCTCTCTTTAGGGGCTGATTGAGCGCCTCCTAGGAGTCCTGTCGTCTCACAGCCTGCAAGAAAAAGAAGTGCAACAGTTGCCGATATTAAAGTGTGTGATCTTCTCATTAATTCTCCTCTTATCCATAGAAAAAGGCGCTCATAAAAAAGCGCCTCATAATTCAATTTAGAAACTGCTCCATTACGCTGATCGCTGAGCTAAAATCGCCTCAACAAATGCTGTAAAGAGTGGATGCCCATCACGTGGAGTGGAGTTAAACTCAGGGTGTGCCTGTGTCGCTACAAACCATGGGTGATCTTTGAGTTCAATAAACTCTACCCCCTGCTCAGTCACTCCCGATACGGTAAAGTTCCCATCATCAAACTGTGCTAGATATTCAGGGTTGACCCCGTAACGATTGCGATGGCGCTCACTCACTTCACGCTTACCATAAGCTGCGTACGCTTTTGTCCCTTCAACAAGGGTTGATTTGAGCGCACCAAGTGACATCTTGCCACGATACTCATCATAATTCTCATCACAATCGGTCGATTCAACAAGATCAATGACAGGCTCACCACTTCCCGAAACTTCCGCAGTCTGTGCAGAGGTCAATCCTAAGACGTTACGTGCATACTCTACAACCGCTAATTGTAATCCAAGACAGATGCCAAGATAGGGAATCTTCTCTTCACGCACATACTTGATAGCACGAATCTTACCCTCTAAGCCTCGCTCCCCAAATCCACCTGGAACAAGCACCGCATCCATTCCTTGAAACACAGCTTTAAACGCCTCTTCCGATTTCGCCTGAAGCTCGGTTGCATCCACATAATGGATATTCACCTTCGTACTTGTGCGAATCCCTGCATGGAGGAGCGCCTCATTCAATGATTTATAAGTATCAGTAAGCTCCGTATACTTCCCAACTAAGAGAATATCGACCGACTGTTTTGTATGTTCAATTCGTTCAACAACACGCTGCCACTCTGAAAGATCAGCCTCCGGCGCTTCGATCCCAAAAAAGTCTAAAACGATGCTATCTAGCTTTTGCTCATGAAGCATTTGAGGAATATGGTAGATCGACGGTGCATCTAAACAGGAGACAACCGCATTCTCAGGAACAGAGGTGAAGAGGGCGATTTTACGCGCCTCATCCTCAGGAAGGGGAACTTCCGTACGGCAGATTAAAATATCGGGCTGAATTCCGATTGAACGGAGCTCTTTTGCTGAATGTTGTGTCGGTTTCGTCTTAAGCTCGCCCGCTGCTTTAAGATATGGCACCAATGTTAAATGCATAAAGAGCGTCTTGCGCAATCCAAGCTCTGTGCGTAATTGACGAATCGCCTCTAAAAAGGGGAGTGATTCAATATCTCCAACTGTGCCGCCGATCTCAATAATCGCAACATCAGCCCCCTCTCCCACTAGTTGAATCCGCGCTTTAATCTCATCAGTAATATGGGGAATCACTTGAACGGTCTTCCCTTCATACGCGCCATTCTCTTCCTTCTCAATCACACTCTTATAGATGCGTCCAGCACTTACACTATTACGGCGACGCGCACGCATACGCACAAATCGCTCATAGTGTCCAAGATCGAGGTCAGTCTCTGCTCCATCATCTGTTACAAAAACTTCCCCATGCTGAAAAGGGCTCATTCGGCCAGGATCCACGTTGATATAAGGATCGAGCTTCATCATCGTCACTTTCAATCCTCGCGACTCTAAAATTGCGCCTAAAGAAGCCGCCGCAATGCCCTTCCCTAACGATGAAACTACACCACCTGTAACAAATATAAAACGTGTCATTCGCCTCTTCCTGAATGTAAAATAAGATAGATACAACAGGAACGACATTTTAGTCTAAAGCGAACTTTTTTTCGACCAGTAACGGAACTAAATTTCTCTCAAACTCCCCCAATTTCACCAAAATTTTAGCCACTATTGAAAGAGGTAGGGAGCAAAAAGAGCGATTTATCCCTCTCAACTCTCAAGAGAGAAGGGACAGATTAAATCGAGCCTCCCTTCCCCTTTACTATCGCATTTTCCTCAAATCTCTCTATAATTAGGGCGGATTACTTTCCCCTATTAATGATTAATGAAGGATTATCTCATGACTACACCCTCTATCGATCAACAATGTGCCAATGCAATCCGTGCGTTAAGTATGGATGCGGTTCAAAAAGCAAATTCAGGCCACCCTGGTGCACCTATGGGTATGGCAGATATTGCAACGGTACTTTGGAAAAACCATCTTAATCACAATCCTCAAAATCCTACCTTTGCGAATCGTGACCGCTTCGTGCTCTCAAATGGGCACGCTTCGATGTTGCTCTACTCCCTCCTCCATTTAACAGGGTATGAAGTAACCATTGAAGATCTCAAAGCGTTCCGTCAGCTTAACTCAAAGACTGCTGGTCACCCTGAATATGGCTATATTGCAGGAATCGAAACAACCACAGGCCCTCTTGGACAGGGGATCGGTAACGCAGTCGGTTTTGCACTCGCTGAAAAGATGATGGCGGCACAATTTAATCGTGATGGCTTCCCAATTATTGATCATTACACCTACGCCTTTTTAGGGGATGGGTGCATGATGGAGGGGATCTCTCATGAGGTCTGCTCTCTTGCTGGGACCTTAAAGCTCAACAAACTCATCGCTTATTATGATGATAACGGCATCTCTATCGATGGTGACATTAGTGGCTGGTTTACCGATAACACTGCTGAGCGTTTTAGAGCGTATGGCTGGCATGTGATTGAGAATGTAGATGGCCACAATTTTGAAGCGCTTGAAGCTGCAACGAAAGAGGCTAAAGCTTCCGATAAGCCGACTCTAATCATGTGTAAAACCTTAATCGGTAAAGGCTCTCCCAATAAAGAGGG
>JASLFR010000003.1 GCA_030150565.1 Cardiobacteriales bacterium | reverse complement strand
CTTAAAGACGCTCATCCATCTTCGTGATCTTGGTAATACCGTGATTGTCGTAGAGCATGATGAGGATGCGATCAATGCTGCCGATTATCTTGTCGATATTGGTCCAGGTGCGGGAGTGCATGGGGGGGAGATTGTTGCAGTAGGAACACCTGATGAGGTAAAGCGGGATAAAAATTCCCTAACAGGTGCTTATCTGTCGGGTCGAGAGCGGATCGAAATCCCTAAGGAGCGTCATCAAGCAGATGCCGAGGCGATGCTCAAGATTAGAGGAGCGAGCGGCAATAATCTCAAAGATGTCACCGCTCAATTTCCCCTTGGTTTGATGACCTGTGTCACGGGCGTTTCAGGCTCAGGGAAATCGACACTGGTGAATGATACCCTCTCCAATGCGCTGAGCCAGAAACTCAATAATAATAGCTCTGTAGAAGTAGCCCCCTACCGCTCAATTGAGGGAATTGAGCTGATCGATAAAATCGTCAACATCGATCAGAGCCCAATAGGGCGCACCCCCCGCTCCAATCCCGCCACCTATACTGGTCTCTTCACCCCAATTCGGGAGCTCTTTGCAGGAACCCCAGAAGCGCGTGCTCGAGGCTATAACGCAGGGCGCTTTAGCTTCAACGTGAAAGGGGGGCGCTGTGAGCATTGCCAAGGGGATGGCGTTATTAAAGTTGAGATGCACTTTCTCCCCGATCTCTACGTCGTCTGTGATGAGTGTGAGGGGAAGCGGTACAATAGGGAGACGCTCGATATTCTCTATAAAGGGAAGAATATCAACGATGTACTCAATATGACGGTTGAGGAGGCGCAGAGCTTCTTTGAAGCGATCCCTGTCATTCATCGCCGATTAACAACGCTGATGGATGTGGGCTTGAGCTATATTACCCTTGGGCAAAACGCTACTACCCTCTCAGGGGGTGAAGCGCAGCGGGTAAAACTCTCAAGAGAGCTCTCAAAACGGGATACAGGGAAGACTCTCTATATTCTTGATGAACCCACTACAGGGCTCCATTTTCAAGATATTAAACAGCTCCTAACGGTCCTCCACCGTCTACGGGATGCAGGCAATACCTTAATTATTATTGAGCATAACCTCGATGTGATTAAGACCGCAGATTGGATTGTCGATCTTGGCCCAGAAGGGGGCGCAGGGGGGGGAACGATCGTGATTGAGGGGACTCCTGAAGAGGTCGCTCACTCTAAAGAGAGTTATACAGGTCACTTCTTAAAACCGCTCTTAGAGAAAAAAGAGCGCTAAAATAGAAGAGAGTAACAATAAAAAAGCGCCCATTTAGGGCGCTTTTTTTACGACTTTAAGCAGAAATTAGAGCATGTTTAACTCAAGCTTTGCCCGCAGTGACATCCGCTGAGGGGTCCAGAAGGGCTCCCAAACAAGCTCCACATGGCACTCTTTTACCCATGGAAGTGAGTATGCCGCATTCTCTACCCACTTAGGCATCTCCCCTGCAACAGGGCAGCCAGGTGCGGTTAGCGTCATTTCGATGCGTAATTTCGCCTCCTCCTCACTGCTCTCAACAAACTCAATTGTATAGATGAGGCCAAGCTCAAAGATATCGACAGGAATTTCAGGGTCGTAAACCTTCTTAATCGCATCGATCACTTGATGAGCACGCTCTTCTGTTAAGGCATCAATCTCCCCCCCATCAGCACGCTGAATAAAGGGGTAATTGGGTTGATCTTTATCTATCTCCATCTCAATTCTCTCTATCTAAACTCTCTTTAGAGTTCTGTTTATCCATCAATTTAAAATCATCTATTGGGAGAAATTATTCGGTTTTAACCGATTTCCCCCCCTCTTTTAGGGCTGAATTGACAGCGTGCCATGCTAATGTGGCGCACTTTACACGTGTTGGATAATCTCTCACACCCGTTAAGATCTTCAACTGCCCAAGATCATCCGCTATCTCCCCTTCATGGGTCACCGCTTCATGAAAATGCTCAAAGAGCGTCTCAAACTTCTCAATCGGCTCCCCTTTAATCGCTTGGGTCATCATCGAACTTGAGGCGGTAGAGATAGCACACCCCTCGCCTACAAAGGAGATATCTTCAATGATGCCATTCTCTACACGGAGAAAAACCTCAATCTGATCTCCACAGAGCGGATTGTACCCCTCTGCATGGTGCGTTGGTGTTCCTTCGAGTGTGCCAAAGTTTCTCGGCTTACGGTTATGATCAAGAATCACCTCTTGATACAACTCTCTAATATTATCAAAATCCATACTAATTCTATCTGCTCCTAAAAGAGAACCAAAGAAGTCCTAATTATAACTTATTTCCCCTTAAAGCCGAATATAAATTGGAGCAAATAGGGCAACTTTAGGGAATCTTACCCCATAATGGATTGAATCAATTCTATTGTCATGAGGGTAAATATTCGTTATTCTTTACCCCTTAAATGAAGTCTCAATTGGAGTACTTCTCACCCAATATCTGATCTTTATCGCCACTCTTAAAGGGGGCGATAAGTAGCAATAAACAAAGGATAATTATGAGCTGGTTTCAACGATTAAATCCGATGCGGATTCGCACCGATAACAGTAAAAAAGTGGTTCCAGAAGGGATCTGGAATAAATGTACTGCGTGCGATGCCATTCTCTATCAGCAGGAGTTGGAAGCCAATCTCCACGTCTGCCCTAAATGTGATAATCATATGCGTATTGGGGCACGTAAACGTCTTGAAGCTTTCCTAGATGAGGAGAGTTATAGCGAAATTGGGGAGGAGCTCTCTCCTGTCGATTTCCTCAACTTTAAAGATAGTAAACGGTATCGTGATCGCATCTCCGCCTCCCAGAAAAAGACAGGAGAGAAAGATGCGCTTGTGATGATGGAGGGGCGTCTAAAAGGGAGCCAGATCATCGCAGGGGCTTTCGACTTCTCATTTATGGGGGCGTCGATGGGCTCTGTTGTTGGGGAGCGTTTTGTACGAGGAGCTGCGCGCGCGCTTGAGTTAAAAGTTCCTTTCGTTGTCTTCGCTGCCAGTGGGGGTGCACGTATGCAAGAAGCGCTCACTTCACTTATGCAGATGGCAAAAACATCCGCTGCCATTGGTAAACTCAATCAAGCGGGAATCCCCTTCATCTCCGTCTTAACAGATCCAACCTTTGGAGGGGTCTCCGCAAGTTTTGCAATGCTTGGTGATATCATCATTGCAGAGCCGCGTGCCTTAATCGGTTTTGCAGGCCCACGTGTCATTGAGCAGACCGTTCGTGAACAACTACCTGAAGGATTCCAGCAGAGTGAATTCCTCCTCGAGAAAGGGGCGATCGATATGATTGTTGATCGTCGTGAATTGCGTAATGAGATTGCTGATCTTGTTGCAAAATTGATGCATCAACCGATGCCGATGGAGGAGGTTGCTAAAGAGCGCCATCCACAAAAAGAGGAAGAATCGCTCTAAAAGAGTGGTACCCAATCAATATCGGTGGAAGAAGCGGGCAGTTAGGTCCGCTTCTCTTATTTTAGGAGGAACCGAGCATGAGCCAAGAAAAATTACTCACCGCACTCAAAAAGCTAGAGGCGCTTCACCCAACCACGATGGATTTTGGAAGGGAGCGCTTTCGAGCTGTCTTTCAGAAGATGGAGGAGCAGTATGCTCTCACCCCTATCGCTCCGCTTCTGATTACCGTTGCAGGGACTAACGGAAAAGGCTCTACAGCAACAACGACCGCCTCCCTCTTTCAAGCACACGGGAAGAAGGTGGGGCTCTTCACCTCCCCCCATATTGATCGATTTAATGAGCGGATTCGAATTAATGGCGTAGAAGCGAGTGACGAGGCGATTTTAGAAGCCTTCGCAGCGATTGATGAGGCGCGTAAAACAATCACCCTCACCTACTTTGAAGTTGCAACGCTTGCCGCATTCTACCTTTTTCATAAAGAGAGCGTCGATGTTGCTATTCTTGAAGTCGGTTTAGGGGGAAGGCTCGATTGCACCAATATTGTTGATGCCAATATCGCTATTATCACCCCAATCGGGCTCGATCATACCCACATTTTGGGGGAGACCATTGATGAGATTGCCGCTGAGAAAGGGGGGATCATTAAGGAGCATGCGATCGCTATCTCCTCAGAAGCGGTTCCTAATCTAGCGATTAGAGAGCGTGCTGAAGCGATGAAAGCGCAACATATTGTCGCTCAACGGGATTATCTCTATGGGCTTATTGATGATGATTCTACAGGAAGCTGGCGCTACCAATTTAGAGGAGCAAAAGCGCTCTCACTTAGAGCGCCAAACCTTAAAGGGGCTCACCAATATCAAAATGCTGCCGCTGCAATTACGGCGCTCTACGCTGCCAATATCGAAATTGATGAGACGTTAGTAAATCGTGGACTGGAAGCGGTAACACTTATGGGGCGTTTTCAGAGACTCTCCTCCCCTAATGGCCCAACCCTCTATCTCGATGTGACCCACAATCCACAGGGGGCAGAAAAATTAGCAGAAGCCTTAAAAGAGGTTAAAAAAGAATCTCTTGCAGATGGGGCAACCCCTAAAGTATGGGCAATTTATGGCGCTTTAACCGATAAAGATGCCCCAACTGTCGCCTCACTCTTAGAGAGTGAGATCGATCACTGGTTAACTGTCCCTATAGAGGGGGAGCGGGGGGGAGATGCCAAAACGCTTCAAGAGCGTATCACTCCCCTTTTAACAACCCCTGTTGAGGCGATGCAATCCCTTGAAGATGCGTGTGAAAAAGCGCTCAGACTCGCCTCTAAAGATGATATAATTATTCTGTTCGGTTCATTTTATTTAATTAGTAAAGGATACGGCTGGTTTACCCAACATGACTATCAATAAGCCTCAAAAAATCCAACGAATTGTTGGTGCAGTATTTCTTGGAGCCCTCTCTCTCCTTGTGCTGACGCTCATCTTTGCGCCGAGTAAGGATGATGATTCCGCTCATCCCACACAGGGGGGGCAACCCGTTAGTATCGTCTCTAATAATCCTAACGATCAGACGCAATATTGGCACAACAATGCTGAAGAGAGCTTCCTACAGCAGCATCAGCAGAATCAGTCTGCTCAAAATGCTCCTCAGAAAGCCCCCAGCAATCAAACAGGAACGAGTGAGCCTCCTGCGTTAGATCTCATTTCGAGCAGTAAACCGACTCAAAACAGCACCAACCAGCAGACAACGCCTAATGAGAGCTGGTTTGTTCAGGTGGGTGTTTTTGGGAATGAGGTGAATGCCCGAAATCTCCACAACAAATTGGCGGATGCAGGCTACAAAGTCTACATCCAGAAAGATGGAAATTTAAGCAAAGTACGGGTAGGCCCTTTCATGCAAAGAGAGAACGCAATCAACGTACAGAATCGATTAAAACAGCAAGGACAAGAGACCTCGCTTATTCATATTCGCTAATTTAACAGTAAGGCTAATCACTCTTCATGGAAATCACACAAGACTTCTCCTCTATTATCGATCTGGTGCTTCTTGGCATCATCTTAATCTCAATCATCATCGCTTTTGCGCGTGGCTTTATCACTGAAGCGCTCTCCCTCTTCGTCTGGATTGGCGCATTTCTTGGAGCTACCTTCTATTTCGATGATGTTGCTAAACTGCTTCCCAATCTATTTGGGGGGAGTGATGCGGCGAACCTTGCTGACTCTGTTGACCCAAGCAATGTCAATGAGGTGGTGATCGCTTCAGGAATCAGCTTTGTGATCACCTTTTTAGGATTGCTCTTCCTCTTTGGTCTGCTCAATCTCCTAATCTCTATGTTGATTCGTCGCCTCAAAATTAGCTGGCCCGATCGTCTTTTAGGGGCTCTCTTTGGGTTACTTAGAGGGATGTTTGTCGTCGCTGTGATTGGTCTCTTTATTAGCTACTCCCCATTAAAAGAGCAAGCGAGCTGGAAGAATGCAAAGCTCTCTGCAAGTGCAGAATCGTGGTCGAAGCAGCTATCGCGCCTTGTGCCCGATAACTTTTTAGAGCGCATCGATACTGAGAAGATTATTAATGATCTAAAGAAGGAGGATGAGGCGCTCCAATTTGATGAGCCACTTCTCACCCCTCCCCTTCTCCTCTCCCCCACCTCAGAGTCGTAATTTACCCCCAAAAGGAGTTATAGATGAGCAACGTTCATGCAGAAGAGATCGAAAAATTTAATCAACATAAATGGTGGGATAAAGATGGGGCGCTAAAGACGCTCCACGATATCAACCCTCCCCGCTTCGATTTTATTATGGAGACACTCGATCGAGCCGATCTTAAAGGGTTAAAAGTACTCGATGTTGGTTGTGGTGGAGGGATCCTCTCAGAAGGTTTAGCTAAGAGAGGGGCTGAAGTCACCGCTATCGATCTTGCTGAGAATGCCATTTCCATCGCAAAAGAGCATGCGCAAAGTTCCAATCTTGAGATCGACTATCGTGTTATCTCTGTTGAGGATTTTGCAAAAGAGGCGGCGGGGCAATTTGATCTGGTCACCTGCTTGGAGATGCTTGAGCATGTACCTGATCCCCACTCTATCATTGAGGCGTGTAGCACCCTTCTTAAACCGGAAGGGCACCTCTTCCTCTCTACAATCAATCGTACCTTTAAGGCTCGCTCTCTTGTGGTCTTTGCAGCAGAGAATCTCTTAAGAGTTGTTCCCAAAGGAACGCATGATGCGAATAAATTTATCACTCCACTTGAACTACACGAGATGTGTCAATTCAATCAGCTGGATGTTATACGCATCTCAGGGATGAGCTACAATCCCTTTACACGCATCGCCCAGCTAGTTCCAGATGTCAGCATGAACTATCTCTTAGCGGCGAAAAAAGAACGTTAATCGATCAAAAAAGGAATCTTAATGACTCAATCTCACGAGCAGAAAGCTCCCCTTACTGGAAAGAATATTGTTGTAACTGGAGCAACGGGCACAATTGGTAAACATATTGCGCTCACTCTTGGAAAAGCTGGAGCGACCGTTATTTTAGTCGCCCCAAAAGAACGCCGTCTAAATGAGGTGTATGATGCGCTTCTCTCTGAAGGAGCAGCAGAGCCTGCGATGATCCCCTTCGATTTTCTCGAAGTGACTCCAAATGATTATTTCGGTTTAGCAGCTGCATTAACAGAAGAGTTTGGAGCGATTGATGGAGTGATTCATGCGGCGGGGCATTTAGGAAGCTTAACCCCACTTGCACACACCTCAACCGATCATTGGCAGAAGAATATCGCCATCAACTTAGAAGCCCCTTTTCAGCTCACCCAAGCGCTTCTCCCCCTCTTAACTGCAAAAGAGGAGCGCGCCTCTGTTCTCTTTTTAGAGCACCCTGAGGTGGCGAGTGGAGATCACGCCTATTGGGGTAGCTATGCGATCGCAAAAGCGGGGCTCCATACTATGATGAAGCTCTTTGCAACAGAGTTTGAAGCGCAAGCATCGATTCAATTTAATAGCCTCAATCCTGTTGCTATCGATTCTGCACTCCGTTACAACGCATCCCCTGAAGGGGTTGAAAACCCTCATGCCCTTGAGCTTCTCTCCCCTTTCATTATCGATCTAATGGATAGTGAGAAGCCCTTTACAACTGGGGAGTGCTTTACACTCAACATTTAAAAATAAACGCCCTTCGGGGCGCTTTTTTAACTGGAGGTTAATAGAATGATTTACCGCCGAATGAAACAGACAGCACTTACCCTTTTAAGTGCTGTTTTTATTTCACACACACCCCTCTTTGCAGAAGAATCCGATATGTCCGACGCGCCAACCCTTCCCCATGTCTTTGAAAATACTCATGAACATCTTCTCGATAATGGATTGAAGGTGATCGTTCGGGAGGATCATCGAGCGCCTGTTGTCACCACAATGGTTTGGTACAAAGTGGGCTCTGTTGATGAGCCGAGAGGGCTTGGAGGGATCTCCCACATGTTGGAGCATATGATGTTTAAAGGGACGCCAACGCTTAAAGCGAATGAGCACTCCACCATCATCGCCAATCTTGGGGGGAGAGATAACGCCTTCACCTCCTACGATTACACCGCCTATTTTGAGATGTTACCCGCATGGGAGCTAGAGACAGCGCTCCGCCTAGAGTCAGATCGCATGGTGAATCTTGAGCTCCGCCCTGAAGATTTTATTCCTGAGCGTCAAGTAGTTGCAGAAGAGCGGAGGCAGCGCACCGATAGCAACCCTCAGGGACAATTTTACGAATTTTTTAACGCCACCATGTGGAATACGAGCGCCTATCGCAACCCCATTATTGGTTGGATGCCTGAGATTGAACGCTGGAAGCTCTCCGATCTTGAAGAGTGGTATCGCCGCTTCTACGCCCCTAATAATGCAACGTTAGTGATTGTTGGAGATGTTAAAGCGGAAGAGGCGTTCAAACTAGCTGAAAAATATTTTGGAGCGATTGAACCGAGCAAAAATATTGAGCATGCGCACGATTTTGAGGTCCCTCAATTGGGATTAAAGCGGGCAGAATTGATTACAGAGGTGAATATGCCCCTCCTCTTTATGGGGTATAAAGTGCCAAGCATCAACACTGCTGAAGATCGCACCGATGTCTACGCATTGATGCTCGCAGCGGAGATTTTAGATGGCAGCCGCTCATCTCGCCTCAGTCGTGAATTGGTACGGGGTAAACAATCCGCCCTTCAAGCGAGCGCCTATTACAGTGGAGATCGTCGCTTTGAGGGGAGTTTTCTTCTCAGCGCTGTCCCTGCAATCAACCATGATTTAGCAACGATTGAAGCGCAACTTCTCGCCCAAATAGAGCGCTTAAAAGAGGAGCCTGTCTCCAAAAAGGAGTTGAAGCGTGTCTTAACCCGTTATCGTGCTGAAAGTATCTATGAGCGGGATTCACTCTACTATCAAGCGATGGAGATTGGCGCTGCGGAGACAACAGGGGAAGGGTGGCGCCACCGTGAAACGATCCTCGATGAGCTTGAAAAAATCACCCCTGAGATGATTCAAGCTGCGGTCAAACGTCATCTCACTACTGAGAATCTAACCATCGCTACCCTACAATCCCCATCTAAAAATCGGGTAGAAGATGCCTCACCAACTAAAGAACAGCATGGAGAGTAATGATGAAACAGCTATTTCGTACCCTCTCACTCTTACTACTTTTATGGATTCCAACAATGGCGACAACAAAACAGCTTAGTGATGAGATTGAACATTGGCAGACCGAAGAGGGAGCGGATGTCTACTTTATCCACGCCCCTGAATTGCCGATGGTGGATCTTCTCTTCGGTTTAGATGCTGGTGCCTTTCGTGCAGCTGAAAAGGCGGGACTTGCACAACTTACCGCCTCTCTTATGACAAAAGGGGCGGGAGATTATGATGAGGAGCAATTTCATGAGGCGCTAGAAGATTTAGGAATCAATATCTCTGCGCAGGTAAGCCTGAATCAGACGCTCTTCAATCTTAGAAGCTTAACCGATGAAGAGACCCTCTCTAAAGCGCTCGATCTCTTAGCACTCACCCTCTCTGAGCCCCATTTTGATGCGGCGATTTTTGAACGGGAGCGAGCGCAATCGATCGATGCCCAAAAAGCGTTACTCGATAACATCAATGCCGTTGCAAGTGAGCTCTACTACGAGACGCTCTACCCTGAAAGCCTCTTAAGCTTCACCTCAAAAGAGTTGCAAGACTCTCTAAAATCACTCTCTCTTGATGAGTTAAAGCAGTTTAGAGCCAACTTTTATAACGCAACCGATGCAAATTTTGTCATTGTTGGTGCGTTAGAGCGAAGTGATGCAGAGGCGATTGCCGCCCGATTTAGCAAGCTTCTTGGAGCGGGGGAATCACTACCGAAGATTGAAGAGGAGCGCCCTCAACTCAAAGCGGAATATATCACCCACTATTTTAAGAGCCCCCAAAGCCGCATATTAATGGGGCATCCGAGCATCGATTATTTTGATGAAGATTATCTCCCCCTCATCTTAGGAAACCATATTTTAGGAGGAAGTGGTCTTACCTCCCAATTGATGATGAAGATTCGTGAAGAGATGGGCTTAACTTACGGCATTAGCAGTAGCTTCTCTCCAAGCTTTATCGCAGGCCCTTTCACAATCGCTCTCTCTACACAAAATGAGCGTGTTGACGAGGCGATTGAAGCGACTCAAGCCCTCTTAAGAAACTTTATTGAGCATGGTCCTGATGAGGGGGCACTACAACTTGCTAAGAATAATCTCATTGGGGGAATGGTGCTTAGCCTCGATAGCAATGCTAAAAAAGCGAGCGCAGTCATGCATCTTGCCCTCTATGATCTCCCTCTTGATCATTACGATCACTACCCCAAACGGATTGAAAAAATCACAAAAGAGGAGATTCAAAATGCTTTTGCCCGCCACATTCATCCCGAAAAAATGAGCACCATTATCGTAGGGGGCGCGATCGATAAGGGTGATTCCCCCTCTATCGAAGAGAAGATTGAGGAAGATGATGAGTAGAGAGCGGCAAAAAATTGCTGACTTCTTCAGCAACGATGGGGCGCTAAGCCGTACGATTGAGGGGTATCGCCCCCGTGCTGAGCAGATCGAGATGGCTCAAGCGATTGGAGATGCGCTTGCAGATGAGGAGACCTTGATTGTTGAAGCGGGAACAGGGACGGGAAAGACCTTCGCCTACCTTCTTCCAATCTTGATGTTTGAGGGGCGTGCGATCGTCTCAACAGGGACAAAACATCTACAAGATCAGCTCTTTGAGAAGGATATCCCCCTGCTTGAAGAGGCGACTGATCGTCCCATTAAGAGCGCTCTTTTAAAAGGGCGGAGCAACTATCTTTGCCACTACCGTCTACGAACCGTGACCCAGCGGGGACGCCTAGAGAATAAGCGTCAAGTGGATCAGGTAAAAGCGTTAGTTCAATTTCAGAAAAGTTCTAAAACGGGTGATCTTAGCCAGCTCGATTCGCCGCTCGACTCCACTCTTCAGAGCAATGTAACTGCCACCTCTGAAAATTGTCTTGGAAAGGAGTGCCCCGATTACGATTCCTGCTTCTTCTTTGCGGCACGTGATCGTGCTAAAGAGGCGGAGATTATCGTTGTCAATCATCACCTTCTCTGCGCTGATTTAGCTCTAAAAGAGGGGGGCTTTGGGGAGATTCTGCCAACCGTTGATTCAGTCATTGTAGATGAGGCGCATCAACTTGCAGAGATTACAAGCTACTTCTTTAGCGATCAGGTGGGGAGTCGTCAGATCCTCCTCTGGATTGATGATTTTGAACGCGCCATTCGGGAGGAAGCTCCCGACTTTAAGGATCATGACCCTCTTATTCTTCCTCTAAATGAGGCGCTAAGTGCTCTGCGAAACCTCTTCCCCAAAGAGGCAAAACGGAGTGCGATGAGTGATTATCTCGATAATCGACTCATTCAAGATAAGATGTTAGAGATTGGGGAGCTTCTTCAAGCGCTCCTTTCCATCATCACCCCTCTAGAGAAGCGGGCGCAACTCTTCATTAAAATGATTAGTCGTCTAACTGAGATGACTCAATCGTGGTTGATGATCTTAAAATCGGAAGGGAAAGAGCCGAACCATATCCGCTGGATGGAGACCTTCGCCGTCAACTTCACTTTTCATGCAACCCCTCTAAAGATTGCAGATATTTTTCAGCAGCAGACGAGTCGATTAGCTCCAACATGGATCTACACCTCTGCAACCCTAGCCGTTGGAGAGGATTTCTCCTACTTTGCAACCCCTCTTGGCATCTCTCAAAAGAGAACTCTGAAACTGGAGAGCCCCTTCGACTTCCCTCGCACATCGCTTCTCTACCACCCCCCTAATCTTCCTCCCCCCCATAGCGAAGAGTTTCTCCCCCAATTTATTGAGGCGGTGATTCCCGTTATTGAGGCGGCAGATGGGCGCACTTTTCTCCTCTTTACCAGTTATCGCGCCTTAAATAGCGCCTACACTCTGCTAAAAGATCGGGTCGAGTACCCCCTCTTTAAACAGGGGGATCGTTCAAAAATGGCACTCATTGAGGATTTCAAAGCTTCTGGTAATGGGATTCTTCTCGGCACCATGAGCTTCTGGGAGGGGGTAGATGTTAAGGGGGAAGCGCTCACCTGTGTTGTGATTGAAAAGTTCCCCTTCGCATCCCCGGGTGATCCTGTTGAGCAGGCGAAGATCAACCTAATCAATGAGGGGGGTGGAAACGCCTTTATGCATTATCAGCTCCCCCGTGCGGTGATCGCCCTTAAACAGGGAGTTGGGCGATTAATTCGAGATCATGATGATTACGGCGTACTTGTGCTTGCAGATCCCCGCCTAATGAGTAAAAGCTACGGTAAGATCTTTATTGAGAGTCTTCCCGATATGACTAAAACCCTCAAAATTGAACGGGTACACAATTTTTACCGCTATATTGAGGAGCGAAATAGAACGCGTGCCTCTATAGATGAATAAATATAAGCTCCTTCGCTCCTTAGCTAATTAAGGAGCGCTATAATAGGCGCTCCTGTTACTTTTTGAGATTTTTGTATGACGCTAACATTACTGCTCTTCCCCCTCTTTGCTTATCTATTAGGTTCTATCTCTTCTGCAATCTTAATCTGTCGTCTCTACCGACTCCCTGATCCCCGCAGCAGCGGCTCACAAAATCCAGGAGCGACTAACGTGATGCGCCTTGGAGGGAAAAAACCTGCGGCAATGACCCTTGTTGGCGATCTGCTTAAAGGATTGATCCCCGTCCTCATTGCACGCCTCTTAAAGATGGATGACCTAACCATCGCTCTTACCGCACTTGCCGCATTTTTAGGGCATCTCTTCCCCCTCTATTTTCAATTTAAAGGGGGCAAAGGGGTAGCAACGGCGTTTGGGGTGATTATTGCGCTCTCCCCCCTTCTAGCAGTTGCGGTTTTTACAACGTGGATCGGGGTCTTTTTGTTGACGCGCGTCTCCTCTCTCTCAGCCCTTACAGCAACAACACTCGCCCCCCTCTACCTCTTAATTCCTCCCCTCTCACTTCCTAAATACTCTGCAATTGCACTGCTAATTATGATCGGGCTGCTTCTCTATCGCCATCGCTCCAATATTCAGAGATTAATTAGAGGGGAAGAGAGCGCCTTTAGAGCAAAAAAATAATCTATTTTTCCCTTATAAAATAGAGAAGCCTCTAGATCACTCTAGAGGCTTTTTCATCTTCTCTTAAAAACTCAATATCAACGCAACATCGCTAACCGCTTACGTTCTGTTGAGCTTGGGATATTGAGCTGTTCACGATATTTCGCCACCGTTCTTCGAGCGACATCGTGCCCTCGTACCGCTAATAGAGCTGCTAATCGTGCATCACTTAACGGCTTCTCTTTTGGCTCCTTCTCAACAATCTCTTTAAGGAGCGCCATAACCGCAGCGGCAGAGGCCTCCTCCCCTTCAGCGTGAGAGCTTGAGATCTGATGGGAGAAGAGATCATTCAATGCGATCATTCCAGTAGGGCAAAGCATATACTTTCCTGCAACTGCACGGGAGATGGTCGATTCACTATAATCAAGGCGCTCTGCAATATCTTTAAGCTGTAGAGGGCGAAGCGCCTTCACCCCCTGAAAAAAGTACTCATACTGATAATTAACCACCGCCTGTGCCACCCGTAAAAGGGTATCAAAACGGCTCCCTAAGTTGTGAATTACAGCTCTCGCTTCTGCTAAATGCTCCGCTAATACTTCTGAATCTTTACTATCCCGCTTCAATTTATTGAGCAACCCTTGATAGTAGGGATTAATGCGTAATTTAGGGATGCTCCCCTCATTGAGCGTTACGATCAATTTCTCCCCCTCACAGGTGAGAAAGAGATCGGGAACAACAGGAGTTGAAGGAGCACTGCTAAATTGATTTCCAGGACGGGGGTTGAGTGTACGAATCGCATTTAAAAGCGTTCGCAATTGCGCTTCATCAATCTTTAAGAGCGCCATAATCCCCTTTAAATTGAGCTGCTCAAGCTCTTTAAACCCCTTCTCAAAGAGCTGCAACGCAAGCGGAGCCCACTCAGGCTTTGGATCGAGCGCTTCCACCTGCAATTTAAGCGATTCTGCAACCGTTCGAGCAGCGATCCCTGCTGGCTCAAAATTTTGAATTCTGCGTAAAACAAGCTCAAACTCCTCCCGTTTTATAAGGGGAGTTAACGCATTTTTAAGCTCATCAAATGGAGTAAAAAGGAATCCATCCTCATTTAGAGCATCAATAATTACTCCACCAATCAACATCTCCCGCTCTGTAAAGGTGTTGAGATGAAGTTGCCATAAAAGATGCTCCTCAAGGGTGCGCTCATGCGCTTCACTCACCTCATTGAGCCCATCATAATCACTCACTTCAGAAGCGCCTAACGCAGTGCCGTAATCATCGTTGAAGTAATCCCCATACTCTGCGATCTCAACATTGGTCTCCATAGAGTCAAGATCGAGCGATTTTTCAGGCTCAATCGCCTCTTGATCGTAATCGTGATGATACTCTTCAAGCCCCTCTTCTGGCGCTGCAGGCTCTAACATAATATTGGAAGAGAGCAGGGATTGAATCTCCGCTTGAAGCTCAAGCTGACTCATCTGCAACATCCTTAACGACTGCTGCAAACTCTGCGTCATCACCAGCTTTTGGCTCTGCGTTAACTGTAATTGTGACCGAAGACTCACCGCCTCTCCTTCTGTAACTCTATGAATTATATAGACTCAAATTGTCATGGAGTAATCATAGCAATAAATAGACCAATGGCACAATATCGCCTACTTCCTATACAGAATCACCCATTTTCTCCCCTCTTAAAGGGAGCAAGAATACCACTTTCCTTACCCGCTATTTGCGACTTAAACCATTAAGTGCGCTATAATATTTCTCTATTTTATTTTCAATTAGTGAAGGATTTATGAAGGATCGTATACAGAAAGTTCTCGCCCATAACGGTTATGGTTCACGCCGCCAAATTGAAGCGTGGATTGAGGAGGGGAGAATTAAGGTAGATGGCAAAGTTGCGAAACTTGGTTGTCAGATTGATGGCTCGGAGAGAATTGAGATTGATGGACGTGAAGTCGCCATCAACACCGACCAGATCGATCGCCGAGTTCTTCTCTACTATAAGCCTGAAGGGGAGATTACCACTCGTCATGACCCTGAAGGGCGCCCCACTGTCTTTAGCTCACTCCCCAAAATTCATAATGGTCGCTGGATTACCGTTGGCCGTCTTGATATCAACACCCAAGGATTGCTCCTCGTCACTAACGATGGTGAGCTAGCCCACCGCTTAATGCACCCCTCTCATGAGGTTGAGCGGGAGTATGCAGTCCGTGTTATTGGCGATTTCACCGATGAGATGGCGGATAATATGCGCAATGGGGTGATGTTTGAAGATGGGCTCTCAAAATTTGAAGAGATCACTTGGTCAGGAGGAACTGGAGCTAACTTCTGGTACCACGTCACCGTTAAAGGGGGGAAAAACCGCGAGGTTCGCCGCCTTTGGGAATCGCAAGGATTGATGGTCTCCCGTCTCATTCGCATTCGTTACGGTAATGTAGAGCTCCCCCGCTCCTTACGAGCTGGTCAATTTATCGATATTGAAGAGGATGTGCTCAAAGAGTTAGTAGAATCAGTTGGGCTTGAGCATCAAAAAGAGAGCTACTCAGCCGAAAAAGAGCGCATTGGGAGTAAAGGGCGCAGTTTAAGCCGTGGTGCAAGATCGAAAAATCGCGCCTCCGTTAGAGCAGAAAGTACCCAAAAGAGGGGAAATTATCGTGGCAAAAGGGGGGAGAGAGAAGTTGAATGGAATACAACTCACCCCGATCGCGCAGCTAAAAAAGGGGGCGAACGGAGAGGAAAAGCGACAAATTCGACGCCAAACCGCAATCGTCGCCAAAAGAGAGACTCATAATATTTCCCCTTAAAGAGCGATCTACCATTCTATAACGAGTCCTTTTGGGGCTCGTTCTTATTTCATCTCTTAAGCATTTTTCGCTCTACACCGCTTAATTGAGATCAACCAATCAATGAGGAGGTTCATCGAATGACGACACCGAATAGTTCAATCCCCGCGCTTGAGATTAAAGGGTTAAAAAAGCGTTACGACAATGGCAAAGAGGCGTTGCTCGGCATCGATCTCTCGGTCAATGAGGGGGATTTCTTCGCACTTTTAGGGCCAAATGGGGCGGGAAAATCGACCACCATCGGCATTATTACCGATCTTGTGGGGGCAACTTCTGGCTCTGTAAAGGTCTTTGGTCACTCGCTTCATGATGAGCGAGCAGCGGCTAAGGCGCTCATTGGGCTCGTTCCACAAGAGTTCAACTTTAATCAATTTGAGCCTGTTGAAGAGATCGTAATCAATCAAGCAGGCTTTTACGGCATCCCTCGAAAAGAGGCGAGAAGACGAACCGCTGAGCTTCTCGAACTTCTCGACCTAACCGATAAAGCGCGCACAATGGCACGCAATCTTTCAGGAGGAATGAAGCGCCGCTTAATGATTGCACGCGCCCTTGTTCATCAGCCAAAACTGCTCATTCTTGATGAGCCTACCGCTGGAGTCGATATTGAGATTCGCCGTCAAACGTGGGATTTGCTACGTAAAATTAATGATGAAGGGACAACCATTATCCTCACAACTCACTATCTTGAGGAGGCGGAGCTGCTCTGTAAAAATATCGCCATCATCAATCATGGAAAGATTGTGCAGCAGAGCTCAATGGAATCCCTCTTAAGAGAGCTGCAATCAGAGAGCTTTGTCTTAAGCTTAACTGAGCCTTTAAGTGTCGATCTTCCAGAGCTCGATGGCATCAACTTTCTACAAAGAGCTCCCCGTGAGATTGAGGCTGAAGTGGTTAAACCCAATACAATTAGCGATCTCTTTGCAGGTCTTCAATCTGCAGGAATTACTGTTGAGGCGCTGCGCAACAAAGCAAACCGCTTAGAAGAGCTCTTCCTACGCATCACATCACAAAAAGGAGAAACCGATCATGAGTAAGCATCCTAATTGGGTCGCCTTCACCACAATGGTAACGAAGGAGTTTTATCGTTTTATCCGTATCTGGCCACAGACGCTACTCCCCCCTGTTATTACAACGATTCTCTACTTCCTTATTTTTGGTCGAATCATTGGCGATCGTGTAGGAGAGATGGAGGGGGTAGGTTACGCACAATATATCGCTCCTGGTCTAATAATGATGACGGTGATTAGCAATAGCTACTCCAATGTTGTCTCCTCCTTCTTTAGCGCAAAATATAGCCGCCATATTGAGGAGCTCCTCATCTCCCCTATCTCCAATATCACAATTTTAGCGGGATATGTGGCAGGGGGTGTTGCACGAGGATTTTTAGTAGGAGGAATTGTTACACTCACTACCTTTATCTTTGTCGATCTTCAGATTCAGAATGTGGCACTGATGCTCACCGTCTTCCTGCTCACTTCATTAGTCTTTTCACTTGCAGGGTTGATTAATGCAATCTACGCGCGCCATTTTGATGATATCTCCATCATCCCAACCTTTATCTTAACGCCTCTCACCTATCTTGGTGGGGTCTTCTACTCAATTTCGTTGCTCTCACCATTTTGGCAAAATCTCTCCTACTTCAACCCGATTTTGCATATGGTAAATGCCTTCCGTTACAGCTTCCTAGGCACAAGTGATATCAATATCACCATCGCAATTGGGTTACTTATCATCTTCTTTGTGGCGCTCTTCAGTTTTGCGCTACATCTATTAAATAAAGGGACTGGCCTTAAATCTTAACCTTGAGCGCAAAATTATGATTAATCGAGTAAATAATAGAGTTCGCCCCCTCATTCTGTTGAGTTTAACGGGCATTATCGCTGCATGTGCGGGGAAGAATCCTCACGATCCATACGAAAGCTATAACCGCAAAATGTACGCCTTCAATACCGCTTTTGATAAAGCGATTACAAAACCAGTAGCGGAAGGGTATACAAAAGTGGTCCCTGAGCCAATCCGTAAGAGTGTGGGGCACGCCTTTAGCAATCTTGGTGATACCCGTACTGCTGTAATTGACGTAACGCAGGGGCAATTTGGTAAAGCGGTTGAGAGCGTACACCGCTTCGTCTTCAATTCAACCTTTGGATTATTAGGCTTTGTCGATCTTACCGAACCCTTCAATCTCCCTAAAAAACATACAAACGACTTTGGTACAACGCTCGCTAAATATGGCTGGGAGAAGAGTAACTACTTCGTCATCCCCTTTATGGGGCCTTCAACACCTCGTGATGGTGTTGGCGTGATTGGTGATATTGCGGCAACCCCCCATGTTTACATGGCGAATAAGTATGTTAATGCTGGGTTAACTACGGCAGGCTTAGTTCAGCTCCGTAGTGAGTTGCTTGATGTCGATTCCGTGACAAAAAAGGCGGCGCTTGATGAGTATGTCTTCCAAAGAGAGGCGTATATGCAGTATCGAGATAACCTCCTTCGTGAGCGGGGAGCGATCAAATCGAACCAGAATCGCGCAATTGATGAGTTAGAGGATGAAGAGCTCTCAATTGCAGAACTTGCACGCAGACGCAATCAAGCAGAGGCGGGCGTTCCTGCACCTGTTACTGATACTGATCTCGATGAAGATGAGCTCTCATTGAGCGATTTTGCACGGATGCGTAATCAATAATTCTCTCTAATCGATCTAAAATAGAGCGTTGATGCGCTCTATTTTTTTACCCCATTTTTAGGAACTCTTATGCGACGCTACTTAGATCAACCCCTCGCCATCGGGCAGAGGCTCACTTTAACCGATGAAGATTACAACTACATCGCCCGTGTTCTGCGGATGCGTATCGGGGATGAGATTACCCTCTTTAACGGTTTAGGGGGGGAGTATTATGGAACGATTGAGGCGATCAATCGCCGTGATCTCACTCTAAAGATTGAAGCTTTCTCTGATGAGAATCGTCAATCACTGCTTTCGATCCATCTCTATCAATCGCTTCCCAATAAGGGGGATAAGATGGACTTTCTTCTTCAGAAAGCGACCGAGCTTGGGGTGAGTGAGATAACCCCTCTTATCGCGGAACGCTCTCAATTCTCCTTAAAGCCTGCACAGCTTGAAAAAAGAGTGGAGCGCTGGCGGAGTATTATCGCTGCCGCCTGTGAGCAATCGGGGCTCAATCTCCCCCCTACCCTCAATCCCCCCATCCTCTTAACCGATCTTAAAGAGGAGAAGAGGGAGAAGAGGCTTATCCTAAGCCCGATCGCTCAACAATCGTTAGGTGCTCTTTTAAAGAGTGGTATCAAAACAACCCAATTTGGCGCCATTATCGGCCCTGAAGGAGGGTTTACCCCCAATGAAATTACCCATCTTGAATCGATTGGTGCTCAATCTGTTCGACTTGGAAAGCGTATTTTACGCACTGAAACGGCAGGCTTAACCATTATCTCAGCTCTGCAGAGTCTATTAGGTGATTGGGCTGAGTAATCCTTTATTGCTCTAATAATATTTGTTCACTACCGTTTTTTACACACCTCCTTTAGACTGTACTTATTCAGTAAGTGGGTCTATTCCCCTACCAATAGGAGTAAAAAGAATGAAAACTTCCCCCCGTATTATTGTCATTATGGATCCGATCGAGTCGGTCGATTTTAGTGTCGATACCACTATCGGAATGATGCTTGGCGCTCAAGATCGCGGCTATCCCCTCTTCTACACCCAGCTCCCCCAAATTCTTCTCAATGAGGGGGTTGTAGAGACTACCGCTCAGAGAGTCACTCTCGATGAGGCAGCTGGTAAGCGAGGTGAAGAGTGGTACAGACTCAGCGCGCCAGAAACAATCATCTTTGGAGCAGACGATATTGTGCTTCAGCGCAAAGATCCCCCCTTCAATATGCACTACATTCATGGAACCTACCTCTTAGAGTTAATGGAGCGACAAGGCGCCTTTATCTGCAATCGCCCCGATTCTCTTAGAGATTGTAATGAAAAGATGTTTACCACTTGGTTCCCCCAATTCTGCCCACCCACTCTTGTCACAAGCCAGAGCGATAAGATTAAAGCTTTTATTGAGAAGCATCACGATACAATCGTAAAACCGCTCGATGGTATGGGGGGGAGCTCTATCTTCCGTGTCGCTAAGGGAGATCCTAATCTCAATGTGATTTTAGAGACACTCACAGAGGAGAACCAAACTTCAGTTATGGTGCAACGATATGTGCCAGAGATCACAAAAGGGGATAAGCGGATCATCCTCATTAATGGTGA
>JASLFR010000109.1 GCA_030150565.1 Cardiobacteriales bacterium | reverse complement strand
TGCCTCCTCTTTTGAGATCCCTTTGAAGGTAACAGCTTTTACTTTTTGATTTTTACTATCAAACGTTAAGAGATGGGCACTCTTCTCCTCCTCCTGAATGAGGTTGTTTATTAGATGGTGAAGATAGAGTCTCATCTGCCGCTTATAGTCCATCTTCCCTACGCTCCAGTGAATGATCTCACCAGTTGTTGAGCGGGGAAGCTCTCCCCTAAGAGAGATTTCTTGAAAAGGGAGAGTAAAGGGGCTCATCTTTTCGTAATACCCCCTTTCGATTAATGCGTTTGCTACTTCAAGGGGGCAAATGATCTCATTTTGCCAATGAAGATCACGGTAGTGGAATTTAGGGAGCAACCCTTGCTCATCAAAGAAATCTCTCAATTCATGATAAGCATAATTGGTTAAGCGCTCTATATCTCCATCTTTGAATGCATCGTGACGAATGAGGTGCTGCGCCATTGCATCCTGTAACTGGTATCTTTCCAAGTGGTCACTACCGATAGAGAAGGGCTCATGATCAGTAATATTCTCATCAACCCTCCACCGTGCTGTAAGCCCTAATTGCTCACGTGCGAAGAATTGGGCGGGGGAGCGATAAAAATGGGTGAGCGCTTCAAGTGTTAATTCTTCGGGAAGCGGCTCGATTGTAACGGACTTTTGGGGTGGGGTGAGAAAATTGATCTCACTTCTTTGCAACCATTCTGATTGAAAGGAGTGGAAAGGGCTCTCTTGTGTGAAGAGGCGTCTATTGTAGGGAGCCATTGGGTGCTCAATGATAATCGCCTCTTTTAAAGAGCCGTTAGGGAGTGATTGTGGATCGACAATCTGTTCAAGGTAGGTGAGCAGCTCATCAATCAAGAGTGAGGGGAGGAGTTCCTGATTATTCTCAATGGAGCGCCCAATATAACTCAGATAGAGATGCTCTTGCGCTGAGAGAATCGCCTCTAAAAAGAGGTAACGGTCATCTTGATGGAGAATACGATCTCCTGCGTAAGGTTTATGCTGCATCAGGTTAAAATCGGCGTAGAGCGTAGTTTTGGGGAACGCCTCTTGCGTCATGCCGATCATACAGACCACTTTAAAGGGGATCGCTCGCATCGGAATGAAGGAGCAGAAGGTGACTTTCCCCTCAATAAAGTTTTGTTCAGGTTTCTCATCAATCACCCGCTTACTGAGAAGCTTGGCGAGTTGAGAGAGGTGAATCGGCTCATTAAATCCAGCCTCTACCCCTTCATCAATGAGAGGATTCCAGTGGCTTAAGATCTGGTTGAGCTTTCGGTAATTCTCTTGCGTATCACTGAAAAATTGGTACCAAAGTTCCGTAACGATCGGGCGCCACTCCTCGATGCTTCTCGCTTCACTTAAGCGAAGACGCCACTCGTTTAGTCGATCGATAAAGTGGATCAGCTCCCCCAAAACAAGAGCATCTAGAGCGGGGATATCTTTATAGGGAAGAATCTTTTCATCCCCTTGCTGATAAGGAGCGGGAACTCCTTGTTCATCGTAATGGAGCGCATAGCCAAGTAGGAGTCGTTTTAGCCCCCAGAGCCAGCTATTTTTTGCTTCAGAGCGGAAGTTGAGCTCTGAGATATGGTGCTCATCTGCGCCAAAATGGATCCCTACATCTTTTACCCAGTGATTGATCTGATCGAGTGATTCAGGAGGGATATTGAAGCGCTCCTGTACCTCTGGAAGCTGCAACATATTGAGCAGATCGCTGGCGAGAAATTGATTCTCAGAGAGCCCCATCAATTGTAGAAAGAGCGCAATAACAGGCTCCTCTTCTGCCACACTAATATCGGAGATTGAGTAGGGGATGGCTCGCTCTCTTTTCGCTCCCCCAAAGATGGCATCAATAAGGGGGGCATACGCTTCAATATTGGGGGTCATGACGACAACATCTTTCGGCGTAAGTTCGGGGTTTTGGTTAAAGAGGTGGAGAAGCTGATCATAGAGCCCCTCAACTTCTCGTGAGCGGCTATAGTGCTTATGAATTTTTAGAGAATTATCCCCCTCGTTGAGAGTAAAGGGGCGCGGTTCATCTGGTTTTGGGGGAGGGGAGAGATTGAAGATCTCCTGTTTTAGAAATGAGAGAAGCGTATCTCCATCGGGCTCTTGGAACGCCTCAATCTCGTTATGCTCATAATTGGCTAAGATTCGTTGATGATCCCTTCCAACCTTTCCAAGAGAGGCGAGAAGTGGATGCCCATAATAATCTTGCCATAGCTCCCGTTCACTCTCTTCGAGTGATTCTGGCATCTGGGGCGCGTAGTAGTTCTCTTCACTCTCTTTGGAGTTGTAATTGATCCTTTTAAGGAGAGGGAGCGCCCCTTTTTTTGTCACATCCCCCCAATAATATTGGCAAGGATTATTGAAGAAGATATGGATATCGACCCACTCCGAAAAGAGTGTAAGAAGATCGAGAAAGAGAGGGGGAAGCGAGGTTAATCCAATAATAAAGATCCTTTTGGGGAGCTCTTTTTTTATATCAGGATTATTAAGCGCTTTCTCTAAAATAGGGCGCACATTTCCAAAATGGGTGGGATGGTTGAAGCGCTCAATCATTCTTCTCCAGAGGGCGCTCTGCCACGCTTGATGATTAGGGAGCCCCTCAACCCATTCCCCCGCCTCCCAAGCATTAATCCAATCGGGACGGTAGACGGTATAACTATCGAAGAGAGCTGCAATCTGCTCTGCTAATGCAAAGAGGCGCTCTTGAAGACTTCTCTCTTCCCCCTCCTCACTCTCTAGATAATCGTGTAGAGGTTTGTAGATTTCATCATTAGGGAGCAATTGAAGTTCGATAACAAGGGGCCAGAAGAGCTCCTCTTTATTGAGTGAACGGATTGAGTAACTTCCCCCCTTTAGAGCGATCTGCATTAAGCGTCTAATGAGCTTTGAGGGGAGGAGAAACTCACACTGAGCCACAATTCCGAGCTGTTTTGCGATCTCTGTCTCCATCCATTTCGCCATTCCAAAGTTTTGAACGAGAAAGTACTCCTTCTCAAAGGGGGAGGAGAGTGGATCGATCTGAATAATATGCCCAGCAATATATTGTAGATAGTCGAGATGATTTGAGTGATAGACAGAGATACTCATCAAAAACCCTTATGAACGATTGAATGATTTAGGGGATCAGTATAGCAAGCTTATCTTTTCTTGAAAGATGATAATAGGGGAGAGTGTGTGAGAATTTCTCTTCTGGTAAAGCTAATAAATCAAGAGGATAGATGCTGTTTAGGGTGATTTATCGAGCGGTAAAAAAAGGGCTCTATTTTGAGGAGCAACCGCCGCTTTTCTCTGATAGAATCGGATAAGTTGAGTATTTTTAATGAACGAAAATCGATGAGAAAAGGATGATTTGAATGGAAGGAATTGAACACTTATTTGCAAAACGTATGCAAGGACCGCAAAGCTCAGTCGTTGCAAATCTGCTCCGCTACGCACAGATGGAGGGGATGATCTCTCTTGCTGGAGGCGTTCCTGCAGCGGATACGTTCGATATTGAAGGGATCGATGAAGCGGTTACTGCGGCGCTGCAATCAGGGGTTTCAGCCTTCCAATATAGTGTAACAGAGGGGGAAGATGGGCTTCGTGATGAGATTGTTACCTTAATGAAGGGGCGCAATGTTGAGTGTCACGAGAGTGAAGTGATTGTAACAAGCGGTTCACAGCAAGGGATCGATCTTTTAGCCCAGACTTTTATCAATCGTGGGGATAAGATTGCGGTTGAGCGCCCAACTTATCTTGCGGCACTTGAAGTCTTCAATATGTGTGAAGCGGAGATTGTCGATATCGATGGAGGCGCTGAGGGGATTGATGTCGATGCGCTTGAAGCGTATCTCGAGCATAACAGCATCAAACTTCTCTACATTGTTCCAACCTTTGCTAATCCTACAGGATCCACAATCCATCAGGCGCGTCGTAGACGACTTGTTGAGCTCGCTATTAAACATAACTTTGTGATTTTTGAGGATGATCCTTACGGTGAGATTCGCTTTACAGAGCGTCGTGAGCCGACTATCTATGAACTCTCTTTAGAGATGGAGGGGGGGAAAGGGCGCGTGATCTATATCTCCTCTTTTTCGAAGATTTTAGTACCTGGTTTACGTCTTGGTTTTATTGTTGCTGCATCTATTGTGCGGGATCGCTTAGTTGTAGCGAAGCAATCACTCGATCTACATAGCCCCGTTTTAGGGCAGAAGATTGTGGAAGAGTATCTGAAGAGTGGCCGATTAGAGCGCCGTATTCCTATAATCTGCGAAACGTATAAAAAGCGTTGTGAGTTACTGATGGAGTCTCTACAGAAGCATGTGGGAGCGCATTTAACTATCAATCAACCTGAAGGGGGAATGTTCCTCTGGGGTGAGCTTCAAGGGGGGATTGATGCTGAAAAACTACTCGATTTTGCAGTTAAGGAGGGGGTAGCTTTTGTGCCTGGTGTCGCCTTCTATTCAGATAACGCTAATTTGAGCACCCTTCGTCTCTCTTTTGCTACGATTACTGAGGAGCAGGCGGATGAAGCGGGTCGCCGTTTAGCGCGTGCGATCGATGCTTATCTTGCGGCATAATTGAGCATTAATTATCGTCTGTAGGCCATCTTTTGAGATGGTCTATTTTTTTGCGCATAATTGGAGTATGAAGTTAAAGATCGAGGAGATTAAATGGAAGATAGTTACCGTACAATTGCTGCCCCTACAAAAGCGGAGTTTGTTGAGCAGAGAAGCCGTTTTATCAGCTTTGCGCACCCAGTCTCGACAGAAGAGGGGGCGTTGGAGCTTGTGGCTCAATATCGTAAAGAGTATAACGATTCGCGTCATGTCTGCTGGGCGTATCGGTTGGGGGAGAATTATGATCAGGAGCGTGCTAATGATGATGGAGAGCCATCAGGCACAGCGGGGCGCCCCATATTGGGACAGATTCACTCCTTCAATCTTACAAACGTTATCGTTCTCGTAGTGCGCTATTTCGGAGGGATTAAACTCGGTACAGGTGGATTGGTCTCCGCATATCAAAAAGGGGCGGAAGAAGCATTAAAGAGTGCGACCATTCAGCAAGTAATGATCGGTCGTAAGATCCGCTTCACCTTCGATTACAGCGCTACTAATGAGGTTAATCATGTGATCAATGATCTTGAAGCAGAAAAGAGTGATGAACTCTATACGGACGTATGTGTTATGACTCTTGAAGTTCCCCGATCTCAATATCTCCTATTAAAAGAGCGCCTCTTTAAAGTGGAGACGCTTGAGGTTATTGAGGAGGAGTAATTATCTCTATTTTTAGAAAAATGGTGACCTAATATAGTTATCGATCAAATAGTGATAATATTGCTCTCTAAATAAATTTATCTGATTTTAAAAGTAGTAATTATTAATCGTTATTGAGTTAAGTATATTTGAGAGGAAGAAGATGGTAAGAGAGAGTGATATAGATAGAGCTAACTATCGAGATTCTTTGGATGATGAGATTGATCTTTTTGAGCTAGTAGCTAACCTATGGCAAGAGAAGGGGTTAATCATCATTATCACCTTTTTGGTGACGATAGCAGCGGTAGCTTATGCCCTATTGGCTACGCCCTACTATCAAGCGGCGGCAGGGGTATTGCCACCCCAGATGCGGGATATTGTGGAGCTTAAAAAAGGGGAGCGAGGTGAGGAGGGGATCACCATTTTAAATGTGCAGGATGTCTATAATCATTATCTGCGCACACTCCACTCTACTCAGTTACGAAATCAGTTTTATGAAGAGGTCTTCTACCCTTCACTAGATGAGGAGACCCGCGATTTAAGTGCTGAGCAGCTTCGCCGCAAGTTAAACGAGATGGTTAGCATCCGTGAGGGGAAGCAGAAGGAGCTTTATGAAGTTGTGGTTACCCATAAAGATGCCACCCTTGCCCAAGAGTGGGCGAATCTCTACATTATTGGAGCTGGGAATTTAGCTAAAGAGCAGCTATTACAAGATCGTGTAGCGGAGATTCAGAATAAGCAGAGTACATTAGTGGATGCGATTGAGGCGTTTCGTAAACAGGCGAAGAGTGAGCGTGAGTTTGAGATTGCCCGTTTAGAGGAGGCGCTCTATATCGCTAATGCTATTGGTCTATCACAACCGTTAAAGCCTGAAGGGAAGAGCACCGAAGAGGGGGCGACCTATGTGGATCGGAACCTACTCTATATGCGAGGTGCTGATGCCCTAACGGCACAGTTGGAGGTATTACAGAACCGAGAGAATGATGATCCGTTCATCCCCGAGTTGGCGGAGCTGACGAGTGAGCTTGCCTTCTATAACACGATTGTTATTAATGCGGACTCTCTATCACTCTATACCTTTGATGCCCCAGCAGAGATGCCGGAAACCCCTATCAAGCCTAAGAAAAAGCTTATCGTAATTATCGGCTTCCTATTAGGGGGTATGTTTGGGGTTGGGGCAGCACTGGTGCGGATTGTTATTCGTAACCGTAAGGCTGAGGCGATGGCCTAAATAGGGATGGATTGAGCGATTAAATTGGAAGATTGATTATAAAAGCCCTCAATAATGAGGGCTTTTTACTATCCGTAGTATTTTGTTAAGAGTTTATAATCTTTTACAACTATTCCCGATACCCATTGGGATTCTTACTCTGCCAATGCCAGCTATCTTTTAACATATCGTTTAGATCATATTTCGGGCGCCAGCCGAGCTCTTGAATGGCGCGCTTGTTATCGGCGTAAGAGATAGCAACATCACCCGCACGGCGTGGGGCAAACTGAAAGGGGATGGGGATGCCATTGGCGGCCTCGAAGCCCTCTTTCATCTCTAAAACAGAGGTGCCGCTTCCTGTGCCGATATTCCATGCGCGACAACCTTGGTTAGTAAGGCGATTTTGTAGCGCTAAGAGGTGGGCTTGGGCTAAATCCACCACATGGATATAATCACGAATCCCTGTGCCATCGGGTGTATTGTAATCATTCCCAAAGATGGAGAGCTTCTCCCGCTTACCTACTGCCACCTGTGTAATATAGGGCATCAGGTTATTGGGGATACCTTGTGGGTCCTCCCCAATTAAGCCACTCTTATGGGCCCCCACAGGGTTAAAGTAGCGCAGTAGGGCAATGGACCAGCGCTCATCGGCAATTGCCGCCTTTTGCAGAAGCTGCTCCACAATCAGCTTAGTATAGCCATAGTTGTTAGAGGGCATCCCCGTTGGCATCTCCTCATTTAAGGGGGAGGGGTTTGCCTCATCATAGACGGTAGCAGAAGAGCTAAAGACGAGGGTAAAGAGATTCGCCCGCTCCATCGCCTGCATTAAGGTGATGGAGCCTTTAATATTATTATCAAAGTAGGCAAGGGGGATCTCTTGGCTCTCACCCACGGCTTTTAAGCCAGCAAAGTGGATCACCGCATCAATAGCGTGGCTCTTAAAGAGCTCATCGAGTAGCGTAGCATCCCGAATATCTCCCTCAATAAAGGTGACAGAGCGGCCCGTAATCTGCTCCACCCGCTTTAATGATTCTGCCGAACTGTTGGAGAGGTTATCGAGCACGACAATCTCATACCCTGCCTCAAGCAGCTCCACCACCGTATGGGAGCCGATATAGCCAGCGCCCCCTGTTACTAGAATATTCTTCTTAGCCATCATCTATTCCTTAATAATTGTCTGAATTAATCCCGCAGTTGATGCATCTAACGTTTTAAGTTGAGTTAGATCCCCCTGGACAATGGGTAGAATCTCTTTAGCGATCTCTTTCCCCTTTTCGACCCCCCATTGATCAAAGGGATTAATGCCCCAGATAACCGATTGCACAAACACCTTGTGCTCATAGAGAGCAATTAATATTCCTAAGGTTTGAGGATTCAGCTCATTAAGCAGTAGGGTACTGCTCGGTTGATTCCCCTCATACTGTTTAAATTTTAAGAGAAAATCTGTCTTTTTGGTATCCTCTTGCGCCCCAAAGGCTAATAGCCGAGATTGAGCTAAACAGTTCGCCAATGAGAGTTGATGCTGCTCCGTCAACGTTGCCTCATTTTCGATATAGTTTTGCTGATTGCCATGGTAACGCTGAATCGGGGCAATAAAATCAGCACTCACCGCGTGAGTCCCTTGGTGCAGAAGCTGATAAAAAGCATGTTGTGCATTGGGTCCTACCTCTCCCCAAATAATGGGGCAGGTATTGGTGGTTACTGCCTCCCCTTGGCGATTGGTGGATTTACCATTCGATTCCATCTCCAGCTGCTGTAGATAGGGGGCAAAATATTTTAGCCGTCCATCATAGGGGAGAATGGCATGGGTCTGAATATCTAAAAAATTACTATTCCAGATGCCAATTAAACCCATCAGAACGGGGAGATTCTCCTCAAATGGAGCCTCCTTAAAGTGTTTATCCATCAGGTAGCCCCCATGGAGCAGCGCTTTAAACCCCTCAACCCCAA
>JASLFR010000054.1 GCA_030150565.1 Cardiobacteriales bacterium | reverse complement strand
TATGATGTAACGGGCTCCGATATTGCACAATCTGCAGTGATCGATCGTCTCATTGAGCTTGGCGCTCTGGTCTGGATCGGGCATGAGAAAGAGCATGTCAATGATGCGGATGTAATCGTCACCTCAACTGCGGTTAAAGAGGATAATCCTGAAGTAGTGGAGGCGAAGCGGTTACAGATTCCGATTGTTCCTCGCGCTCTAATGCTTGGTGAATTGATGCGTTTTCGCTACGGGATCGCTGTTGCTGGAACACATGGAAAAACAACGACGACAAGTCTGCTCGCCTCTATCTTAGCGGAAGGGGGATTAGACCCCACCTACATCATTGGGGGGAGATTGAATAGCTCCAATGTTAATGCGCGATTAGGGTTAGGGGAGTATCTTGTTGCTGAAGCGGATGAATCTGATGCCTCTTTTCTCCATCTCACCCCGATGTCGGCCATTATCACCAATATCGATAAAGATCATATGAGCACATATGATGATGATTTTGAGAAATTGCGCAAAACGTTTGTCGATTTTCTCCATCGTCTCCCTTTCTATGGATTAGTGGTGCTCTGTATCGATAATGAGGAGGTGCGTAACTTAATTCCACGAATTCATCGCCCGATCTACACTTATGGTGAATCGCCCGATGCTGATTTTCAGCTCTTAAGCTATCAATCTGAAGGGATGCAGACCCGTTTTGAAGTGAAGATGCCGAGCGGAATTAGCGAATTTATCGTCTCTCTTCCAGGGCGCCATAGTGTTCTAAATAGTATTGCAGCGATTGCGATTGCGCACGATTTAGGGGTGCCGCAACCTGCAATTCGTCGTGCGTTGAAGCGATTTAAAGGGATTGGGCGCCGTTTCCAGATGCATCAGCCTTTGCTGCTTGAGTCTGGGCATAAAACATTGGTGATGGAGGATTATGGGCATCACCCTACAGAGATTCGCTCTGTTTATGATGCGCTTACGTCAGCTTATCCTGATAAACGGATTATTGTGGCATTTCAGCCCCATCGTTACTCCCGTACTTATGAGCTCTTTGATGAGTTTGTTGAGGTGTTGAGCACTATTGAGCATCTTATTATTACTGATATCTACTCTGTTCGAGAGAAGCCGATTGAGGGGATCTCAACAGAGCGTTTAATTGAGGCAGTGGTAGAAGCGGGGGGAGCTAAACCCCATTTTGCGCCAGATCTTGATGATATTGCAAAAGTTTACCAATCGATCGCAGGTGAGAATGATCTTATTGTGATGATGGGGGCAGGCTCCATTGGGCGAGTTGCGGAAAAATTCCATAAAGAGGGGAGATAAGAGTATGAAAAGACGGGTTGAGAATGCAGAGGAGTTTGGAAAAGTTGCAGTTCTTTATGGGGGGGAATCATCGGAGCGGGAGGTGTCGCTCTGGTCTGGAGAGGCGATTTTAAAAGCGCTTCTAGAGATGGGAGTCGATGCTCATGGGGTCGATACAGCGAGTGTCAATCTTCTGGAGTATCTTGTAGCGGAGCAGTTTGATCGTGTCTTCATTGCGATTCATGGTCGTGGTGGTGAAGATGGGGTGCTTCAAGGGGCGCTTGAGTATCTCAAAATCCCCTATACGGGAAGTGGAGTGCTCGCATCAAGTGTGGGGATGGATAAGCTCAAGACGAAGCAGATCTGGTCTGCATTAGATATTCCTGTCCTCAAAAGTTACCTTCTTACAGATGAGGAGGAGGTGAAACGGGTGAAAGATTCACTTCCCTATCCTGTTGCGATTAAGCCTGCTGAAGAGGGATCAAGCATTGGAGTGAGCCGAGTGGATGAGAAGAGTGAGCTCCTCAGCGCATGGCAAGCGGCGGGAGGGTATCGCTCTCCAGTCTTTGCTGAGCCTTGGATTGTGGGGCGTGGAGAGTATACCTGTGCTGTTTTAGAGAGTGGTGCGCTCCCTATTATACGGATGGAGACTGATCTTAAGTTTTACGACTTTGAAGCGAAATATCTCCGTGATGATACCCGTTATTTCTGCCCCTCAGGATTGCCTGAAGCAGATGAGAATCGGTTTAGAACCCTCCCTGAGAGAGCCTTCAAAGCGGTAGGAGCATCAGGGTGGGGGCGGGTCGATTTTGTCCTTGATGAGGAGAATAATCCATGGCTCTTGGAGATCAATACCGTACCTGGAATGACGAAATCATCTCTCGTGCCAATGGCGGCGAAAGAGGCGGGCATGAGCTTTAATGAGCTCTGCTGGCACATTTTAGAGAGCTCTTTTGCGCGAGGATAAGTGAGTGAAGCGTGTAAGAAGTGACCGAAGGCGCGCTCCTAAGATTAAGAAGCGTCGCGGAAAGAGAGGATTGGGCGCAGTTCCAAGAAGACAGGTGAGCATTACAGAGCTCATAAAACGTTTTTTGCGCTCATTTTGGCGCATCTTTCTCTCGCTCACGCTTCTTCTAATTATCTCTTCCCCCTACTGGGGTTGGCATCTTCTTAAGAGCTATCCAATCTTTACCATTAAGCGGGTGCTCACCTTTACAGAGGGGGATCGGGAGTTAAATTATCTTACCCATGAGCGGGTCGATGATCTCACGCAAGGAGCGGTTGGACACAATTTTATTGGATTCGATGTTGGCCGTTATCAGGCGGCGATTTTAGAAGAGCCATGGATTAAGAGTGCTAAAGTTGAGCGTATTTGGCCTGAAGAGTTGAAGGTGACGATTGAAGAAGAGATCCCCGTTGCAATCTATAATGGGGAGGAGCTTGTAGATGGAGAGGGGAATCTTTTTACCCCTAAAGAGCTCCCTTATCGACAATTTCCAAAATTGATCGGGCCGAAGGTCTATATCAAAGAGATGATCGATCATCTTTACACGATCAATAATGCGCTCGATCCCTTCCTTCTACAGGTGGATACCTTGATTGTTGATGAGCGCCATTCATGGTCAATTCTGCTTGACAATGGTATATTACTTGTTCTTGGATCCGAGGATTTTTCGGAGCGATTTGCGCGTTTTGTGAATAATTATCCCGCTCAAATTGAACCGCGTAAAGATGAGATATTGCGGATCGATTTTCGATATCAAGATGGATTTTCAGTGCAATGGAAATGAAGCATGAGGAGCAGTTCAAATCTATGAGTGAAGAGAAAGATCAACTATTAGTTGCCTTAGATGTTGGGAGCTCGAAAGTAGTGGGGATTGTTGCTGAGTATCTCAACGATAAGGGGTTGGAGCTGCGGAGCATTCGGTCGCTCGACTCAAGCCTCTATATGAAGCAGGGGATGATTACTAACTTTGCACAGTTGCAGAAAGGGATTAACGCCCTCATTGGTGAGATGGAGCGGGATGCAAATTGCACGATCCATTCGGTAACCACATCACTCTCAAATCGGTTAATTCGGAGCGAGCGTAATGATGGTTTAGTAGCGCTCAATCGTAAGGTGGTGAATCGTCAAGAGCTTGAAGAGGTGCAGAGAATTGCAGGCTGTTTAGAGGTTGAAGAGGATGAGCGGGTGCTCAATGTCCTCCCAATCGCTTATACGATTGATCAGCAGAGAGGGATTAAGAACCCTATCGGTATGAGCGGAATGCGCTTAGAGGTGCTCTCTCATCTTGTGATTGCGGATGGAAATAGTGTCGACAATCTTCAAAATTGCATTAAAGAGCATGGGCCTGCGGTCGATTATATTATTTATGATGGAATCTCATCGAGCGTTGCGGTTACGAGCGAGGAGGAGCGTCAATCAAATGTGTGTGTCATCGATATCGGTGCAGGATTAACCGATCTTGTGGTCTATAGAGATGGCTCAGTGGTCTATACAATTAGCCTTCCGATAGCAGGGGATCAGGTAACGGATGATATTGCTAAAGTTTTAAAGTTAACACTCTCCGTTGCAGAGCGGTTAAAATTGACTCATGGAAGCTGTGTTCCTGATACTATTGGCGCTGATGAGAAGGTTGAATTACCCTCCCTTGCTGAAGGGGTTAAAGGGCAACAGGTGGGGCATCAAATTTTGTGTCACGTGATGCAGGCGCGTTATGAGGAGCTCTTCAATTTTGTGCTTCATCTGCTTAAAAGAGAGGGGATCGATTTTACACAAGGAGCAGGTATTGTCCTTACAGGTGGGGGAGCGCAAGCGAAAGATCTTCTTCCCCTTGCAAAGCAGCTCTTTAAAGGGGCTAGAGTGCGTATTGGGGTGCCCTTAAAAGAGCAGATTAGCTGGGCAACTTCAGAGACACATAGTCAGGTGATGGAGCAGTTTGATAGTCCAAAATTTGCAACAGTGATGGGCTTACTGCTTGCACCAAGACGGCTCGATTTTTGGCAGGAGAAGATGTATTCCCCAAAACCGAAAGAGGGGTGGATGAAACGTTTTCTCAATCGAGCAAAAAAACAATTTTAAGAATTAGGGCTGTATCGGTTAGAATCGCTACAGATTAAAAGATAAATTATTAAGAGGTTAGGGATGTCCAATAGTAGTTTTATTCTTCATCAAGAGCATAACGAGCAGAAGCCAATTATCAAAATCATTGGTGTTGGTGGTGCTGGTGGCAATGCTATTACCCATATGATTGATAGCGGTTTAAAGAATGTTACCTTTATCGCTGCGAATACCGATTCACAAGCCCTGCATAATACAAAAGCGGAGACGCTTATTCAGTTAGGCTCAGAGCTAACGAAAGGGCTCGGCGCAGGTGCCGATCCTGATGTTGGGCGCAATGCAGCTATTGAGGATCAAGAGCGTATTCGTGATGTATTAGAAGGGGCGCATATGGTCTTCATCACCGCTGGTATGGGGGGAGGAACAGGAACGGGAGCAGCTCCTGTTATTGCAGAGGTCGCTCGCGAACTTGGAATTCTTACAGTAGCGGTTGTATCACGCCCCTTTAAATTTGAAGGGCGTCGCCGTATGAATACAGCTAATCAAGGATTGCTCAACTTAGAGCAGCATGTTGATTCATTAATTACCATTCCAAATGAGCGTTTAATCTCAGTGCTTGGTAAGGGAGCTTCGTTGATGGACTCCTTCAAGGCGGCAAATAATGTCCTCTTCAACGCAGTTCAGGGAATCACTGATAGTGTAATGGAGAAGGGCTATATCAACCTTGACTTTAACGACGTTAAAGCAGTGATGGGATTACGTGGTTTAGCACTTATGGGTGTGGGAGTTGCGCAAGGAGATAACCGAGCAGCAGAAGCGACAGAAGCTGCGATCTCTTCACCGCTTTTGGAAGATGTCGATATTACAGGTGCTCAAGGATTACTTGTTAACGTTATGGGAGATCAATCGATCTCGATGGGTGAATTTACAGAGATTGGTGAGATTATCGCCCAATATGCGGATCCTGATGCTAACATTATTATTGGAATGAACGAAAATGGCCCTGAAGAGGGGGATATTCGTGTCACGATTATTGCAACAGGTTTAGGAAGCATTGCGGATACGTTAGAAGCTGAAATGCCACAACAACCTGCCCGCCGTGTGAAGCCTGTCGCACCTCAAGCGGCACCCTATACGACAGCGCAAGCGCCAGTTCCACCTGTAGCAGCACCTGTCGAAGAGGTGGAGGAGAATCAAGCGCCTCCTGTTGCTCCTAAAACATCTGGGCATCAAGATCTTTTTAAAGAGATTATGGATGTTCCTTCATTCTTGCGTAAGCAGTCGAAGTAAGGAAAAGTTATGGTTAAACAGAGAACAATTTCACAAAGTGTGACAACAACAGGAATCGGATTACACTCAGGGGAGCGTGTTACATTAACGTTGCATCCTGCTGGTGTTGATCACGGTTTGGTGTTTCGTCGCACGGATGTTGCTTCTCCTGATATTAAGATCACGGCGGAAGCGGTAAAGAGCACGCAGTTGGCAACTACTATTGCATCGGATGAGGATCTCTCTGTAACCATCTCTACCGTTGAGCATCTTATGGCTGCACTCTCTGCTTTTGGCATCGACAACTTAATTGTTGAGGTGAGTGCTCCCGAGATTCCTATTATGGATGGGAGCTCTATGCCTTTTATCTACCTCTTACAAGAGGCTGGGGTGCGGGAGCAGAATAGTGAGAAGCGCTTTATTCGGGTTAAGCGGGCTGTTGAGTATCGTGATGGTGATAAAGTTGCCCGTTTAGAGCCTTATGATGGCTTTGCACTCGACTTTACAATCGATTTTGATCACCCCGTTTTGAGTAAAACGGCGCCTCGCCACCAGTGTGAATTCTCTACACAATACTTCATTAATGAGATTTCACGGGCACGCACATTTGGTTTTATGCGTGATTTAGAGAAGATGCGTTCTCTAAATTTAGCGTTGGGGGGGAGTATGGATAATGCGATCGTTGTGGATGATTATCGCATTCTCAATGAGGATGGTCTTCGTTATGAAGATGAATTCGTTCGCCATAAAGTGCTTGATGCGGTAGGGGATCTTTACCAACTTGGCTATCCATTGCTTGCTAAGTTTGTAGGGTATAAAGCAGGACATATGATGAACAATATGTTAATTCGTGAGTTGATGAAAGATGAGAGCGCTTATGAGTTTGTTACCTTCGGGGAAAAAGCAGATGCGCCTGTCGAGCTCCTGCTTCCTGCATGGAATTAGAGAAATGATTTTTGATTTTTCAAGTCTGAAAGGATAGAATTATCTATCTTTAAATTTTATATTGATCGTGTCTCTATATATAAAATATAAATTTTATAAATCTAATTTTAGTTATTTTGAAATAAGGTATTAATTACAATATGGTTACAATTCGTTTAGCGCGCGGTGGTTCTAAAAATAGACCTTTCTATCAAATCGTAGTTGCAGATCAAAGAAGAGCTGTGACAGGAAAATATATCGAGCGTTTAGGCTACTTCAACCCTTTAGCAAAAGGTGGTGAGAAGCGTCTAGACCTTAATGCAGAGCGCGTTGCATACTGGATTGGTGTGGGTGCACAACCTTCTGAGCGAGTTGCATCACTCATCAAAGAGAACAAAAAAGCAGCTGTTGCTGAATAACTCAAAAAAGATTGATATAGAGATAACAGTTATATCGTAATCGTTAAAACTTAAGCCACTTTGTCGATATGGATAGAGTGGCTTTTTTAATTTGCAGAATAAAAATGAAAAATAGTGATTATATAATTGTTGGAAAAGTGAACGGGTTTCATGGCGTTCAAGGATTTGTTAAGGTCTTCTCAGAAACGCGTCCACGGGGTGCCATTACTCAGTATGATGAGCTCTATCTTAAGAGAAATCGAGGTGAGTGGGAGAAGGTAGAGATTGAGCGTGCACGTGAACAATCAAAAAATATCGTTCTAAAAATCAAAGGATTCGACGATCGTGATTCCGTTACCCCTCTTTTAGGGGCAAAACTTGCGATTTTGCCAGAGATGTTGCCTGAGCTTGATGAGGGTAAATTCTACTGGGCTGAGCTCATAGGGTTGAGAGTCTACAATGAAGAGGAGCAATATATTGGTGTTGTCGATTCATTGATGGAGACGGGAGCGAATGATGTTTTGGTGGTGAGTAATCCCGAGCTTCCTGAGCCTGAATTGATCCCTTATAACACTGAATATATTATTCGAGAGGTGAATCTTGAAGAGGGTATTCTCATCGCTGATTGGGATCTTGAAGAGCCATGATAGAGATCGATATTATCTCGCTATTGCCAGAGATTATTGAGCCTGTGTTTGAGTTTGGTGTTGTCGGGCGTGCTCATCAAGCGAAAGAAGGGTTCAATGTTACCTTCTGGAATCCAAGAGATTACACCAGTGAT
>JASLFR010000076.1 GCA_030150565.1 Cardiobacteriales bacterium | reverse complement strand
CTGTAGATTTTGGCTAATATGAAGATCATTGCTACCGGAGACTTGCGGCATTTTCGCAATGAGTTCATCTATTTTTTGGTTAAGAAGTGGAATATTTGCCCGGCACTGGCGAAAAAGGGGCAAAATTGAGCCCTCTTGCTGATTAAGCATCGTGCTTAGTACATGTTCTGGCTCGATATATTGCTGATCTTTACTCAGCGCAAGACTCTGCGCTCCACTTAAAGCACTTAAAAATGCTTGGGTAAATTTATCTTGATTCATCAGAATCCTCCATGAAACTATTTTTAAATAGATCTATAACTGCTTTAGATAGTGGTGATGATCTGCTCTATTTCAAGTCAGAGGAGTAAGTTTTTCAGACAAATTGAAAAATTTATGGTAATAGAGCGGCACGATTCAATCGATTACTTCAAACCGATGAAGTACATATTGCTACAATGGAGCTCATCCATCGCTTAATTGATCCCACACATTAGGAGAATCTCATGTCCTCTCTTCGCTTCTCTCTGCTGCTCCTTGCTCTCATTGCGCTGACCGCTTGCCAATCGACAACAGCTCTTCAGATTGTGAGCCATGATGAAGCGATTTCAGATGGGAAGGATCAAAACCGCGCCTATTTAGAGTTTCAAAATCGGGTACAGCAACCCGTCACCTTCTCACTCTTTAGGGGATATGATGGGCTCTTTAAAGGGCTCGATGAGAAGCAGCAGCGTAAAATTATCGCTTTTAACCAAGCTCGGGTGCAATTCTACAAATCGCAAGTGAGTCGCATCGCTAAGATGCAGAAGCAGTTGGAGAATTTCCCCCCCTATCTTGTAGAGATTCACCTCAATGCGCTTAGAGATGAGCTTGAAGCGGAAGAGATAAAATGGCGAAATGCAAACCCCTACCCCGAAGCATATTTAACCTTAATTCATCAAGTCTTTAAGGAGATCTACAGCGTTGAGGATGAGAGTGGCAATAATCTAATGACACGGGAAGATGGGCGCATCACCCTCTCAGTTCCTAAAGATGAGCGGCTCATTATCGCCACCAATAACCAGAGACTCTATAACGCCATTGAGCTAGTTGAGCTCAAACCTGAAGGGGGGAAGCTCTATCAGATCGAATATGATGAGCATCTTCGCCCTGCGCCCGCTTTTCTTAAGGGGCAGAGAGAGGGGCAGTTGATGATTCATAATATCCTGCGGATCTATGAGGGGGAGGGAAAGGAGCGTAAACTCCTCTTTCAGCTCGATCCTCACGCGCCTGTGAATTATCTCAATAATCGATTTCATTCAGAGAAGTACCAACTCTTGATGACGCTCTTTGAGCGGCTCTACTAAAGCGAGAGAAAAAAGGGGGATTCCACCCTAGAAATATTGATCTAGGTCAATTTTTTGCTATACTTTCCCTTCACTTGAGTCACACTACTATTAATCATGCTCTAGTGATTTAATCAGCTTAAATCTTAAAGAGATTGCTCTGCCAAGCTAATCGGAGCAATAAAAAAGCTCAACAATGATTGTTGAGCCCTTTAAGATTTAAGCTTTTTTCTTTTATTCCCTCTTAATCTTCCACAATCACCCGTCCTGGTAGGAGAAGATTTAAAATCAATGCTGAGAGTGAGCCTACCGTAATCCCTGATCCTAACGCCTCTCTAAAGAAGCTAGGAAGATGATTGAAGAGCTCAGGGCGCATCGTTACTGCAAGCCCTAACCCTAACGAGACGGCGATAATTAACCCATTACGCTTATTCTGCTCTACCTTTCCAAGCATCTGAATGCCTGCTGCAATAATCATTGCAAACATCATCAAGCCAGCGCCCCCAAGCACAGGGAGAGGGATAGAGACGATCAGAGCACCAAAGATTGGGAAGAGCCCCGCAACAACAAGAAGAATACCAGTCATCGCCACAACAAAACGGCTCGCAACTCCTGTTAATGAGATCACCCCAATATTTTGGGCAAAGGTTGAGAAAGGAGTAGTAGAGATCACCGCTGCTAACGCTGATCCTAACCCTTCCGTTAAAATTCCTCTCTGCATATGCTTACCGGTGATTGGGGTCTGTGTTGCTGCACCAAGTGCGAGAAAATTCCCGCTCGATTCAACAATCGTCACAAGATAAGCGATACTCATCCCCAAAATGCCAGAGATAGGGAACGCTAAACCGTAATGGAGTGGCTGAGGAAGTGAAAACCACTCTGCCGCTTCAACTCCTGAGAAGTTGACCAATCCGAGCGGAAGATTAAATCCAAGCTCTAAAATAATCACCAGAAGGTAACCCGCAAGCATGCCGATCACAATCGCAGCAGAGGCGAAAATACCTCGTCCCCACTGCACTAAAATAATAACTAACGCTAGAACAAAGAGCGCAATAAGAAGATTGCTCACTGAAGCGTAATTAGCGCTTCCAACCTGCCCTCCTGCAAACCAATCAACCCCAACAGGAATGAGGCTCAAGCCGATCATCGAGACTACTGTTCCCGTAACAACAGGGGGGAAAAGTTTACGAATTTGGGGCATAAAAAAGCTCCCAACAATCATCACTAATGAAGCAACGAGAGAGGAGCCTAAAATTCCCGCAACGCCATAATCACTCTTTCCAATGGCGATCGCTGCGGCAACGAAGGTGAAGCTAGTCCCCATCACAGTAGGAAGACGAATTCCTAGCGGCCCTAAGCCTCGAGATTGAATGAAGGTTACCACCCCCGAGACTAAGAGTGCTGCGCTAACGAGCGCCGTCATATCTGCACCACTCAAACCAAGCGCCGATCCTATCACTAGCGGAACTGCAATAATTCCCCCAAGCGCTGCCAATAGATGTTGAGCGGCTAAAAGCCATGCAAGCCCCATTGGGGGGCGATCTTCTACATTGAAGAGGAGTTTCTCATTCATTTAGGTTCTCTTTCACTTTTTCATCGATAAAAAAATGAGCCAAGATCATTCAAAAGCTCTGTTAAATGCTTATTTAAAGTGATCTTCGCTCTCCTTTAGCTCAAATTTGAGTGGGGCACATTTTACGCTACTTTTTAGGGGGCGTCATCTCTCTTAAATGGGGCGTCTTCCTCTCTTGTTGCTCCAAATATTATTTAAAAGATTAGACTAATCTAATCCAATAAATTACTCTCTAAGATAAATCGATCATTTAAAGAGGAACATTATGAAAAAAACTGCGCTGAGCCTTGCGCTCCTTACCCTCTCCTTCGCTTCGGCAGAGTCTATTCCGCTCACCTCTAATAGTGAAAGCTTGCCACAAATCGATCTCCTCACCAATGAGATTGCTTACCCCGTAACGAATAAGATTACAGAACGCCCCTTTCAAGAGATCTATCGATCCATTCCCCGTGAAGATAAGCATCAAAATATCAGGCTCGATTATATCGGGGCTAAGCCGATTAAAGGGAAGATCTACTACACCTTTGATGAGATGAATGATCACCATTTTGCATTTCATGTCGATGCTGAAGAGATGAAGCATCTCCCTCAAAAGATTGAGACCTATGACATTAACGGATTTGGGGGCAATTTAGAGTGGGCGATGGAGGTCTACAATATCGATACCGATATCTCAACCCCCCAATTTATAGAGGAGCAGTGTGAAGTCTCTGCAGATGCAACTCTATTAGTTACAGGATTACTCTACGATTTCATTAGCGAATCAGACGCAAGCCTATTCTATATGGATGTCGGCCAAGTCTTAGAGACAGGCCCCTACCATAAGCGTTGTAATATTTTAGGATTTTAAGCCCTACCTTTAACGAAAAAAAGCAGAGAGGAATCCTCTCTGCTTCTCTATTTAATTAATCCTCTACTGCTTTACTACATCGATAATCGCATCTGCCACAGCGATAACATTACTGCTCGTCAAGCCTGAGATACAGATTCGCCCATTATTGAGAAGATAGATACTGTGGCGCTCCCTTAATAGACCGATCTCTGCAGGTGTTAACCCTGTAAATCCAAACATCCCTTTCTGCGTTAAGAGATGATTGAAACGATCACTCGATAACCCCTCTTGTAGACGATTTACCAACGCCTCACGCATCTTAATAATCCGTAGTCGCATCTCTTCCACTTCAGAGAACCACTCCGATTTAAGCGCCTCATCCCCTAAGATAGTGCTCACAATCTTCATCCCTAATGTTGGAGGATTAGAGTAATTGCGGCGAACGGTAGCTCTTAACTGCCCAAATACATTATTTCGAATCGTACTACTCTCACAACGGACTAAAAGCGCCCCGATCCGCTCCCCATAAAGAGAGAAGGTTTTAGAGAAAGAGGAGGAGAGTAGAAAAGGGATCTCCCGCTCAGCGGCCATCTTAACGGCGAAGAGATCCGCCTCAATTCCATCCCCAAAGCCTTGATAAGCGATATCAAAAAAGGGAATCACCCCCCGCTCTTTGATGAGATCGAGAAGCTCCGCCCACTCCGCCCGATCTAAATCAGCCCCCGTCGGATTGTGGCAACAGGGGTGCAAAATCGCAATATCGTTCCGCTCCATCTGATTAAAAAATTGGAGCATCGCCTCAAAGTCGACCTTTAACGTCTCACGATCAAAATAGGGGTAACGCTCGACGGAGAATCCTACTCCTCTAAAGATATCTAAATGGTTCGCCCAAGTGGGATCACTCACATAGACTGTAGATTCTGGTGAGTAGCGATGGAGAAAATCTGCCCCAATGCGCAACGCACCAGAGCCGCCAAGTGATTGAATCAGGGCGACCCGATTCTCCTCAATAGCGGGATCTTCCTCCCCTAAAATAAGAGGGGTAACGAGTGCGCCGTAATCCTCCCTCCCCTGCATGGGAAGGTAGAGCGAGGGGTGCTCTCGATGATCAGAAAAAATGTGATCGAGCGCCTTCTTCACACTCTCCAATTGGGGAACTTGCCCCGAATCGTCGTAGTAGAAACCGATACTAAGATTAATTTTTTTAGGATTAGGATCACGCTTAAACGCTTCAACTAATGAGAAAATGGGGTCCCCTAAATAGGGTTCAACGGTTGCAAACATCGCTCCTCCTGCTAAGTGTTGACGCCGATTTCTCCTCTCTTTTCAGCGTTCGTTCTAAAATTGTCGAGCATTATAATATAAGATGCCCACTTCGCACCCCTTTCCCCCACTATTTTTTTAAATTAAGGAGATAACCGCTCGTTATGAATCAGCCCCTTACTCTGATCTATCAAGATGAGATACTTGTGGCGGTGAATAAGCCAGTTGGCTGGTTTGTCCATCGCTCCCCACTCGACCCTAAAGTGGAGACAATTGTGCTTCAGAGGGTAAGAGATCAGATCGGTGCTTATCTCTACCCCGTTCATCGTCTCGATCGCCCCACCTCTGGCCTTCTTCTCTTTGCGTTAGATGCTAAATCAGCGCGCCACTTAGCGGATCAATTTGAAGCGCAAACGGTTGAGAAGGGGTATCTTGGGATTGTCAGAGGATCGATTGGGGCTGGTGTGACAGAGTACCCCCTCTCTCGCCCTGATGCATCAGCGCAAGAGGCGAAGAGTCTCTATAGAGGAATCGCCTCCACAGAGATTCCGATCAGTGTTGGCCGTTACCCATCCGCCCGCTACTCACTAACGGCTCTTGCCCCCATTACAGGGCGACAACATCAATTGCGTCGCCACTTAAAAGCGTTAGCGCACCCCCTTATTGGGGATACAACCCATGGGGATCTTCGCCATAATCACGCTCTACAGAGCTATATGGGGCTCAATCGCTTAATGCTTCACGCCGCAACAGTAAAGATTACCCATCCAGTAAAAGAGACTCCGCTCCTCCTCACCGCCCCTCCCGATAAGGAGTGGGATCACTTCTGTGAGCAGCTCGATCTACCGCTTCTATCAGAGGAGCAGCTTTTAGCGATTCACACTATGCTATTCTGACTCATTCCATCTTTAAGAGAGGTAACTCTATGATTAATCATCTGCCCCGCGCGACAAAAACATTGTTGATCATCAACATTGCCATCTATCTACTCTCCCTTCTTCTGCAGGAGCTTAATCTCATCTCTCTTATCGCAACTTTAGCGAGTTTCTACCCCTCAACGGCTAATTTTTCACTCTGGCAGCCCCTAACGCATCTCTTTATGCATGCTGATTTTGCTCACCTATTTTTCAATATGTTCGCGCTCTACCTCTTTGGAAGCGCTGTTGAACGAATTCTTGGCACAAAACGTTTCCTAATTCTCTACTTCATCTCAGGCATTGGTGCATATCTACTCTATATGGGGCAGAGTTACTGGCTGATTCACCCTTTAGAGGAGCAGGTGCGCGCCTCTGGAATCGATCTCAACCTAATTAAATCGCACCTAAAATTGACCACGATGGGGGAGCTTAAGGAGTTTTACGTGCCAACGAGTGAGCCCCTTTTACAACTGATTGAGCGTTACTTAACCCCTATGGTTGGGGCATCGGGGGCGATCTACGGGCTCTTAATCGGCTACCTCTTCTTCTTTCCTCGGGCAAAGCTCTTCCTCATCTTTCTTCCTGTCCCTATTGAAGCGCGCTTCTTCATCCCACTTCTCTTGCTGCTTGAGTTTCTGCTCGGTCTCTTTGAAGTCTCTTGGTTGCCGATCGCCTATTTTGCTCACTTAGGGGGAGCAGCCTCAGGTGCTATGCTTCTCCTCTACTGGCGTTTTAAGGGGCAGAATAAGCGCAATTATCGCCCATTTTAAGCTCGATCGATTGCGACATTTAGACTCTTCTCAGTAAGATAGTGCGCTCTAACCATTTTGGAGGTTTGATAGATGTTTAATCTGATTCGTTTCACCCTTCTCCCTCTCCTTCTTCTCTCATTGTCACTCCATGTGGTGGCAAAGCCCCTCACAATCTCCCCTGCTGAATTAGCAGCTGTGGCAGAGAAGATCTACCGTAATGAGACGGGGGGAAAAGTTGAAAATTTGATGGTGTGGAATGAGGGGGAGGATTTCCCTTCTCTCGGAATTGGGCACTTCATCTGGTATAAGAAAGATGCGCCCGCCATCTTTGAGGAGAGCTTCCCCGATCTTGTCACCTTTTTAGAAGAGAAGGGAGCAGAGCTCCCCTACATTCTCAAAAGGCATAAACATGCGCCGTGGCCCAATCGTCAACACTTTTTAACCAATCGTAATAATCCATCAGGCGCTCAATTACAAAAATTTCTCTACGAGACGCGCGATCTACAGATTCTCTTTATCTTTGAGCGGCTCCAAAATGCTCTCGATAAGATGATGAGCGTCAGTAACTCTCCCGAAGAGGTGCGTCAACAGTTCTACCGTGTAGCGAATGCTCCCAACGGACTCTATGCATTGATCGATTACGTCAATTTTAAAGGGGAGGGAATCAATCCTAATGAGCGCTACAGAGGGGAAGGATGGGGTTTGCTGCAAGTATTAGAGGGGATGCCAGCACCTCGAAAAGGGGAATCGGGAGCAAGTGTTATGCTCCACTTTAGGGAGTCGGCTAAAAAGGTCTTAAGTCGCCGTGTTGAGAATGCCGATCCAAGCCGTAACGAAGGGCGTTGGCTTAAGGGATGGCATAATCGTTGCGATACCTACTAACCCCTTCTCGATTCAATTAAATTTTTAACAGAATCAAAAAAGCCCCGCTCAATGAGTGGGGCTCTCTTTTTGTGGAAGAAATTATCCAATAATTGCGTGGGGGTAGAAGCGGGAAAGATCTTGCGTAATTCGGGACTTATCCTCCCGTACACAGATACCACATGCACGATCCCCCACAATCCAACTCCCAATTAGGGTGTGATTATCGCCAAATTGGGGGAGAGGATGGTACGCCTGTATAATCGCCCCCTCCTCACCATAAGGACCTTCAGCCCGCTCTAAAATCTCCCCCTCTTTAATGATGGTGATATTCGCCCCTTCTCGAGAAAAGATCGGCTTATGCACATAATCCTTCAACGTTTCAGAGCCTCGCTCCCCTTCAAAATAAGCAGGGAGCAGATTGGGGTGATCGGGGTAGAGCGCCCACATTAGAGGGAGTAGCGCTTTATTTGAGAGAATCGCTTTCCACGCAGGCTCAAGCCAGAGGGTATCGCTGCTAGAGAGGGACTCTGCAAAAGGCTCCCGCAACATAAATTCCCAAGGGTAGAGCTTAAAGATTGAATCGATCGCAAGATCATCAAGATCGGTGAAGGTCCCCTCCCCATCGATCCCAATCTCTTCAATAAAGAGAAACGTATTGGGGAGCCCCGCTTCATCGGCACAATCTTGAAGATACTCCGTTGTTCCTCGATCCTCATCCGAATCATCACAGCAACTAAAGTGGAGAAAATCCCCCTCTTCCGCTTTGAAGTGGCGAAAGCGCTCAATCAACGCCTCTTGAATCGAGTTAAATTGATCTGCTGAATCGGGTAGAGCCCCCGCTTCAATCTGATCTTCAAGCCAGAGCCACTGAAAGAAAGCGCTCTCATAGAGGGAGGTGGGAGTATCGGCATTGTACTCGAGCATCTTTGGTGGATTGATTCCATCATAAGCAAAATCAAAACGGCCATAGAGGGTAAATTGCTGCTTCTCCCACGATTCCCGAATATAGGGCCACATCGCTTCAGGAAGGGCAAATTTACGCATCAGATCATCACTTGCCACAACATACTTTACCGCTTCAAGCGCCATTTGATGGAGCTCTTCAGTCACCGCTTCAAGCGCCTCAATCTGCGCTAAAGTGAATTGGTAAAAATAATCTTCACACCAGTAGGGCTCCCCATACATGGTGTGAAATTTAAATCCATACTCTTCCGCTTGTGCACGCCAATGGGGACGCTCTGCAATCGCTACACGTTTCACCATTAACCTCCAAAAGAGCGGCCAGCGGAGCTTCCTGAGCGTCGATTTGAGCGCTCCTCTTCCCTCATCGCTGCATTCTGTTTTGCTACCGATTGCCCAAATCCGCCACGGCTCAATGTTTGACGTTTACGCTCACCAGGACGAAGATCGTTCGGCTTTACCCGCACCTTTTCACCGGGTCGAAGTTGCCCAAATCCTTTACCACTGGAATCATACATCCCGCCGCCACGTGGAGCGTAGAGTGGTTTATGTGCATTAAATCCTCCTGACATTCGCCCAAAGAGGTAACCTGCTAACATCGGCATCCAGAATGAGCCCCCTGCACGCGCTTCATGTTGACTCTCTTGAGGCGCTTGTATACACGCTTGCTCACCAAATTCGGCGATACAATCCTCTTGCGTTGCGTATCGAGGAGCTGTCTCTATCGATTCGAGCGTCGCTTTAGCAAAACTATCGGTACACTCCTGCTTCATATCGGGATTGTAGATAATACACTCATTAGCATCTCGGTAGAGGGCTACTTCAGGATCTTTCTCATCTGAAAAGCACCCTGTTAAGACCAATACAGAGATTAAGGCAACCGCTAACGGTTTTTTAGCGGGCTGTTTGCGAAAATTTTCAAGATTAATCGTACGTGTTCGCTTCTTTATCACTTCTACTCCCTCCGTAAATGGGTTATTGGCCGATCGATTCATCAGCATTTCTATCGCTCAATCATAACAAAATCGGCCGATTTCTCCGATTTAATCCTTAAAATGGGGAGAGTTATCCCAAATTAACAGAAGTTATCCACAAGATTGTGCATAACTTACTCTATATGGGGATAACTCCGATCGATTCATAAAAATGGAATAAAAAAGAGCGCTCTAGATGGGAGGCTTTTGCTAGGGTAGGAGCAAAATCGTCCAGAGCGCTCAATTAAACTCTCCCCCAATCGATAAAGAGTGGGGAAACTTCTGTTACAAAATAGGAATTAGAGGGCTGATTTCACCTCATCTAGCTGCATCTTTAGGCTCATCAAACCATTTCCTGAGAGATACCAGAGATCGGGGGTGAGATAATGAATTTTAAGGCTCTCTAACCCCTCCTCTTTAGCAAGCTGCTCCTTCAAGTGATCGAGCTCTAAAGGGGTTGCTCCAATTGCAGCACTGCGATCGATAATAAAGAGAAGATCGGGCGTTACACTCGATAAGTATGCAGCCTCTACCACCTTTCGCTCTTCAGTCACATCTTCATCGGCACTCTTCACCCCAAAAACTTGGTGAATCAGACGCCCATAGCCACTCTCGGGAAGTGCAAAAATATTGCCATCATTATGGAGTGCTACAACAGCCCGTTTACCACTCTTCTGAGCCCTCTCTTTTACCTGCTCAATCTCTTTAAGAAGTGCATCTACTGCCTCTCTGCTCTCCTCCTCTGCATCGACCGCTTTGGCCAATTGAGCCTGCTTCTCTTTAAAAGAGGTAATGTAATCTTCACGATCAAGGGAGAAACTCAAAAGGGGAGCGATCTGCTCTAGCGCCTCCTCCGCTCTCTGCTGACGGGGCGATGTTACGATCAGTGTTGGCTCTACCGATTGAATAAGCTCAAGATTGGGCTCTTTTAACGAACCGCTATTTTGGCTCGATGGAATAGTTGTTGAGAGATAGCTAGGTCTATTCCCTTGAGGAGCTGCCACAACATACTGCTCCCGCTCAAGCGCAACTAATGAATCGAGCGCACCAAAATCCATCACTACTAAGCGGCTCTCTTTTTTCACATCCTCCGCAAAGAGTGGGGTGATCATCGCCGAAAGCGCCACTATTGAGCCTATCGCTAGTTGGGAAAATCTTCCTCTCTTCTCACTACTTTGAATCATGACTCCTCCTCTTCTGTTTAGATAAAATTCTTAAATGAGAATAATTATTATTAGTAATAAATTCTGTTTTAGCAAGCATTCTTTTCTATAAATGAGTTAGATCACCCTAAACGGACTCTTCAATCCCCTCTAAAGAGAATTTCGTTATACTCTCTCTTGAGGAGAGGCGGGCAAAAAATAGCCGATCTTTCCCCTTGCACACCACCACAATTCGCCGTAAGATATCAGCCGTTTTGTGCCAACAATCGAGAGAAGAGGAGTTCAGCAATGCAAGATCAGTGCTCTATGAGATCTATTCTGCCTCTTACCTATATTTGCTCCTCTATCGATGATTGCTTGCTTATTACCGACCGATTCGTCGGTTTTTTTTCGCCAAAAAATCTTCATCTTTTACCATTTTGCAAAGAGAGTAGCCCAATATGACTAAACCGATTATCGCCCTCGATTTTCCCAATTACCTCGAAACCAAAGCCTTTCTTGAGATGATGCCCCGTGAAGAGGAGCTCTATATAAAAATTGGTATGGAACTCTTCTATAACGAAGGCCCCATGCTTGTGGAGACCTTAAAAGCGCGAGGGTATGACGTTTTTTTAGATCTAAAACTCTATGACATCCCCAATACCGTAAAGAGCGCGATGATCGGCTTAGCAAAAATGGGGGTAGATATGGTTAACGTCCATGCGGCGGGGGGAAAACGGATGATGGAAGAGGCGCTTGAGGGGTTAGAGATTGGGAGTGGTACCTCT
>JASLFR010000130.1 GCA_030150565.1 Cardiobacteriales bacterium | reverse complement strand
TTTAACAAGCTCCTCTTAAAGGGGCGTCAATCTTGCATAGTTGAGAACGAGCGTCTTCACCCCATGAGCAGAGAAATTGACAGTAACACGAGTTGCGGCGCCACTCCCTTCAAAATTAACAATTAAGCCATCTCCAAATTTGGGGTGGGTCACTCGCTGATTGATCTTAAAGCCTGAGGTAGATTCCCCCATCTCTTGAAGTGCGGTAGAACGCCTCAATGCTCGATTAGGGGCTTGCACAGTAATAGAAGAGCCGACCATCTTGAGCAGATTGGAAGGAATATCTCCAATAAAGCGGGAGGGGGCTGGTTCACTTAGTTGACCGTAAAGCATTCGTGTCATCGCATAGGAGAGAAAGAGGACCCTTTTGGCGCGCGTAATCCCAACATACGCAAGGCGACGCTCCTCCTCAATTCCCATACCGTGAAACATAGAGCGTTGATTTGGAAAGAGCCCCTCCTCCATTCCTACAATAAAGACGTAAGAGAATTCGAGCCCTTTAGAGGCGTGGAGCGTCATTAACTGAATCGCCTCATCACTCTCCTCTCTCTGCGCTTCTGTTGCATCGAGTGTGATCCCTACCAAAAACTCCTCTAAATCGCGTAGCGTATCCCTTTCTGGGAGGGATTCAGAGGACTCATCACTAAAGAGGAGCTCTCGTGTCTCATCTAAAATAAAATCTTGAGCAGCTGAGACCAGTTCGTTGAGGTTCTCAAGTCGATCCTCCCCACGCCCCATCGGCTCCTTTTTGTAATGGGGAATGAGTCGACTCTTCACTATCACCTCTTTAAAGAGATCAGGAAGGGAGAGGGATTCTGCAGCTTCTGAAAGGGACTCAATTAGAGTCTTCAACTCCACTAAAGCGTTATGTGCTCGCCCTGAAAGAGCCTGCTGCTCTATTAATGATTGAATCGCCCCCCATAAAGAGCCACCGATTCTCTCACGCTCAGCCCGAATTTTATCGATCGTTACCGCACCGATCCCTTTCGGCGGCGTCGAAAAGATACGCTCAAGAGAGATATCATCATTACGGTTAACCAGTAATCGAAGATGTGCCAGAAGATCCTTAATCTCAGCGCGATCAAAGAAGCGTAACCCTCCGTAGATTCGGTAAGGAAGATTACGGCGCAGAAAGAGCTCCTCAAAGAGGCGAGATTGTGCATTTGATCGGTAGAGGATAGCGAATTGATTTAAGGGGACCTTCTCACTTTGGTGAATCTCTTCAATAGTATCAGCCACAAACCGAGCCTCATCGTATCCATCTTGAGCGTGATAGAGGGAGATCGGCTCTCCCCCCTCCTCCTCGGTCCAGAGCTCTTTTACTAGACGATCACTATTTTTAGAGATCACCGCATTCGCCGCTTTTAAAATCGGCTCTGTTGAGCGGTAATTCTGCTCTAAATGAATGGTTACCGATTGAGGAAATACCTCATCAAAGTAGAGAATATTCTCCACTCGAGCCCCACGCCAGCCGTAGATCGATTGATCATCATCTCCAACAACAAAGATCTGTTGATGACGGCTCGCTAAGAGTTGCAACCATGCGTATTGAACTGCGTTGGTATCTTGAAATTCATCCACCAAGATAAAGCGAAAACGCTCCTGAAAATGGCTAAGTAGCAGCTGATTTGTACGCAAAACCTCTAAAGTACGGAGAAGTAGTTCAGAGAAATCTACCAAATGAGCCGCTTCACACTGCGCCTGATAGATCTGATAGAGCCTGATAAATTCATGACGCTTGGGGTCTCCAATCATTTCAAGATGCTCCGCTCGGCGCCCCTCATCCTTCTGCTCATTAATAAAATTAGCCAACTCTCGTGGAGGATAGAGTTTATCATCCAACTTCTGATCACGAATGATCTGTCGACAGAGTCGAATCTGATCATCACTATCCATAATCTGAAAATTGCGAGAGAGCCCCGCCGCTACGTGATGTAAGCGTAAAAAACGATGGCAGAGGCTATGAAATGTTCCGAGCCAGATGCCACGTAGAGGTATATCCACCAATGTCTCTAAGCGCACCTTCATCTCTAAAGCTGCTTTATTGGTGAATGTTACCGCTAAAATTTGGTGCGGCGCTGCTTGCTCTGTCTCTAAAAGCCAAGCAATCCGTGCAATTAAGACCCGTGTCTTTCCCGACCCTGCGCCTGCTAACACGCGAACAGCCCCTAATGGAGCAGTTACCGCCTCATATTGAGCGGAATTTAATCTTTCAAGGTAACTCATCTCTCTCAACTTTCTCTCTAAAATTAAAGGGAACATCTCTCATCTCATTTGAGATTCCTAATAAATTATACCTATAATGGAGCTCTGTTTTGATCTCAATAACCAAAGGAGCCTAGATAAATGAGCGAACAACCACAGAGTCCAAAACGTGATCTCACCATGAGTGTTCTCATGACCCCAGATATGGTTAACTTTTCTGGAAATATTCATGGCGGGCACATTCTCAAACTGCTCGACCAAGTCGCTTATGCGTGCGCAAGTCAATACGCAGCCTCTTACGTTGTCACCCTCTCCGTTGATAAAGTGCTCTTCAAGGAGCCTGTTCATCTTGGTGAACTCTTAACGCTTCGAGCCAATGTAAACTACACAGGAAGAACCTCAATGGAGGTGGGAATTCGTGTTGAAGCGCAAGATATTAAGACCCGTAAAGTACGCCACACCAATAGCTGCTACTTCACTATGATTGCAGTAGATGATGAGGGTAAGCCAACCCCCGTTCCCCCACTTGTGTTGGAGAATGAACTGCAAGAGCGCCGCTTTAATGAAGCGAAAATGCGCCGTGAGAGCTCCTTCAATCTCCCATAAATAAAGAGGTTTAAGCCTCTTCAAATGGAAATGGAATCGCCTCGCCAATATTGGTGAGGCCTTTTTTTGCCATAAAGAGACGATCAACCCCTAAAGCTACGCCACTACAAAAGGGTAGATCATCTAAAACAGCGAGTAACGCTTCATCAATAGGAACCGCTTCATATCCCTCTCTAATACGCTGATGATTCTC
>JASLFR010000007.1 GCA_030150565.1 Cardiobacteriales bacterium | reverse complement strand
AGCAATTGATCATAGCTAAAGGAGAAGCCTTGATTCTCAAGTGGGCGAGGATAGACAAGAAGAGAGCTCTCCAAGTAGAGGTAGCTCCATGCACGAAAAAGACCGAGCGGATAGCGGCTCTCCACCGTAACTCGCCCCATCTTTAAAATCCCCCGCTTTTTCCCCTCTTGGGTTAAAACTAAAACTTTTCGCCCCCCCTTTTCAATATCGAAATGGTTAGAGCGATTATTAAGAGAGAGGGTTATGGCAAGATAATCTCGTAATTTTGCTTCAACCGCTATCTTAAATTGCGCCTCTTCCCCAGCAAAGATCGGCTCACTCCGAGCAGTGCTAAATTGCAATCCTGCTAAGTTTCGCCATGTAGAGAAGATCGCATTGAGATAGATTCCTGCTAAGAGAAAGAGGAGAAGATAGACAAGCGCACTATCAAAATTGATCGCCAAAATGAGCAAAATTATAAGAAAAAGTAGATAAATAAGACCAAAACGGCTCGGGATAATGTAGATACTCCGCTGTTTAAGCTCTATTCTCTTATTCTCATCCGCCTCGTTAACTAAGCGATTTTGTAAAAAACGTCTCATACTCTCCCCTTTTAAAACGATGGATAATGCTCTCTGCTCAACTACTCAATCACAGGTACAGTGTCGAGCAACCAATCCACCAGCGAGCGATTATCCCCCTCTAATTGATGATGATCTCTCAAGCGATGTCCAGCAACAGCGGGTAGAATTGCACGAACATCATCAGGAATGAGGTAATCTCGCCCCATAATAAAAGCGTACGCTTTAGCGGCTGATAGAATCGCTTGTGATCCTCGAGGGGAGATCCCAAATTGGAATTTCTCATGCGTTCGTGTCGTCGCCACTAGTCGTAAAATATAATCGAGCACCGCATCGGACGCTGCAACTTCGCTCGCCCCCTTCTGCATGGCGTGGAGCTCCTCTTTACTCAATAATGGAGTAATCCCTTTGGCGCGCTTATCGTACTCCCCCTTTAAGATCTGCATCTCAGCCTCATAGGAGGGGTATCCTAAAGAGAGGCGCATCATAAAGCGATCTAATTGTGACTCTGGAAGCGGAAAAGTACCACTGCCTGAAGAGTGAGGGTTTTGCGTTGCAATAACAAAGAAGAAATCAGAGAGTGGATAGGTTTGATTATTAAGACTCACCTGCCGCTCCTCCATCGCTTCAAGCAGAGCACTCTGGCTCTTTGGCGTGGTGCGGTTAATCTCATCAGCGAGGAGCACTTCGGTAAAGATTGGCCCCTTATGGAGGGCGAACTGCTGACTCTTAGGGTTAAAGATCGCTCCCCCCAAAATATCTCCTGGAAGCAGATCTGAAGTGAACTGAATCCGCTGATACTCCAATCCTAAAATATTAGCAAAGGCGTGAGAGAGAGTTGTTTTCCCCATGCCTGGTAGATCCTCAAGAAGAAGATGCCCCCTAGCTAATAGCGCCGTTAAACTGAGCCGAATCTCCTCCTCTTTACCTAAAATAATACTATTTAATGCGGTCAATATTCTGTTGACTCTTGTCTGATGCATCACTCAACTCCTTATTTATTCTAAAATATTCTCTACCACTCTTTAGGGCTCTTTTTAAAAGTTATCTATAAAATCACATAGATATAAGGTTAGCAGAGCACTTTAAAAAGTTATCCACATTTTTTGGGGATAATGATCGATAAAAAAAGCGCCCCACTTCGGGAGCGCTCCTCTCATATTAGATCAGATAGAACTGTAGCCTTACTGATTATCTGCAATCATCTGACGTAATACATAATGTAAAATACCGCCTGCTTTGAAGTAATCCACCTCGTTTAAGGTATCAATACGGCAAAGAACAGTAAATTTCACCTCTGTACCATCCGCCTTTTTCGCAGTTACATTGATATCTTGCGCAGGTTTGATGTTGTCATCAAGCTCGATAGTGAAGGACTCTTCACCTGTTAATCCTAAGCTCTCTGCACTATCACCATCTTTATATTGAAGCGCTAAAATACCCATTCCGATAAGGTTTGAACGGTGAATACGCTCATAACTCTCAGCGATAACAGCCTTTACCCCTAAGAGGTTAGGACCTTTCGCTGCCCAGTCACGGCTTGAACCTGAACCGTACTCTTTACCTGCTAAGACGATTGTTGGAGTTCCTGCTGCTTTATAACGCATCGCTGCATCATAAATCGCAAGCGTTTCACCCGTTGGAATATGCTTTGTGTAGCCCCCTTCAATCCCTGGAATCATCTTATTGCGGATACGGATATTCGCAAAAGTTCCGCGCATCATCACTTCATGATTTCCACGACGTGATCCGTACGAGTTGAAGTCTTTAGGCTCAACACCCTTCTCCTGCAGATAGCGCCCTGCGGGAGAATCAGCCATAATTGCACCTGCTGGTGAGATATGGTCTGTAGTGATTGAATCACCAAAGAACGCTAACACATTTGCATTCTCAATCGGCTTAAGTGCTGAGAGCGGTTTTGCAATATCTTCAAAATAGGGTGGATGCTGAACATAGGTTGATTTCTCATTCCATTGGAAGGTTTTCGTATTCGGTACGTCAATCGCTTTCCAATTCTCATCCCCTTCAAAGACGCCATCATACCCCTTACGGAACATCTCACCATCAACCTCTGCAACTGCTGCTGCAATCTCATGGTTTGTTGGCCAGATATCTTTAAGGTAGACATCATTTCCATCTTTATCTTGAGCAATCACATCATTTGCAATATCGATGCGAACACTTCCTGCTAATGCAAACGCGACCACTAAAGGAGGAGATGCAATCCAGTTTGTTTTAATTTGTGGATGGATGCGCCCTTCAAAGTTACGGTTACCTGAAATAACTGAGCCCATCGCGAAATCGTGCGCGTCAATCGCTTCACCCACCTCTTTAATAAGAGGTCCTGAGTTACCGATACACGCTGTACAGCCGTAACCCGTTAAGTTAAAACCGATCTCATCGAGATATTGCGTTAAACCTGATTTATCAAGATACTCGCTCACTACTTTAGAACCAGGTGCAAGTGATGTCTTCACCCAAGGTTTACGAGTAATGCCGAGCTCTGCCGCCTTTTTCGCAACTAAACCAGCTGCCATCATTACACTTGGGTTTGAGGTGTTTGTACAAGATGTGATTGCTGCTAAAACAACATCCCCTTGATTAAGAGTCGCAGCTTCGCCATCGATTGTGATCTCTGCTGATTTATTTACATCATCTTTAATCTCATCGATAAATGTATCAAACGCACCTTTTAGACCCGCTAAATTAACACGATCTTGTGGACGCTTCGGCCCCGCCATGCTCGGCTCAACAGTGCTTAAGTCTAATTCTAAAGTATCGGTAAATACTGGCTCATCACCATCATTACCCCACAATCCTTGCTCTTTTGCGTAGATTTCAGTGCGCTCAATCACCTCAGGATCGCGCCCTGTTAGACGCATATAGTCGAGTGTAATCTCATCAATTGGGAAGAATCCAACGGTCGCACCATATTCAGGCGCCATATTTGAGATAGTTGCGCGGTCTGCAAGTGCAAGCTCTTTAAGACCATCACCAAAGTACTCAACAAACTTACCAACAACCCCTTTTGCACGGAGCATCTCAACAATCGTTAAGACTAAGTCTGTTGCTGTTACCCCTTCACGAAGCTTTCCTGTTAATTTAAAACCCACCACTTCAGGGATAAGCATCGAAATTGGCTGTCCAAGAATCGCCGCTTCCGCTTCGATACCACCAACGCCCCAACCTAATACTGAAAGGCCGTTAACCATTGGGGTGTGTGAATCTGTTCCTACACATGTATCAGGCAGTAACCACTTCTTATCACCTACTTGTGTCGACCAAGCCACCTGCGCAAGATACTCAAGGTTTACCTGGTGACAGATTCCTGTACCTGGGGGGACAACTTTAAAGTTGTCAAATGCATTTTGACCCCACTTAAGGAACTCATAACGCTCACCGTTACGCTCAATCTCATGCTCAACGTTTTGAGCAAATGCATTCTCTGTTCCAAAAGCGTCAATCATCACTGAGTGGTCAATCACAAGGTCAACAGGTGCTAATGGATTGATCTTCTCAGGATCTCCACCTGCTGCCTCCATCGCATCACGCATTGCCGCTAAGTCAACAATTGCAGGAACTCCTGTAAAGTCTTGCATCAAAACACGTGCGGGACGATATTGAATCTCATGCTTAGAGGTTTGAGTCTTCAACCACTCACCGATCGCCTCAATATCCGATTTATTAACCGTAACATTATCTTCGTATCGGAGGAGATTCTCTAAAAGAACCTTCATTGACTTTGGCAGCTTTGAGAGATCCCCTAAAGTTTCTGCTGCTTTTTGTAGAGAATGGTAATGGTACTTTTCGTTTCCAACTTCTAAAACGGAAAGTGTATTCAATGAGTTAACGTTACTCAAGATAGCCTCCTTATCTTAGATCAAATAATAATTGTTCGTCCCTTTGATGGCAGAAAAACTAGCTATGGTGCGGAATGAACAATCCCTTCATATTCCGGCAATATCATACAAGAGTTGCCATATAAATGAAAATAAGTTACTAGCCAAACAGCCCTCTTATCACTTCTTAAGCCCTTTTTTAATGGAGAGGGAAGACAACAGGTTGTAACGGAGCCCCTGTCGCTCCTCGAATCGGCATCGCTTTTGCAATAAAACCCATCTTATAAACCCTCTCTTTTGCTAACTCTTCAAGATTTAAGATTTCGATAATAGGAATACCCACCTCAGAGAAGAGATAAGTATGAACAGGAAAATAATTATCCTCCTCCACAGAAGGACCCTGCTCAAGTGCAATATTATCAGCCCCTATAATCATCGCACCTAAACCTGCTAAATACTCCGCCCCTTCAAGATTTAATCCTGGAGAATTTGCGGTATACGCCTCCTGATCTGGCCATGCAAGCATGCGACCTGTCCGAATCATCACAATATCCCCCTCTTCGATGGAGATATTTTGAGCCTCTAAAGTCCCTTTAATATCTTCCGCACCAATTCCGTAAGAATCGGGCAACATCTCAACACCTTTATAACGAGCAACATCGAGCATCACCGCCCGCGCAATAATCACTGGGAAATTTTCAGGGCCACACTTATTCCAATGTCGGCTCCCCAAATGCTCCTCTTCGTTGTAGCCATTCCAGATCTCTCCACGATAACCAAAATGGTTAAAGGTATCGATATGCGTGCCACAATGGGTATACATCGAAATTGCATCCCCTGAATAGCTGATTAACTCTTTCCCCTCTTGAGTTACCCCACCCATCAATTGATCATTCTGATTCCCTTTAGGAGTGTGGGTCATCCAGATTTGGAACTGCGGATCGCCCGCTGCCTGCCACGAGGGCATACCGATGAAGTAATCCACCGTTAGGTCATACACCTTCCCCGCCAATGCAATCTTACTTAAGATTTTCGCTTTCGATTCCTCGGTAATCATATTGAGGCGACCGATCTGGTCATCCTCCCCCCAAGGGCTCTTACTAACTGATAATGTTCGTGGGTGAATATATTGGCACATAATTGATTCCTCTCCTCCAAGTTAAAATAGTGGCTTCTACCTACTTATCCCACAAATTTAGAGAGAACAAAAGAGGGGGAACTATTAAATAGCTCCCCCTTTCTCTTAAAAGCATCAGTTAAATAGTGTGCACTTATTTTAGATAGAATCGATCAAGCTAAGCATCTCAACCACACCCATAGCCGCTGCAAAGCCGTTATTCCCCGCTTTTGTGCCCGCACGCTCGAGCGCTTGCTCGATAGTATCTACAGTTAATACGCCAAACATCACTGGTTTGCCAGAGTCAAGACTGATACGGCTAATCCCTTTCGCTGCTTCTCCTGCGACATAATCAAAATGAGCGGTTGCGCCACGAATCACTGCACCCAGACAGATCACCGCATCGTACTCCTCTTTCTCTGCAAACTTTTTAGCAATTAGAGGGATCTCATAAGCACCTGGTACCCACGCAAGCGTAATATCCTCTTCATTTAGGCCACTGCGTACCAATCCATCGCGCGCCCCTTCAATCAATTGCTTTGTAATTAAGCTATTGAAGCGTCCCGCTACAATCGCAATCTTCTTCCCTTTAATCGATAATTGACCTTCAATTACATTCATCATTTATTCCTCTCTTTTTAAAAAATTAATCGACCGTTCCAATACAAATAGTTAGAGATGGTGCCCCATCTTATTACGTTTCAATTCCAAATAATCTCGATTTTCTTCGGTCTCAAAGCGGGGCGTTCCCTCTTCAATGACCTTGAATCCCGCAAGTTTCATCGCTGCTAATTTTTCAGGATTATTACTCAATAGATGAAGCTCTTTTACCCCAAAGTGATGCAGCATCGCCGCAGCCTCTTCATACGTTCTGCTATCAGGCTGATGGCCAAGCGCTTCATTCGCTGCGATAGTATCTAACCCCTCTTCTTGCAGCTTATACGCCTTAAGCTTCTCTACAAGTCCGATGCCGCGCCCCTCTTGTCGAAGATAGAGTAAAATTCCATTCTCCGCCTTCGCACTCTCCTCTAATCCATAGTTGAGCTGATCGTGGCAATCACACTTCAAAGAGCTAAATACATCCCCCGTTAGACACTCTGAATGGATACGCACTGTTGCAGGAACATTGAAATTGCGGTGGCGATTTACAAGCGCAACATGTGGCTCACCCCCATTTTTATTGGGGAATGTATAGATGGTAAAATCGCCGTGACGAGTAGGCAAAAAGGCTGAACTTAAGGGGAGAAGTTCCGATTGATTCTCTTTAGCTAAACGATAATTGACGATATCTTGAATAGAGATTAAGAGTAGCCCATGTCTCTTTGCATAAGGGATAAGATCCTTCTCCCGAGCCATCTCTCCATCCTCTTTTAAGATCTCGCAGATCACAGCAACTGGCTTAAATCCTGCAAGTGAGACAATATCTACAGAGGCTTCAGTATGCCCTCTGCGCTCTAATACTCCCCCTTCTCGTGCAATTAATGGGAAGATGTGGCCAGGACGATTAAAATCATCCCCTACAGCATTCTCATTAGCGAGCTCATTGAGGGTAACAGCACGCTCTGCAGCAGAGATCCCTGTATGGAGTGATTTATGATCGACAGAGACGGTAAAAGCGGTCTGGTAAGGATCTTCATTATTCACCACCATCGGCGTTAAATTGAGACGCTCTGCATCTTTTGGCAAAAGTGGCGCGCAGATTAATCCCCCTGCGTGACGAATCATAAAATTGGTATCCTCTGGAGTAATGAGCTCCGCTGGCATGACAAGATCCCCCTCATTCTCACGGGAAGCATCATCAATGATAATGATCATCTCGCCCCGTTTGAGTGCGTCAATCGCCTGCTGAACCTTCTCAATCGACCCTAATTCCATCTCTCTTACTAACTCCTCTTCCATATTAATAACCCCATTCCGATAGCTGCTGATAGCTGAGCGATTTCTCATCTCCCCGCTGCGCTTGTACATATTTGCCATAGATATCAAACTCAATATTGATGCGATCCCCAACCTTTAAGGTTGAGAGATTTGTCTCCGAAAAAGTGTGAGGAATAATTCCAACTTTAAAGGTTGTAGGGGTGACTGAGATAATCGTCAAACTTACCCCATCGATAGCAATAGAACCTTTAGGAATAATGAGCCCTCCGTGTGGCTTTGCGAGAGTAAAAGTTAGCTCATGTACATCACCAAGATCATCTATCTTGGTCAATTTCGCCTCACCATCAATATGGCCACTCACAAGATGTCCCCCTAATCGATCCCCCACACGTAAGGCTCGCTCAAGATTGACAATACGCTCTTCTCTATATTGATCAAACCCAGTCCGCTTTAAGGTCTCGGGCATAAGATCAGCCGTAAAGTAATCGGCACCGAAGGTTGTCACTGTTAAACAGACGCCATTAACGGCGATACTATCACCAAGTTTGACATCTTCCAGCACCCTCTTTGCCGCAATCGTTAATCGTGTAATATTGGTCTGGTGGGTGATTTGGGTGATCTCGCCCCGCTCTTCAATAATGCCTGTAAACATCTTATCTTCTCCGATCTGCGCTGATAAAAAAGGATTCTGCTACTGCTCCCATCTCTTTAATCTCTATCTCTGGAGCATCTGCTAACACCTCAATCGGGCTCTCTTGCCACAGCTCTAACGCCTGATTACTTCCAATCAATTTTGGACCGTAAAAGAGGGAGTATCGATCTACACAATCAGCATTGATAAATGAGTTGTAGAGCCCTGCGCCCCCTTCAATAAAGAGACTCATCAATCCTGCATCAGCACAAAATGTTAAAACCTCTTCAGGAGTGCTCTCTTTAAGGGAAACGAGTTTGACAGCCTTCGCTTCACACTCTGCGCTGATTGATTGAGGGACTTCAGCCCCCTCTCGATAGAGAATTGTGGTTGGAGCAATAGAGGTATCAAAGAGTTGGTAAGATTGAATCACCTCACGAGAGAGCCCCTCAAAATCGTTAATTAATAGGAGGCGGTGGGGCATTTTAGGAGTAAATCCGTAACGGACATTGAGCGTTGGATTATCTGCAAGGAGAGTCCCCTTTCCGATAATAATCGCATCGTGTAATCCTCTTAAATAGTGCGCCTTTTTACGTGCAGCTTCCCCCGTAATCCATTGCGAATCACCCGTTTTAGTTGCAAGCTTTCCATCTAAACTTAGCGCAGCTTTTAAGGTGACGAAAGGGCGCTTCTCAATCTGATTATGGAGAAAGAATTCAATCAGCGTGCGCCCCTCTTCAGGAAGAAGATTCGCCAAAACCTCAATCCCCGCTTCCCGTAATATTTGATGCCCTCTATCAGAGACTTTGGGATTAGGATCGGTGAGCGCCGTGACAACCCGCGCCAATTTCGATTCAATAATAAGATCGGTACAAGCAGGGGTCTTCCCCTCAAAACAGCACGGCTCAAGGCTGACATAGAGAGTTGCTCCCTCTACGGAGAAGCCGTTAGACTCTGCATCTTTAATCGCATTCACTTCAGCGTGGGGCAATCCTGCTCCTTGATGAAATCCCTCACCAATCACCACCCCCTCTTTAACGACTAACGCTCCAACATAAGGATTTGGCGAGACTCTGCCATACCCTCTTTTAGCGATCTCAATCGTTTTTAGAAGATATTCCCGATCTTGATTCTGTCTCATTTTTTCCATAAAAAAAGCCCCAAATTTAGTTTGGGGCTTCTACTAATAGCACTCAATAATAAGTAGAGAGAGCAAAATCTTATCGATCTACTCTACACTCAAGGGGGATTTCCCCCTCTTCTATTAGTTTATCTTTTATCATCCAGACTTTACTGTCGGTTTTGGAATTTCACCAAGATCAGCTTGCGCTCGCGGACTATCACCGCCGGTCGGGAAATGCGATCTCTCGCTCACCCTGCCCCAAAGATAATTTATTTAATAGAGAAAAGGATACCACATTCCCACCCTTTCACTGATTAAATAATCGGCAGAGCTTCATAAAACAATTTTATCTCTAGAGAAGATTCGCCTCTCTTAAGGCTCGATCGATCGCTTCAGCTAGTAATCGATACCCTTTAGCGTTAGGGTGAATCTGATCAGAGCGCAGTTCCTCATCGCTCAAGATTTTAGAGAGATGATTAGGGATAAGTAGAATACCCTCCTCCTTCGCTAACTCTTTATAGAGGCTCGCATCACTCGCTCTGCCAACAATCACCGCTGCAGGGGTTAAGGTAGGGACAGCTACCAATGCAACCTCAATATCTCGCCCCTTCACTGCTCGAATAATGGAGCGTAGATCCTCCTTTACCAACGCCTCACTACGGCGTGCTAAAAAATCATTCCCACCTAGCTCAATAATCACCAATTGAGGTTGATGGCGATCAAGCTCTAAATCTATTCTATGGCGCGCCTCTTCTGCACGCTCCCCGCTCACCCCAGCATTTACCACTGTTCTTCCAGAAAGAGTGGTGAGATGTGCTGGATAAGATTGCTCTCGATTAGCGTTATAGCCGTAAGTGATGCTATCCCCAAATGCTAAAATCACCGCATCAGGAGCGAGCCGCTCCCCTCGGTAAGAATCTCCTCCACATGCTGTAATAAAAAATAGAACGGATAATAGAAGATAGTTTTTTAAATTAAACATAATCAACCTCCCCATCTAAATAGACCCAACGTCCCGCTTCTTGGGTAAAACGGCTCTTTTCACACATTTTATAGACCCGATTCTCCTCTCGATAACGGGCCTCAAAGGTGACATACGCTTCATTAATATCAATTATTTCATAATCAATAATCTTTAGAGCGATCCATTGAGCCCCCTCCTGCTCCTTAAGATCTTTAGGCTGAGTGGTTGAGTGCCAGCTCTTCTTCAGATAATCGATTTCGTTGTAATAGAAGGCTGAATAGCGCGAACGCATCAATACTTCAGGATGATCGGGATAATGCTCACCCCTATGAAAAGGGGCGCAGCAAAGGGCGTATCTTAGCCCCGAATGGCAGGGGCACGGGGATTTTAACGCCTGCTCTCTCCCCTTTTTACTCCTATTAATCATCTCTCAATTCTCCTTATTAATCGGTACTGCTCTATTCTACAGAGCGATCAACGCAATAGAAATAAAATAGCCCCCTACAAATGTAGAGGGCTTTGATCAATTATGAAATCGAGACACTCTTATAAGAGCGTACTAAAGAGCTTTTCTACTCCGAAGGGGGAAACTCATACTTTAAAAACTCTGATGCTCTATCTTCAAACATCTCCATCCACGGCTTAGGGAGTCGGCTTGCTAATGTGCCAGTAATTGTAGAGCGGTAAGAGAGATCTCTAAACTCTAAAATCCCCTTCTCTTTATCTTTTAGCCACTCTTTAAAGATCGCCCCCTGCTCATCCACTTTGAAATCTGGATAATCCGTTACCGCTAGCAGATCTTTAATATAGTCGGCCTGAAAATCGATAAACTGATTATCATTCTCAGCGGCCGCTAAACGCTCTAACCACTGATCAATATCTGCACGTTGCTCCTCTTTTGAGGGGAGCGCAATTTTCCCTTGAATAATATCCCGCACATACCACGCCTGCGCATCAAACATATTGAAGGTGAAGTATTGATTCTGCATCCCTAAATAGTAGAGATTGGGATGATCCATCGAAACAACCCCTTTATAAAGATCATCAGGATAGAGGCTTGGGTCGCTCTTTAAACGGAGCTGATCCGTTAAAAAGGGGAAATTGAATTTATATCCTGTACAGAAGAGGATAGTATCCACCTCTTCAGTCGTTCCATCGATAAAGTGAGCTCTTTTATCAGAGACATAATCGAGTTCTGGATGCTGATTAAAACTCTCTGGCCACTCTCCACGCATTGGACGACTGCGATAGCTAAAGGTCACCTTTGATGCCCCATATTTGTAACATTGCGTTGCAATATCCTCTGCAGAGTAGCTACTACCAATAATTAAGAGGTGTTGTCCCTTAAATTCCCGCGCATCTCTAAAATCGTGCGCATGCAGTACTCGTCCAGGAAAGCTAGAGAGCCCCTCCACTTTTGGATAGTTGGGTGTTGAAAAATGCCCCGTTGCAACGATTACATCATCAAAGCGCTCTGTAATTAGACGATCTTGGGTGTGATCCATTACGGAAACATGAAATTTTTCCTCTTGCTCATCATAATCGACCCAGCGCACCGCATGATTAAATTTGATATATGCTTCAACGTTGCATTTTTCAACACGTCCTAAAATATATTGAAGAAGCACTTCACGGGGAAGATACGAGGGCATCGGACGTTTAAAATGTTCGTCAAAGGTGTAATCACCAAATTCTAGCCCCTCTTTTGGGCCATTACACCATAAAAAGCGGTACATACTGCCATGAACAGGCTCTCCATTTTGGTCAATCCCTGTCTCCCAGTTGTAGCGCCACATGCCTCCCCAATCCTCCTGCTTCTCGTAGCAGACGATTTCAGGGATCTCCTCACCCTGCTCTTTTAAGGATTGAAAGGCTCTTAATTGTGCGAGGCCGCTTGGACCTGCTCCTAAAATTGCAATTCTTCTTTCTGAAATATTCATTTTCACCTATCGGTTATTAAACAAGGGCTATTACCCTATCGAAAGCCGATAGAAGGCTCAAGGTTGACTCCCCTTCTCGATATGTTATGCAAAAAAGACATTGCTAGCGGAATTTTTCCCCTTTAAAGGTTCATCTCTCTTTAAGTAAAAATGGTGGTTAAAGGTGGAATTATTCTCTTTTGTTGAGTCTATTCTGCCTCCATAAGTTTACATAATAAAAACAAAGCTATTAAAAGATATCGATCATATCAAACAGATAGCTAAAAAAAGGGATAACAAAGAGAGAAGAAAGATAGAATCAATCAACTAGATCATTAATCTTAATGTTACTCTCTCCAAATAAGAGGAGTGCATCGCTCACCAATCTTTCAACAGTAAATAAGAATTTTAAATCGCTCCGATAACTAAAAGATGGGCAACTTCAAGATGGTTAAAAATAGGTCAAAAAATTTAGGAGAAAAACGGAATTTCCCCTAAAATCCCACTCTTAATTGAATGAATAATGAGCGTTACAGACTAAAATAATTGGGCCGATAGATAAAAAGCCTCTAAAGCGATCGCTCTAGAGGCTTCTATTACTCTAATTAAAGGATGATTAGATCAGTTAGAGATGATTAATCGAGACGCTTTTCGATAAATTCTGTGGGAATATAATCTTCAGCATCCTCTTCTCCCCCTTCCATATACTCAATTCCAAAGCCAGTAACACCGTAGATAATCGCAATTACAGGGCTTAAGAGACAGAGGTAGGTATAGGGAAGATAGGATAGAGAGTTTACTCCAAGCGTTGCTGTCATAAATGCTCCACAAGTATTCCAAGGGATCAAGGGAGAGGTCATCGTCCCCGCATCTTCAACAGTACGTGAAAGAACTTTCGCTTTAAGACCACGCTTCTCATACTCTTCAGCATACATACGTGCTGGAACAATAATCGCCATATATTGGTCACAGCTAATCGCATTGGCAGAGACACAGGTGACAACTGTTGTCGTGATAAGACGACCTGTACTCTTCGCAAAAGTCATAATACGCGCCACAATCACTTCAAACATCTTGGTGAATTCTAAAACGCCTCCAAAACACATCGCAAAGATGATGAGCGAAACTGTAAGAAGAACCGCCTCAATACCACCATTATTGAGTAACTCATTAATTACAGCACTAGTCCCACTCTCATCAGCACGCGCCTCTAAGAAGTGCCCCACAATCTCATT
>JASLFR010000006.1 GCA_030150565.1 Cardiobacteriales bacterium | reverse complement strand
GCGAGCCTTATAGCGATAATTGCGAGACTCCCCCCGAAGGTTAGGCAACATTTTATACTCTGTAAGCCCCGCTTGACGCGCCAAATTACTCTTGAGCTGCTCTGCTTTAAAATCGATCTGCTTATCGGCATCGAGATGTTGTAGACGACATCCGCCACAAACTCCATACACATCACAAAACGGCTCTACACGATCTTTAGAGGCTGTTAAAACCTCGGTAACCTGTGCTTCATCATACTCTTTGCGAGTACGGGTATATTGAGCAACAACCACCTCATCAGGAAGAGCACCATCTACAAAAATCACCTTCTCATCGATTTTTGCCACACCGCGCCCATCGTGTGATAGATCTTGGATCGTTACGGTAATTGGCTCAGTTGGGACTCGGTTTTTGCGCCCACGCCCACGAGAGCGTCTTCTTCTTTCTCTACTCACGATGAAACCTCATTCACAAATTTTGGATTATTTTTAAGGCGTGCAGTTTACCACGAAGTCACAATGAGGCGTATTTTTGTAGAGCGTAATGCATTAAAGGGTAATCGACTCCATCGCTTCAGGTCGCTCTGCCGATGTTTTAATGATTTGGCGCTGATTGAGCCCTGCAAGGTTTATATTCGCTACAACATCCACCCGCTCTCCAAGCGCATTGGCACAATCTTTTGCCACCTCTTGCGCCAGATACTCAATATCTCGCACTTTTTGATGACCAATAAATCCGTGAATATAACGTTCAAGGGAGAAGAGCTCTAAAAAATACCCCTTCGCTCGATAATGGATCTCAAGCTCCGATCCCTCAGCAGGATTTTTACTCCACGGACAGAGCTGGGGCAGACGGACGATATGGCAAAGCTCCGTCTCTAATTGTGGATTCTGATTCTTAATCAGATCAATCGTCTCATCATGATGCTCCGAACGGTAGCTCATCACACGGGTTTCAGGGATAAATTTCATCTCAATCTCCTTTTTTACTATTGAGGGGACGTAGCTCTTGATTGCAACCAGTAACGAATCGTTTCAGGACGGATAATCACACTTGTCGCAATCAGATATTTCGCCAAAATATCGGCAAAGATAATCTCCAATATCTCAGCGCCACTCATCACCCCAAAGAAGGCGATCATCGTCATAAGTGTTGAATCTACAGGAACACTCACTGCGTTACTCGCTAAAACTTTCACACTCCAAGAGCGATTCTTTAAACGCTCAAAAACGGCCGTATCCGCCAGCTCGCTCAACAAAATTGCTAAAAAAGAGGCGATGAGAAAACGAAAAGGGATCTCAAAGATGATGCCAAAGAGTGTATTGACCACAACAGCCACAAAAATCCCAAAGAGGGCGAAACGTAAGCCGTAACGGTGAAGATGATCCCGCAGAGTGAAGACAAAAGCGAAGAAGATCGTCCCCATGCTCAAAAGCCCAAAGAATGGGAGGGGGATAAACTTATCAATTAAGAGATTCGCAACGAGAATAGAGCCGACATAAGCGGCAAGAAAAAGATATTTCATTAAAGATTCCTTTTTAATTTCATTTGGGGGTGAGGGAACCCAAAGTTAGCCTTTAAGAAGCAAGGCCCTCAAATTGTTGCGTTATCATACCGATTTTTTCAAAAAATGGGAGAAGGTTTTTAATCATACTTCTTAAAAGGGTTAGCGCTACGCAAAATAGTGAGTGTCGCCCCTCTTCCCCCCATAAATTGGGGAGGATTTGCAAAAGCGATAATCTCAGGACGGAGGCGTAACCAGCGATTCACCAATCCTCGAATAATCGCCCCCTCTTCTGAATGGTACCCCTGCCCATGAATAATCTTCACGCAGTAGAGATTCTGCTTAATGGCGTAGTAGAGAAATTGACTCACCTCATCCCGCGCCTCCTCTGCACTCAATCCATGTAGATCGATCACCGCCTCAGGATAGATCTCCCCCTGAATAAGCGCTTTTAGCAGCTTCCTCTGCACCCCATTTCGGGCAAAGCGCATCTCCTCATGCTCCTCAATCCAGCTTGCATCATCGCTCATTAGATCGTGAAAAGGGTTCTCATCAGGGAGCGCTCTTCGAACACGCACTCGAGGGCGCTTTTTAGGATGCACCACTCGATCATTCTCTACCCGCTTTACACGCCCCACCGCTTGGCGAAAGAGGGCCCGCTCCTCATCAGAAATAGTCACCAAACTCTCCTCTTATCTTAAAAATGATCTCCATAAAAAAAGCGATCATCGATCGCTCTTTCCTCATCATATCGAACCCAAAGGGTAGGTTCTAGCTCTGTTAATTCTCAATAAGGGTTCCTGTTCTCCCCTCAAATCCCTCTTTAGCACGCTCAAGAGAGGTAATTAACGCTCGGCGCCCCGCTTTACTCTCAACAAAATTGATCGCCGCTAACACCTTTGGCAACATCGATCCTGGTGCGAATTCTCCACTCTCAATATAACCTCGCGCCTCATCGGGAGTTAACCGATCGAGCTCTCTCTGATTGGGGCGACCAAAATTGATCGCTACCCGCTCAACCGCCGTCAAAATCATTAAAAGATCGGCATCAATCAATTCCGCAAGCTTTGAAGAGGCGTGATCCTTATCCACCACAGCGAGCTGCCCTTTTGTCTCCCCATTCTCAATGGTGATTGGGATTCCTCCTCCGCCAACACTGATAACGAGCTCTCCTGCGTCGATTAAGGTCTCAATAGAACGTTTTTGAACAATATCTTTCGGCATGGGGGAAGCGACAACCACACGATATCCGCGCCCCGCATCCTCCATCATGGTGAATCCTTTCGCTTCAAGCTTTTTCGCCTCCTCCTCTGTATAGAAGGCGCCAATCGGCTTACGGGGATTTTGAAAGGCGGGGTCATCTCCATCCACCACCACCTCAGTAACGATGCTCACCACCTCTTTCTCAATATTGCGGCGAGCAAACTCATCTCTTAAATAGCGCTGTAGATGGTAACCAATATAACCCTGACTCATTGCACCACACTCGGTAATCGGCATCTCAACCGCTCCGTTATGAGCCGTTGCAGCATCCATTGCGAGCTTAATCATCCCCACTTGAGGCCCATTTCCATGACTCAATACAACATCGTGCCCCGCCTCTATCAGCTCAACAATCGGAATCACACTCTTTTTTAGGATCTCATGCTGCTCCTTAACATTTTGCCCTAATGCGTTTCCCCCAAGTGCTACAACAATCTTCATCTTTCGCTCGCTTTTCATCTATGGTTTAAGAGATTCCATAATCTTACCAAATGGCAAATTGTGTCAAATAAAACGGCTAGAGATTAGCCATCTATTTTTTAACGGCTGATTTTTGTTAAGGATTCGGGAGCAAAGTTCCTCTATTCTAAGGAGAGCTAATAAAATATAACTTTTAATCATCAATCATCTGGAGGAGTTAGGATGAAGACACTCTTTTTAAGTCGCACTATTGAAGAGATCGCCCCTTGGGATACGGTACTGACAGAGATCGACCCAACCATTGAGGTTGTTCCGTATGATGAAACGCTTGATCTCTCCACAATCGATAGTGTCATTGCGTGGAATCCCCCTGAAGGGATCTTCCCCAAATTGAAAAATCTTAAACTGATTCACTCGCTCGGTATGGGGGTAGATCACCTCTTTAAATGTAACGATCTTCCCCACGATGTACCGATTGCCCGCCTTGTGGATGAAGATATGTTGGTACAGATGGCTGATTATATTCTCTACGGCACATTGAAAGCATTCCGCCACCTCCCTCAATACAATGTAGCGCAGCAAGAGAAGCGCTGGGCTGCAGAAGAGTTCACCCGCAATTTTAGAGAGGATTTTACGGTAGGAATCTTAGGTTTAGGTGAATTAGGGGGAGCTGCGGCAGAGCTCCTACTTAACAATGGATTTAGAGTACAATCGTGGTCCCGCTCCCCTAAAGAGCACCCTCAGATTCACTCCTATTATGGTGAGGATCAATTACCCCCCTTCTTAAAGAGCAGCGATGTTCTGGTCTGCCTCCTTCCCCTTACATCACAAACAGCGAACCTCCTCAACTATGAGCGGCTCTCTCTGCTCCCTAAAGGGGCGTACCTCATCAATCCTGCTCGTGGGGAGCATCTTGTAGATGAAGCACTCACAAAGCTTATCGATGAGGGGCATTTAAGTGGCGCTCTTCTTGATGTCTTTAGAGAGGAGCCCCTCCCGAGCGATCACCCATTTTGGAATTATCATGAGATTGAGATTACACCCCATATCGCCGCACAAACTAATCCCAATACAGCAAATGATCAGATTGTTGAGAATATTCAAAGAATGCGCCGAGGGGAGAAGATCCTCAATCTTGTCAATCCAAAACGTGAATATTGATTTTTAGTGCTACCATAAGAGGAGTATTTGACGCACCAATGAACGAGGCGAAGTGATGTTAAAATTTAATATGTGGATGCACTATCTTGGAATGGCGCTCACCATCTTTGGCATGGTGGTGGGGCTCCCCTTCCTCATCTTGAGCGATTCTAAAATCGGTGAATATATGGTGACAATGTTAGTTCCAGCGGGATTTCTCCTCTGGTTTACAGGGTTTACCGCCTATACCTTAATTCGCCCAAGTGAAGAGCAGTGCCCCGATGCACGAAAAGCTCAAATCGAGAGTGAGCGCTTTCAACGCCAAGTGCCCGATTGATTAAGCGCTAAAAAACTCCTCAATAATAGAAAAGCCCCAACATTCATTGGGGCTTTTTTGCTAACTCCGCTATAGGGCTCTTCTTTGACGATACGCCTCTGCTAATGTAACCCCCGTAGCCACTGAGACATTAAGACTTTCGATCTCCCCTTCCATCGGGATTTTAACGATAAAGTCACAAGATTTTTCGGTTAAACGGCGAAGACCCGAACCTTCAGACCCCATGACAATCGCTAACGGCCCTTTAAAGTTTGCGCTAAAGATCGTCTCCTCCCCGCCTCCTGCTAATCCAGTTACCCAGATTCCTTCCGCTTTAATTTTTTCTAACATTCGGGAGAGATTAGTCACCTCAATAAAAGGGATTCGCTCCGAGCTACCACTCGAAACCTTGCGCACAATAGGGGTTAAACCACAGGCGTTATCTTTAGGCACAATAACGGCATCAACGCCAAATGCCTCAGCACTTCGTAAACATGCGCCCACATTATGGGGATCTTGCACCTCATCCAAGATCAGCAGAAATGGAGGGTGATCGAGATTCTCTAAAAGATCGTAGAGGAAATCCTCACTCTCTGCGCTCCGCACCCGAATTTTA
>JASLFR010000075.1 GCA_030150565.1 Cardiobacteriales bacterium | reverse complement strand
CTATGCTTGGCCATCTCTCTCTTCGGCGTGTGCTGCTTGAGATTGCACTCTTTCTCCTTCCCGCCCTCTTTTTTGCCCTCATTTTCGGGCACCTTCTCCTCTTTCTGCTGCTCAGTACCCTGCTTTTAATCGGCTGGAATTACTATCAGATGCGGCGGCTCTCCCATTGGCTCTGGAATGAGCACCACTTCTATCCCCCCGAAGGTAGAGGAAGCTGGCTACCGATCTTTCACGGCTTGCATCGCATGCGTTTAGAGCAGCGCAAAGAGCGCAATCGCCTGCTCGACTTTATCCGCTATTTTCGTAAAGGTGCCGCCTCTATGCCCGATGCAATTATTCTTTGTGATGCTGAAGGGAGGCTCAATTGGTGTAACCCCCAAGCAGAGGCGATGCTCCATTTTCGCTGGCCAAAAGATGAGGGGCAATCGATCTTTAATCTTATCCGCCAACCTGAATTTTTAGAGCATTTTCGCACCCAACAATTTGCCACCCCCTTCCTCTTAACCGATGAAAAACGGGAGCTCGAATGTCGCTTCTACTACCCCTATATTGAGAATAATCTACTCATCATCGCCCGCGATATTACAGATCGTGAGATTGCTGAGCGTACGCGCCAAACCTTTTTTGCCAATGTAAATCATGAGCTCCGTGTACCGCTTACGGTGATTAAGGGGTATTTAGAGATGTTAGAGGGCAATCTTCCTGAAAATGAAGAGAGTTTTGAAGCGCGAGCTTTTGCCCGCATGGGGGAGCAGGTTGATCGTCTTCACTCTCTTGTGATTCAGCTCATGACCCTCACCCGCCTTGAAACCAATCCCCAGACGGAAGAATTTAAGGGGGTGGATCTCTCCGAAATTGCCAAGAAAATCGCCGCCAATATTGAAGAGAAACCCCTTGCCGAACGGGAAGGGATTCAATTTGAGATTGAACCCCACCTACAGACTCATGGAAATCGTGACCAGCTGGAGCAGGTGATGAGTAACCTCTTCTATAACGCCCTTGAGCATAATCCCCCCAAAACGCCCATTAAGCTCTCTCTAAAAAGAAATAGGGATGGCAAGATCCGTTTTGCAGTGGAAGATAGCGGCAAAGGGATTGCCCCTGTTCATCTGCATAAACTCACCGAACGTTTCTATCGTGTGGATTCCTCCCGTAATCGGGAAGAGTCAGGGGGAAGCGGTTTGGGGCTTGCGATTGTGAAACATGCGCTCAATAACCATCACTCTAAATTAGAGATTGAGAGCGAGCTGGGTAAAGGGAGTATCTTTTCCTTTACTCTCCCTGCCCTTCCATCCTCCTCAGCAACAGAGTGAGCCGTAATTGAATCATCACTTTCCCTATCGAAATAACTTTTAAAAATTATTAAGGATTAAATATAAATTAAAGATAAAAAGCCCCATTCTCATCATTTGGAATGGGGCTTTTCTGCAGATAGCAGTGTGGAATAAAATTCAGAGATAAAAGAGGGGCTTTTAGAGCGCCTTATGATCCCGATTTTCTAAGAGTGCTTGGAGCTTCTCATTCTTCTGAACACGAATATCGACCCCCTTAACAAAGTAGATAATAAACTCACAAATATTTTGGCAACGATCCCCAATGCGCTCTAAAGAGCGGGCACAATTCATCGCTGTTAAAATCGCCGGAATAGTGCGGCTATCTTCCATCATGTAGGTCATGAGTTGGCGAACGATATTCTCATGCTCGTGGTCGATCTTATCATCCTCAGGATAGATGCGAAGCACCGCATCAAGATCCATCCGCGCAAAGGCATCGAGCACCTCTTCAAAAAACTTTAGGCTCCGATTCGCTAACGATTCTAAAGCGACTAAAATCGCCTCCTGATTCTCAGGCAGAGGGGCAAACGCCATACGCGCCACATTTCGAGCAGAATCGGCAATACGCTCTAACTCCGCAATGGTTTTAATAATGACAATTAATAATCTTAAATCGCTCGCTGTGGGCTGCCGCTTTGCAATAATGGTGATGCAGAGCTCATTGATCTCCACCTCGAGCTCGTTAATCACGCCATCACGCTCAATAATTTCCCGCGCAAGCGCTTCATCCTTACTCATCATGGCGCGAATCGAATCCCGCAGCTGCCGCTCTGTTAAGCCCCCCATCTCTAGCACTTTGCCCATCGAGCGCTCAAGCTCCGCATTAAATTGTGCCGAGATATGATTATTTAAATTGATCGCTTTCATCCTTCTCCTCTCTTTGGCCTAGCCGTAACGCCCAGTAATATAATCTTCTGTCTGCTGATGGCTCGGTTTGGTGAAAATTTTATCTGTATCATCAAACTCAATAAGCTCCCCAAGATACATAAATGCCGTCTTATCGGAGCAGCGAGCCGCCTGCTGCATATTGTGAGTAACCATCACGATCGTATAATCCTCTTTTAGCTCACAGATCAGCTCCTCAATCTTCCCTGTGGAGATAGGATCGAGCGCAGAACAGGGCTCATCCATCAATAAGATCTCAGGACGAATCGCGATCGCTCGGGCGATACTTAAACGTTGCTGCTGCCCGCCAGAGAGGTTATAGCCACTCTCGTGTAGTTTATCTTTTGTCTCATCCCATAGCGCCGATTTAGTGAGCGCCCATTCGATCCGCTCCTCCATCTCAATGCGGGAGAGATTCTCAAAAAGTTTAATACCAAAGGCGATGTTATCGTAGATCGACATCGGAAAGGGGGTCGGCTTTTGAAAGACCATCCCCACATTTGCACGCAAAAGTGCAACATCCTGCTTACTGGTGAGAATATTCTCATCATTAATCAGAATCTCCCCTTCCGCATGCTGCTCGGGATAGAGCTCATACATCTTATTAAAGGTGCGAAGGAGCGTTGATTTTCCACATCCTGAAGGGCCGATAAAGGCTGTCACCTGATTGGC
>JASLFR010000097.1 GCA_030150565.1 Cardiobacteriales bacterium | reverse complement strand
AAACTGCTCTACAAAGGTACGCTGCTCGGGGCGGGGGCCAATTAAGCTCATCTCCCCTTTAAGTACATTAATAAATTGTGGAATCTCATCAATCCGTGTTTTGCGAATAAAGCGCCCCACACGGGTCACCCGCATATCATTCGCTTGGGCAAATTGGGCTCCCTTTTTTTCAGAGTCTACCCCCATGGAGCGCAGCTTATAAACGGTAAAATCCTTGTTTCCTAAGCCCACCCGTTTCTGGGTAAAAAACATCGGGCCCGGGGTCTCTAATTTAATAATAATGCCGGTAATGAGCATAATCGGCACCCAAATAGGCGCTGTTGTCGCTACGGCGATCACCTCAATCCCACGCTTGAGTGCCTCATAAATGGGGGAGGGGTGGAGTACCCCAAAGATATTCTCTGAAAGATGGGTGATTTTAACTCGCCCAGTCATCCGTTCAATGAGCTGTTTAGAGTGGTAGACAGGGATGCGGGCTAATGTACACTCTGCTAAAAAACGTTGCCACTCATTGGGCATCTCACTATTGAGATCGGCCACAACCGCATCATAGCGGCGTCCAGATAAGTCGGGGGTGGCGAGCAGAGTTGCCACTACATTAGGATTTTTCGCAAGTTCCGGCGCTTGACCATAGGGGAGTAGAGCAAGCTTAGGCTGATAATATTTTCGCCCAATAAAGAAGCCTAAAAAGGCCCAAACATTCGCCAATATAAAGGAGCCTCCCAATACACTACGGGCATAATCGAGCCGAAAAAAGAAGAGGATAGCAATTGCTATCAACCAGTAAAATGCGATTGTTGGTACGATAAAAGATAAAGTGCGTGATCCAGGGAAACGGTGCATCTTTTTAAGAACGATGAAAGATCCTAAAAAGGCTAGTGAATTGGCAACGATAGTATGTAGCTGTACTCTGTTGAGTGATATGTCAGAATGAAAAAGTTCTGGCCAGCGAATGAGGATTGGAATGAGGATGACGATTAAGAATCCCATAGCCAATTGGAATCCTGTATTAAACAGAATAATCTCATACCAGCGAGAGTGGCGACGTTGATAATTAGTATTCACCAGATTAGATACCTCATTGAGCAGATAGTTTACCTTCACTTCTATTCGATAGCTTATCGATATAGATGCAGACTTTAGCATAAGCGATGATTCTAAGCGATAAAAGAGATTACAAAATAGTATTTGGCTGTTAATTCTCAGATTTCTCATTTTAGAGGTGTGGTAAAATAGACCCCATTTTTCATCACGGATTAGATGATTTTTTCAGATAAAAGCGAGGTTTTAGTATGGCTGGTCATAGTAAATGGGCGAATATTCAACATAGAAAAGGGGCGCAAGATAAAAAGAGAGCAAAAATCTTTACGCGCCTTATTCGTGAGATTACGGTTGCAGTGCGATCAGGTAATAATGGCGACCCTGATACCAATCCTCGTCTGCGCTTGGCGATCGATCGAGCGTTGGCGGCGAATATGCCAAAAGATAATATTGATCGAGCGATTAATCGAGGTTTGGGGATTGGTGGTGGTGAGCCTGATGAGGAGATCCGTTATGAAGGGTATGGCGCAGGGGGAGTTGCGGTGATGGTGGATTGTTTATCGAACAATCGAAATCGTACAGCAGCTGAAGTTCGTCACGCCTTCACAAAGCATGGGGGAAATTTGGGAACCGATGGTTCTGTCGCTTTCCAATTTACCGAGCGCGGTGTGCTCTCCTATCCTAAAGGGACGGATGAGGATGCTTTAACAGAAGCTGCGATCATCGCAGGCGCTGAAGATGTGATTGTTGATGAAGATGGCTCAATGGAGGTATTAACTACACCAAAAACGTACGCTGAAGTGCATCAAGCGATGGTAGAAGCAGGTTTTGAGCCTGAAGAGTCAGAAGTCACAATGCATGCAGATAATACGACAGCGCTCGATCTTGAGAATGCAGAGAAGATGATCGCACTTGTAGAGACGTTAGAGAATCTTGATGATGTGCAGAAGGTCTACTCAAATGGGGATATCTCTGAAGAGATTCTTGAGCAATTGATGCAATGATTGTACTCGGAATTGATCCAGGCTCCCGCATTACAGGGTATGGTGTGATCGATATTAGTAAGCTCCGTCAGCCTCAATATATCGATAGCGGCTGTATTCGTGTTAAGAGTGAGATGAGTATGGCAGAGCGCCTCCATACAATTTTTCAGGGGATTGATCATCTTATTGGACTCTATAAGCCGACAGTATTCTCGATTGAAGAGGTCTTCATGCATCGCAATCCTCAATCAGCAATTAAGCTAGGGCAGGCGAGGGGGGTTGCGCTCTGTGCTGCTGCGATGGCAAATTTAGAGGTGCATGAGTATGCCGCTACCCGAATTAAGCAGAGTGTGGTTGGAAATGGGCACGCTAAAAAAGCGCAGGTTCAGGCGATGGTTCAACGTCTATTGCGTCTTAATGCTCCTCCCCAAGAGGATGCGGCCGATGCGCTTGCAGCGGCATTAACGCACGCTTACCATCGAACATTAGAGTTGAGCTCGGTAAGAGCAAGAGGCGATAGAAGAGAGAGGATTGCATTATGATTGGTCGATTAAGAGGCATACTAGCCGCTACTTACGCTCCAAATGTTGCGTTGATCGATGTTGGGGGAGTGGGGTATGAGGTGGAGCTACCAATTAGCAGTTTTGCTCTGCTCCCTCCGCTTGGAAAAGAGGTGACGCTTGCGATTCACCATGTGGTTAGGGAGGATGCGTCTCTTCTTTATGGCTTTAGTGATGAGCGGGAGCGAGAGGCGTTTCGCATTCTTATTAAGGTCTCTGGAATTGGGCCAAAGAGTGCGATTGGAATTCTCTCAGGTCTCAACGCTTCTGAATTGCGGGAGGTGATCCTGACGGAAGATATGGCTCGCCTCACTAAAGTGCCAGGAATT